>DATJBC010000305.1:0-5796 GCA_035515515.1 Acidimicrobiales bacterium
CCCGGCTCACCCCCGCCATTTCGGAGGGGTCAGATTCGTAACTTGTCACGAAGCTGGCAGGACTATGACCGGCGCCTTTGACGCACGTGCGTGATTTCCTGACCCAGATCGCAGTTTGCGGGTGCCGCCTTACAGGAAGCGCACCCGCCCTACTCCGGCCCGGGAGCACTGCATCGGCACTTCCCGATCGGGAACGAATGTTCGAGAGCCCGTTGACTTCGGCGGTCAGGGTCGCTCCACCGTCCCCGAACTCGCGCATTGCGAGGTGGAAATCCGACCGCCCGCCCGGAACTCTCGTTCAGAGATCGCGCTCCTCGATCCACTTTTCGACGATCGAAACCACCTCGTCCGGGCTGCTCATCATAGGAACGTGACCCTTTCCCTCCATCACGACCAACTCGCTTCCGGGAATCCGCGACGCGAGCGCCCTTCCGTCCGAGAGGGGCTGGATGAGATCCCTGGATCCGTGCAAGACAAGTGTCGGCGTCAATAGCGACCGTGCTGCATCCGTCAGATCGAAGCCGTCCAGGATCTTCAGCAGGCGGACAGCGTTTCGCGGATCGGCGCGAACGCAGATGTCCCACAACCACCGGCGGACATGACCTGCTTCGTCCTCCGGCAGGCACCTGCGGGCGAACTCTCTCAGGACCGGTCGCCTGGCGACGCGAAGGCCCAGGGCGAAGAGTTGCCGCTCCCGATCTAGGGGCATCCGAAGAGCCCCGCCCACGAGCACGAGTCCGGTGAACCGCTCTGGGTACTTCAAGGCCGCCAGGACGGCGGGAAAGCAACCGGAGGAGTCCGACATCACCAAGCATCGCTCGATCCCCTGCGCATCCATTACGGCGATCACGTCATCGACCCAGGCCTCTCGGGTGATGTCCCGATTCGACACGTGGCTCGCTCCGGAGCCGCGCTGGTCGAAGGTCACTGTGCGCCACGTTTGGCTGAGGCGACCGAGAACGGGTAGCCACATCTCGCCGCTTCCGATCCAACCACCCAGAGCGAGCGCGGTGCGATCTCCCTTGCCAAATGCCGACACAAATAGGTGACTGCGCTGCGTTTCGACGAACATGAGAAGAGGCAGTCCCGGGCGCCTTGCTATCAAGCTGGGTTGCGCTGTGAGGCTAGCAGCTGATGACCACCGGAGCCTTGCGCTAGTTCGCCGTCGAATCTGAACGGAGCGGGTTTTCGGCTCCGAACCGGATTGCCCTGCGATAGTCGCTCGGCTGGTCGAGGTGTCAGGGGTAGGCCTGGGGAGTCCATGCATCCAGGATCGCTCCGAGCCGCGGATACAGGCCGCCTGCGGACGGAACCGGATAGCGCACTTCGGCACATCCCCGCTGGCGCCTACACCTTTCTGCTTGGACTCTTCATCCCCGAATGGGGACAAGCATGTAAGTCGCGGTGGTGCGAGTGAGAATCCGTTGTTCAGCGTCTCTGACGGCGCACTCGGTGCTGAGCAAGCGGCGGCCACGGTGTACCACCGTCGCCTCAGCCATTGGTGGCCCAGATCGGGGTTGCTGGTAGTAGCGCACATGCATATCCGTTGTCACGGGCCATTCTTTGTCGTTAGCAACGGACTCCACAAGGAGACTCAACTGGGCCCAGGGAATCAGCCACCAGTCGGAGGCCCAGGGCATCCCTTCTCCGAACGAACCACCCCGGCTCACCCCACTGGTTCGCAGGGGTCGGATGCGCCACTAGTCACCAACGCCCCCGTGCGCCGCCCCGCCGGTGGCGTCCCTCCGCTTCCTGGGGTCGGGGCGTCAGGGCTTGGCGGTGACGGGCCGCCTCCGGCCGAGGCGCCAGAACTGCACCAGGCCCAGGACCACCACCGCCGGGACGGCCAGGAGGGCGAGGCGGAAGCCGACGGCGTCGCGCCCGCCGTGCCCGGCGACGTCGAGGACCCAACCGATGAGGAGGTCGGCGACCACCGCGGCGCTGAATCCCCCGATGTTCACGACGCCCGTGGCCGCCCCGCCGCGCTCGGGGGGGTTGGCCTCACGGGCCAGGTCGAAGCCGATCACCGACGTGGGCCCGCCCACCCCCGTCACCACGCACAGCAGCAGCACCAGGACGGCCGGCACGTGCCCGGGACAGCTCAGGACGCAGACCCAGGTGGCCAGCAGGACCACGCCACAGCCGGTCACGGCGTGGGCGCGGGCGCGCGGGGCCCGCACGATCAACACGCCGACGAACGGCGCGCTGAGCACCGCGCTCACCACCACCAGCCCGAGGGCGAGTGAGGCACGCGTGCCCGAGTAGTGCTGCGCCCGCACCAGGTAGGGGTATCCCCACAACGCCGTGAAGACCACGAAGGGGCCGGTCAGGGCGAAGTGCGCCCACATCCCCCGCCACGTGCCCGCGACCTGCATGGCGTGCGCCACCGAGCGGCGCATCTGCGGGTGCTCGCGCAGGGGCAGCGGCGCGCCCGACGCCGGCCGGTCCCGGACGAAAGCCGCCACGACGAGCGCCGCCCCGGCGCTGACGGCGGCCGAGCCGACGAAGGTGGGGGCCCAGCCCAGGTGCACCAGGCTGAGGCGGAGCGGCTCGGTGGAGACGAGCTGGCCCACGGAGCCCACCAGGGAGGTGAGCGCCGACAACAACCCGTAGCGCGACGCCGGGAACCAGTTCTGCACCAGGCGCAGCACGCTCAGGAAGGTGAGTCCGTCACCCACCCCGACGAGCGCCCGTCCCGCCAGCGCCGTGCCGACACCGGGGCCCCACCCGAAGAGGAGCTCCCCGAGCGCCAGGCACACCAGGGCCACGGCGAGCATGCGGCGTGGGCCGAAGCGGTCGGCCATGGCCCCGCTCGGGATCTGCAGGGCGGCGTACAGCCCGAGCTGGCAGGCGACGAACGTGGCGAGCAGCGACGAGCCGATGTGGAAGCGGCGCTCGGCGGCCAGGGAGGCCACGGCCAGGCTCGTGCGGTGGAAGACGGCGACGAGGTAGGCCGTCACCGCCAGGGCCCACGCCGCCCACGCCCCGCGCGCCCCACGGCGTCCGGCGCGGGGCGCGCCGTCTGCGGCGGGGCCCGTGCCCGGCCGGCGCGCGCCGACCGTGGCGAGCTCGGGCGGGTGGCCCTCGGCCCCCGGGCGCGGCGCCGGCGGGACGAGCCGGGCGCGCTCGGGCTCCTCGTGCATCTCCCGATTGTGGCCCGGGCGGGCGGCCCACCCGGCAGGGCGCGGCGCCGGCGCTCGGCTTCCGGGCAGGGAGGAGCGGAGATAGGTTGAGGCCCCCGGCCGGCCTCGACGAGGCGTCGACGGCCCCGTCCGGGACGACCAGGGGGACGCCTCTCCATGCCCGTGCCGCTCGACGAGTACCCCGTCCACCAGGTACCGCTGTCGATGCGGCACATGGCCACGAGCGACCGCAACGCCTACGACCGCTGCTACTTCAACGCCCACGACCGCAGCGGTGGGGTCTTCCTCGTCTCGGGGCTCGGGGTCTACCCCAACCTCGGGGTCATCGACGCCTTCGCCTGCGTCCGGGTGGGTGACACCCAGTACACGGTCCGCACCTCCGACGCCCTGGGCGAGGACCGCATGGGCCAGCGCGTCGGCCCCGTCAGGGTCGAGGTGCTCGAGCCGCTCGAGCGCATCCGCCTGGTGTGCGAGGGGGGCCACGACGTGGAGCTCGACCTCACCTGGACGGGCTCGTTCCCCACCGTGGAGGAGCCGGCCCACGTCATGCGCCAGGGCGGGCGCATCATCCTCGACGCCATGCGCTTCGCCCAGGTGGGGACGTGGTCGGGGACCATGCGGGCCGGCGACCACGAGTTCGACGTGCGGGACGACCGGTGGGTGGGCACACGCGACCGCTCCTGGGGCATCCGGCCGGTGGGCGAGCCCGACCCGCCGGGGCGGGGGGCGGCCGAGCCCGACGAGGGCTTCGGCTTCTGGTGGACCTACGTGCCCCTGCGCTTCGACGACTTCGCCCTGATCGTGATCGCCCAGGAGGACGGCGACGGGCACCGCTCGCTCAACGGGGCGGAACGGGTCTTCTCGCCCGAGTCGGGGCGCCCGCCCGAGCAGCTCGGCTGGCCCGAGGTCGAGGTCCGCTACACGCCCGGCACCCGGCACCCCGAGGCGGCCGTGCTGCACATGCAGGCCCGCGGCGGGAAGCCGGTGGTGGTGGAGATCGAGACCCTGGGCTTCGTGGGGCTCAACTGCGGTCCCGGCTACGGGGGCGACCCCGACTGGTCGCACGGGCAGTGGCGCGGCCGCGGCTTCACCGAGAGCGTGGTCATGGACATGCGCGACCCTGCCGTGGTGGGACGCGTCCCCTTCAGCGTGGTCGACCACGTGGCCCGGGCCCGCTGCGACGGCGCCGAGGGTTGGGGGATGTTCGAGCACGGGACCTTCGGACGCCACGCCCCCTCGGGCTTCACGGGCTGGGAGTCCGTGGCCTCCGACCCCGCGCCGTGACCGGACCGGCGCCCTTGCCCGGCGGAGGCGGCGACCCGGGCACCGAGGCCGTGCCCGAGACGGCGCGCCCCCGGACCTCCACCCGTGACCGCGACGCGCTGCACGAGGGCCTGCTCGCCTGGCTGGGCACCAAGGTCGCCGAGCCCGCCATCTCGGAGCTGGTGGTGCCGGAGTCCAACGGGATGTCGAGCGAGACCCTGCTGTTCGAGGCCACCTGGCGCGAGCCGGCGCAGAGCGGCGCCGGGCGACGCACCCAGGCCTGCGCGGCGCGCCTCGCCCCGGACCCCGAGGCCGTTCCCGTCTTCCCCGTCTACGACCTCGAGCGCCAGTTCCGGGTCATGCGGCTCGTGGGGGAGCGCAGCCCGGTGCCCGTCCCGGCCACGCTGTGGCTGGAACGCGACGCCGGGCCCATCGGCACCCCGTTCTTCGTGATGGAGCGCGTGGAGGGCGTCGTCCCGCCCGACATCATGCCGTACCCGTTCGGCTCGTGGCTGTCCGAGGCGACGCCCGCCGACCAGGGACGGCTGCAGGAGTCGTCGGTGCGCGTGCTCGCCGACCTGCACGGCGCCGACGTGGGCCCCGACGACATCGCCTTTCTGGAGCTGGCCCGTCCCGGGGCCACCGCCCTGCGCCGCCACATCGCCGAACAGCGCGCGTACTACGAGTGGGTGGTGGCCGACGGGGCGCGCTCACCGCTCATCGAGCGGACCTTCACCTGGCTGGAGGAGCACTGGCCGGGCGACGAAGGCGAGACCGTCATCAGCTGGGGCGACTCCCGGATCGGCAACATGATGTACCGCGACTTCGAGCCGGTCGCCGTGCTCGACTGGGAGATGGCCGCCGTCGGGCCCCGGGAGATCGACCTCGGCTGGATGGTGTACCTGCACCGCTTCCTGGACGACATCGCCCTCCAGGCGGGGCTGCCCGGGATGCCGCAGTTCATGCGACTGGGCGACGTGGCCACCAGCTACGAGCGCTACAGCGGCCACGCGCCGCGCCACCTCGGCTTCTACGCCATGTACGCCGCCCTGCGCCACGCCATCGTGATGAGCCGCGTGGCCCGCCGCCAGGTGCTGTTCGGGGAGATCGCCATGCCCGAGGACCCCGACGACATGATCATGCACCGCCCGACGCTGGAGCGGATGCTCGACGGCACCTACTGGGACGCCCTGTGACACCGGGGCGCGGCCGCCGCGCGGAGGACGCCCGGTGACGAACCCGACCGGGCCCCTCGTCCCCGCCGACGAGGGTCTGTGCCACCAGATCACCGACACCTTCGCCGTGGTCGGCACGAGCGACCTGTCGTGGACGGAGAAGATCTGCGCCATGGCCGCCGCCACCGACGGCAGCCTGCAGCTGGGCTTCGGGC
>DATJBC010000306.1:0-3120 GCA_035515515.1 Acidimicrobiales bacterium
AGCCGCGTGCCGACCGCCTGGCCCGAGATGTACAGCTCCTGGCCGATGTAGGCCAGGCCGTTGGTCGGGTTGGCGGTGGAGCCGTTCGCGTTGTAGGTGACCACGGGGATGCCCGCCTGCAGCGCGCTGTTGATGGGGGCGACGAACGAGGTGGCCGAGACCACGGTGGTCGCGATGCCCGGGGAGCCGGCCGTGACCGCGGCGTTGAAGGACGACAGCATGGTGGGCACCGTCGGCTGGGTGGACAGCGCGCCGGTCCAGGCCGGCACCTCGATGTCGAGCAGCGCGGCGGCGTCCTGGAAGCCGTACTGGGTCGGGGTGAAGAACGCGTTGTCCGTGACGTGGTTGACGAAGGTGAACTTCCACTTGGGCGTGGTCGGGAAGTTGCCCGCGGCTTCCTTCGCCGCCGAAGCCGAACCAGTCGGGGCGGCACTGCTGGTGCTCGACGAGCTGCAGGCCGCGATAAGCGCGGAGGCGGCGGCCGTGGCACTGAACAGGCCGGCCCCCTCGAGCAGCCGACGACGAGAGGGCCCGTCCTTCATGTTCAGGGTCTCAATGCATTCGTCGACGACCGGGTCGATCTTTTTCCTCATCTAAGGACCTCCATGGAATTTTCCCTGGGACGGGATACTCTCCCGAGCCAAGCCCGCAGCGTGCGCGGCGAGTCCCGTCGACTTCGCCGCGAGAGAGATAACGTGAAGACACTCTGTTTCCGCTGTCCGCTCTGCTTTCCGCTGTCCGCTGTGGCGGATCGCCCAGCGTGACCGCGCTGTGGTCGCAATGCGACCGGCATTCAGCGCAACCCTGGCGAACCGCCGATGACGCTAAGTCTGTCGTCTGCCCATGATCACCTGTCAAGACACCACGCAAGCTCGATAAACGGCCGAGCCCGTTTTGATATCAGCCCAGCACGAGCACATGCATGCCCGTCAGGCAAAACGGGCGATCGCCGCCGTGAGTCTCGGTCTGCTGCCTCCCCCCTCGCGCCACGGCCGGATGGTCCGGTCCGGGCCATGCTCCATGGCCACGCCAGGTCTTGCCTCACCGGTAACTCAACGCAACCACAACCTCGCCCGCACCCCAGTAGTCAATTCATCACAAATCAGAACATGTGCGACGATGTTAGCGCTAACAAGTCACTATATGGCAACGAACGCGAAACACCCTCGATACGCTCCCAGCTCACCCGCATGCTCCCGAATCTCACCCTCGCATGCCCTGACCCTCACCCCGCGTGCCCGAGGCTCGGCTGGCATGCCTGGAAGCTCGCCCCGCACGCCCCGAGGGCTCGCCGCGGTGACCCAGCGCTACCGCGGGGTGAGAGCAGGGGACCGGGTGAGAGCAAGAGGCGGGTGAGAGCAGGAGGGCGGGTGAGAGCAGGTGGCGAGGCGGGAGCAGGAGGGCGGATGAGAGCAGGAGGGCTGGTGAGGGGGCGGGGCGCGGGTTGAAGTTGGGGGTGAGGGAAAATTCAGGGGCAGAGGGTGAGGATGGGGGCGGGGGCGAGGATGATGAGTTGGGTGGGATTGGGGGCCGGGGGCGCGAGGTTGGCCGGGGGTGGAGTGTGATGTGAGGGGGCGGACTGGGGCATCGTGGCGGATGTTACTGATAATCCCATTCGTTCCGACATCTGCGACCGGAACCGAACACGGTTCGCAAACGTCTCACTGTGGACGGATGACGCATCCGCCCGGGGTCGACCGCCCGTCCTCGGCGTCATCCGGTGACAAGGAGGGGAAGCACGTATGCTTGCCAGACACCGCCAGTCGCTCATCCTGCAAGCCGTCAGGAGCGATGGCAGCGCACGTGTCAGTGATCTCACCCAGCGACTAGGGGTCTCTGACATGACCATCCGCAGGGATCTCGAGGTACTCGCCCGGGACGGCCTGGTCGAGAAGGTACACGGAGGCGCGGTCCTGCCGGGGACGCCCGCCAGCCACGAGCCGGGCTTCGAGGCGAAGCTCGTGCTCGAGCGGCCGGAGAAGTCCTCCATCGCCCGCGCCGCCGCGAGCCTGGTCACGCCGGGCACCGCGATCGCGGTGGCCGCGGGGACGACCACGTTCGCGCTGGCCCAGTGCCTGCTCGACGTGCCCGGGCTCACCATCGTGACGAACTCGCTGCGGGTGACCAACCTGTTCAGCGGGACGCGCGGGATCGACGGCACGGCCGACTCGGTGGTGCTGACCGGAGGCGTCCGGACCCCCTCGGACGCGCTGGTCGGCCCGGTGGCCGACCTGACCATCCGGTCGCTGCACTTCGACCTGGCCTTCCTCGGCTGCTACGGCTTCGACCTCGACGCCGGGCTGACCACGCCCAACCTGGCCGAAGCCGAGACCAACCGGGCTTTCATGCGGGTCGCGCGCCGCGTCGTCGTGCTGGCTGACCACACCAAGTGGGGTCTGGTCAGCCTGAGCTCGTTCGCCCGGCTGAGCGAGGTGGACGTGCTCATCACCGACGACATGCTGCCCGGCGACGCCCGGGTCCAGGTCGCGGACCAGGTCGGGGAGGTCATCTACGCCGACAGCATGATGGCCAGCCAGATGGCACGGCAGTCGGCCTGAGGCGCCTGTCCGGGCGGCGCCGCGGTGCCGCCCGGACGGGCGACGGAGCCGGGGCGCGGCTCGGTGGTGACAGCACAGCCGGGGCACGGCTCAGTAGGTGGTGACCACCGGCTGGCTCCCGGCACTTTCGGCGCCGTCGGGGACGGCGCCCTGCTCGGCGAGGCGCATGGCCTCCTCGATCAGCGTCTCCACGATCCGGGACTCGGGCACGGTGGCGATCACCTTGCCGCGGACGAAGATCTGGCCCTTGCCGTTGCCCGAGGCGACGCCGAGGTCGGCCTCGCGGGCCTCGCCCGGGCCGTTGACCACGCAGCCCATGACCGCGACGCGCAGCGGGACCTCCATGCCCTCGAGCCCGGCGGTCACCTCCTCGGCCAGCTTGTACACGTCGACCTGGGCCCGGCCGCAGGACGGGCAGGAGACGATCTCGAGCCGGCGCTGGCGCAGGCCGAGCGACTCCAGGATCGAGATGCCGACCTTGACCTCCTCCACCGGCGGCGCCGACAGGGAGACCCGGATCGTGTCGCCGATGCCCTCGGCCAGCAGGGCGCCGAAGGCGACC
>DATJBC010000307.1:0-2824 GCA_035515515.1 Acidimicrobiales bacterium
TCGCCGAGCGGGTCGTGGAGCGCTACCGGGGGGTGGCCACCCGCGTCGTGAGCTACTTCAGCGGCGCCGACGTGGTGGCCGACCCGGCGCGCTTCGAGCGCTGGGCCGACGTCGCCCACGCGGTGACGGCCTCCTGAGGCACGCCGCGCGCCGGCCCGCCCATAGCCCGTGGCAGGTGCTTTCCCGGGGGTGGAAGCGCGCTGCGCACAACCCTGTGGGAACTGTGGACAAGGCGGCCCGGCAATCTCGCACCCGGCGGTGCGGCCCACACGCGCGGCGGGATTTCATCGGCTGTTCGCGCCGGCGTCGACCACCGTTCACCGATGCACGCACGCTCCGTGGGGGCCACGCCCGCGCGCAGCGCCGCCCTCGGGGCGCGCCCCGGTGGGGCTCAGCTCTCGACCTGCACCGAGCTCACGTACCAGCCGCCCGAGGCCGGTGTGACGTGGATCTGGTAGATGGGCGCGTTGGTGGGACCGCCCCCGGGCGGGCCGTAGGTGCAGATGATGGGGGGGAAGGCGGACGTGCAGCCCCGGGAGATGGCCAGGCCCGCCGGATAGCGCGCCGCGAACAGGGTGTCGACGGCCTGGGGCACCGCCACCAGCAGCGCCCGGGAGCGGTTGTTGGCGGCCCAGGCGTTGACGAGGACCGTGGCGGCCGCCTGCGCGCTGGTCTGCAGGGCGGAGGGCAGGGCCACGGTGGTGGTGCTGGGCGCCGTGGTCGCCGGGGTGGTGGTGGCGGACGCCGCGCTGGTGGAGGTGGTGGCCGGGACCGACGACGTGGTCGACGTCGTCGTGGGCGCGCCCGCCCGGGGGCTGGCGCACCCCGCCAGGGTGACGGCCACCACCGGGACCACGAGCGCGACGGCCCATCGGGCACGGAGCGTCATGCGCCCATTGTGGCAAAGGCGCGGGGTGGACCCGGGACGCCCCGCCGACGAGCGCGGCGCCACGCGCCGCGTGTGGAGCGGCCGGCGCTGGTGGGGCGCGCCCCGGCGCGACCTCACCCGTCGGTGTCGGGAGCCTGGGCGGCGGGGGAGACCTGCGCGGGCGTCGGTGTCCCGGTGAGGGTGGTCTTGGGGTGGACGGGGAGGACCATGGCGCGGCGCGGGCTCTGGCTGAAGTCGAAGTCGTTCTCCAGGTTGCCCAGGATCTTCTCGTCCTCCCGGACGTCAGGGCGGGGGTCGGGGCGGCCGTCGGTCCGGGGATCGATGCGCTGGCCGCCGAGGAAGTCGTCCTCGATGAACTTGTCGTAGGCGTCGAAACTCAGCTGCTGGTGGTCGACGTAGCCCTTCTTGGCGTAGGGGCTGATGACGATGCCCGGCACGCGCAGCCCGTAGCCGTTCTCATCGACCGACGGAGGCACGACGTGGTCGTAGAAGCCGCCCCAGTCGTCCCACGCCAGGAAGATGGCCGAGGAGTCCCAGTCGGGGCTGCGCATGACGGCGTTCACGAGGCTCGTGACGTAGCTCTGCCCGAAGCTCACGGGCGCGGGCGGGTGCTCGCTGACCTCTCCCGAGGGGACGACCCACGTCACGGCGAGGAGGCTCCCCGCCTTGGCGGCCGCGTAGAACTTCGAGACGTCCTGGATGTTGCCGAGCTGGTGGTCGTTCTGCACCGTGTCGAACCAGGGGAGCGGGTTCCAGATGCCCGGTGTGCTGGCGCGCTGGCCGACGGGCGCGCACGTCTCGGCGGCGTCGTTCTCGCAGTCGGGCTCGGTGCCGCTCACCACGTAGTAGCCCCAGCTGACGCGGTGCCGGTAGAGCAGGTAGCTGAGATCGGTCCAGGCGTAGATGGGCTGGCCGTTCCCGGAGCGCGCCGGTCTCTTGGGATTGGTGACGTTCTTCGGGCCCGCTTGGCCGCCGTAGATGGCTGGGGCGTTGGCCGGGCGCTCGGCCGGCTTGGTCTGCAGGGCGTTCACGCAGCTCGAAGGGTTGTCCTCCTGGGTGCAGTAGGCCGACCACTCCGACACCAGGAAGAGATGGGCGGGCAGGCTCCACGAGGCGTTGGGCTCGAACATGTGGTCCTGGAGGACGAAGTCCTGGGCGTACGTCCAGTAGTTGGGGATGTCGCTCCGGGTGTGGTACCCCATCACGTCGGGCTTGGCCGAATTCGAGCAGGCGGGGTCGGTGGGGTCCAGACAGCCCTTGCGCCCCGACTCCGCCTGTCCGATGAAGCCGTTCATCTTCCCGCCGTTGACGTCGGCGGTGGCGTTCACCGCCGAGTGCGGGCCGCCGCCGTTGACATCGGCGTGGTCCGCGTACGGCGCCACGCACGCCCCGGTCTGGGCGTCGGGGACGCACACGGTGGGTGTGCCGTTCTTCATGGGGATGCCGTCGGCGCCGGGGAACGTCCCGAAGTACGTGTCGAAGGAGCGGTTCTCCTGCATGATCACGATCACGTGCTTGATCTTGTGGATCCCGGGGTCCACGACGTAGGTCCCCGTCGGCCCCCCGACCGCGCGTTCGGCGCGTGCCGAGACGGGCGGCCCGCTGCTGCATGCCGCCAGCACCATGCCCGGCACCAGCCCACACAGCGCCGCCGCCGTCCGCCGGGCCAGACGCGCCCGTGGTCGATGTGGTGTCTTCACGACGTGGCTCCCTTCTGATCGTCCGAGACGCCGATGGCCCCCAGCGGCGACGACGCCACCCAGGCGGTGCCGTCCGCCGGGGAGAAGTTGCAGTCGTACCCACCGAAGTAGGGACGGGCTCGCCGAGCACCCCGCCGCCACGGCGGCCGCCCCGAGCCACCGACGCCGTGGCGCGCCCTGCAGAAGGCGGGCCATCGGCGTCTCGGACGATCAGAAGGGAGCCACGTCGTGAAGA
>DATJBC010000308.1:0-28025 GCA_035515515.1 Acidimicrobiales bacterium
AGCTCGCCTACAACCGCGGCGCCATCTTCTCCCGGGAGGCCACCCCCCCGGCCGCCGACGGCGCGCCCGGCGGGGTCACCACGGGCGAGGTCACCACAGAGAGCGAGGCACGCACATGAAGCTGCGCACGCTGGGTCGCACGGGCATGCAGGTGTCACCGCTGTGCCTGGGGGCCATGATGTTCGGGGCGTGGGGCAACCCCGACCACGAGGACTGCACCCGCATCGTGCACGCCGCGTTGGACGCGGGCATCAACTTCATCGACACGGCCGACGTGTACTCCGGCGGCGAGTCCGAGGAGATCCTGGCCAAGGCGCTCAGCGGCGGCCGGCGCGACGGCGTGGTGCTGGCCACCAAGGTCCATGCCCCCATGGGCTCGGATCCCAACATGAACGGCAACTCGCGGCGCTGGATCATGCACGAGGTGGAGTCGAGCCTGCGCCGGCTGCGCACCGACTGGATCGACCTCTACCAGATCCACCGCCCCGACCCCCGCTGCGACGTCGACGAGACCCTGGGGGCCCTGTCCGACCTCGTCCACCAGGGCAAGGTGCGCGCCATCGGGTGCTCGACGTTCCCCGCCGAGCTCATCGTGGAGTCGCACTGGGTGGCCGAGCGGCGCGGCCGCGAGCGCTTCGCCTGCGAGCAGCCGCCCTACTCGATCCTGGCCCGCAGCATCGAGGCCGCCGTGCTGCCCACCTGCGAGCGCTACGGCATGGGCGTCATCGCCTGGAGCCCGCTCAACGGGGGGTGGCTCACGGGCCGCTACCGCAAGGACGCCCCGCTGCCCGAGGGGGGCCGGGCCAGCCGCGTGCCCGACCGCTTCTCGACGGCGCGCCCTGAGGTGGCCGCCAAACTCGACCGCATCGAGGACCTGGTGCAGGTGGCGCAGAAGGCCGGGCTCCCCCTCACCCACCTCGCCCTGGCCTTCGTGCTCAGCCACCCGGCCGTGACGGCCGCCATCATCGGGCCCCGCACCATGGAGCAGCTCCAGGGCGTCCTGGGGGCGGCCGAGGTGTCGTTGTCGGACGAGGTGCTCGACCAGGTCGACGCCGTCGTCCCCCCCGGCACGACCGTCGACCCCTCGGACCTGGGATGGACGCCGCCGTCGCTGGCCGACGCGTGGCGTCGGCGCAGGCCCGCGGCGGTGCGGGCCGCGGCCCGCTGAGGGTGGCGGCCGCCAGCATGGGCGACGCACCCACCCTGTCCCTCCACGAGGCCACCGCGCAGCTCGTGGCGCCCGGACAGCCCTTCGAGATGGAGGAGATCGAGATCCGGGGCGTGCCCACGCGGGTGTGGAAGCACTGCCCCACCGACCTGCGCGTCGTGCTGGAGCTGTCGCGGGGGCACGGGGACAAGGACTATCTCGTCTACGAGGACGAGCGGACCACCTTCGAGGAGCACTTCCGCATCGCGGCGACGCTGGCGGGCGCGTTGCGCGACCGCTTCGGCGTCGAGCCGGGCGAGCGCGTCACCATCGCCATGCGCAACCTCCCGGAGTGGGCCATGGCCTTCTGGGGGGCGGCGGTGGCCGGTGCGGTGGTCGTCCCCCTCAACGCCTGGTGGACGGGCGCCGAGCTCGCCTACGGGCTGGCCGACTCGGGCACGAGCGTGGCCTTCGTGGACGCCGCGCGCCTGGACCGCATCGCCCCCGCCCTGGGCGAGCTGCCCGCCCTGCGGGCGGTGGTGGTCACCCACGAGGACCGCACCGAGGTGCGGCCGCCGTCGAACCTGGCGGTGCCCGTGGTGGGCTTCTCCGAGCTCGTGGGCACCCCGGCGGCCGACGTCGAGCTGCCCGACGTGCGGCTCTTGCCCGACGACGACGCCACCATCTTCTACACGTCGGGGACCACCGGGAAGCCCAAGGGGGCGGTGGGCACGCACCGCAACATGTGCACCAACCTCATGAGCCTCTTCTTCTTGAACACCCGGGCCGCGCTGCGCTCGGCCGGCGGCACCGGCCCCGGTGACGGCGAGGGGGGCCGCCAGGGCGCCTACCTGCTGTCGGTGCCGCTCTTCCACGCCACGGGGTGCCACTCGATCCTGGTGGCCAACACCGCCGCGGGCAACAAGCTCGTGATGATGCACCACTGGGACCCCGAGCGGGCCCTGGAGCTCATCGAGCGCGAGCAGGTGACGACCTTCGGCGGGGTCCCCGCCATGGTCATGCAGGTGATCGACTCGCCGTCGTTCGCCAGCCGCGACACCTCGTCGGTGCGCGGCGTCGCCTACGGGGGGGCGCCCGCCCCGCCCGACCTGGTGCGGCGCATCAAGGAGCACTTCCCGGTGGGGTCGCCCTCCAACGGCTACGGCCTCACCGAGACCTCCTCGGTGACGACCATGAACACCGGCGACGACTACGTGGCCCGCCCCGACAGCGTGGGCCCGCCCGTCCCGGTGTGCGACGTGCGCATCGTCCCGGACGGGTTCACCGGCGACGAGCCCACCGAGGACCTCCCCGCGGGCCCCACGGTGACGGGCGAGCTGTGGATCAAGGGGCCCAACGTCGTGCGCGGCTACTGGGACAAGCCCGAGGCCACGGCGGCCACCTTCACGCGCGGGTGGCTCCATTCCGGCGACGTGGCCCGCATCGACGAGGACGGCTTCGTCTACATCGTCGACCGGGCCAAGGACATGGTCATCCGGGGCGGCGAGAACGTCTACTCGGTCGAGGTGGAGGCCGCCCTCTTCGAGCACCCCGCCGTGGCCGACGCCGCGGTCATCGGGGTGCCCCACGACGTCCTGGGCGAGGAGGTGGGCGCGGCCGTGGTCCTGCGCCCCGGCTCGAAGGTCACCGCCGACGAGCTCGCCCGCCACGTGCGCGAGCGGCTGGCCGGCTTCAAGGTGCCCACCCACATCTGGTTCCGCTCCGAGCCCCTCCCCCGCAACCCCCAGGGCAAGGTCTTGAAGCGCGAGCTGCGCGAGGGCCTCGTGGGCGACCGGGGCGACTGACATGGGGCTGCTCGAGGGGCGCCGGGCCCTGGTGACCGGCGGCGGGTCGGGCATCGGGCGCGCCGTGTGCCGGCGCCTGCGGGCCGAGGGGGCGACGGTGGCCGTGCTCGACGTCGACGGCGACGCCGCCGCCGCGGTGGCCGAGGAGCTCGACGGCGTGGCGGTGCCCGCCGACGTCACCCACGCCGAGGGGCTGCGGCGGGCCGTGGACGACGCCGCCGCCCGGCTCGGGGGCCTGTCGATCCTGTTCAACAACGCCGGGGGGAGCACGATGGCGCCCCTGGCGCAGTGGGACCCCGAGGAGTGGGAGCGCATCGTGCGCCTCAACCTGGGCGGGGTCTTCAACACCATGCGCGCCGGGGTGCCCCACCTGCTCGCCGCGGGCGGCGGGGCCGTGGTGAGCACGGCGTCCATCAGCGGGACCCGGCCGTCGGCGGGCGAGACGCCGTACTCGGCAGCCAAGGCCGGCGTGATGGCGCTCACAGCGTCGGCCGCCTTGGAGTACGGGCCGCTCATCCGGGTCAACGCGGTGGCGCCGGGGATGATCCGCACGGCGCTCACCGAGCCGCTTCTGGAGCTGCTGCCCGACGCCGACAACCACTACAGGACCATGACCCCGGCCGACCGCGTGGGCGAGCCCGAGGACGTGGCCGACGTGGTGCTGTTCCTGTGCTCGGACATGGCGCGCTTCGTCACGGGGCAGACGATCGTGGTGGACGGGGGCATGACCCTGCACGGCGCGGGGGTGGACGGCCTCTTCGACCGCTTCTTCCGCGGCGGCCAGCCGCACGCCCGCCCGCCACGGCCCGGCGCGTGATCGAGGCCAGAGGGCTCACCAAGCACTTCGGCGGGACGCTGGCGGTCGACGACCTCTCCTTCGAGGTGCTCCCCGGCCAGGTGACCGGGTTCCTGGGGCCCAACGGGTCGGGCAAGTCGACCACCATGCGCATGGTCCTCGGCCTCGACCGGCCCGACAGCGGGCACGTCGCCGTCAACGGGCGCCGCTACCACGACCTGCCCTGGCCGCTGCGGGAGGTGGGCGGCCTCCTCGAGTCGCGCGCCGTGCACCCCGGGCGCAGCGCCCGCAACCACCTCCGGGCGCTGGCCCAGACCAACGCCCTGCCCGCCCGACGGGTGGACGAGGTGCTCGAGCGGGTGGGCCTCACGGCCGTGGCCGGAAAGCGGGCCGGGAAGTTCTCCCTGGGCATGACCCAGCGCCTGGGCATCGCCGCCGCGCTGCTCGGGGACCCCGGCATCCTGCTGTTCGACGAGCCCGTGAACGGGCTGGACCCCGAGGGCATCCTGTGGGTGCGCACGCTGCTGCGGGGGCTGGCGGCCGAGGGCCGGGCGGTGTTCGTCTCCAGCCACCTGATGAGCGAGATGGCGCTCACCGCCGACCACGTCGTGGTCATCGGGCGCGGGCACCTCATCGCCGACCTGCCCATGACCCAGTTCGTGGCCCAGAGCTCGAAGGCCCACGTGCGGGTGCGCTCGCCCCAGGCAGAGGCTCTGCACGACGTCCTGACCGGGGCCGGGGCGTCGGTGACGGTGGGGCCCGACGGCGCCATGGTGGTGGGCGGCCTCGACGCCCCCGCCATCGGGGAGATGGCCGCCCGGCTGGGGCTGACCCTGCACGAGCTGGCGCCCCAGGGCGCCTCCCTGGAGCAGGCCTACATGGAGCTCACCCGCGACAGCGTCGAGTTCCGCGCCGAGCCCAGGGGCGCGCCGTCGTCGGGCACCGAGGAGGCCCCGCGGTGACGGCCAGCGCCACCGTCCCCGCGCCGCCCCGGGCCCACCAGACGGCCTCGCCCCCGGGGCGCTCGGGTCTCACCCACGCCCTGCGCGGCGAGTGGACCAAGCTCACCACGGTGCGCTCCACCCTGTGGTGCGTCCTCACCACGGTGGCGGCGGGCATCGGGATCGGCGTGCTCACCACCGCCACCGACGCGTCGCACTGGCGCAACGCCGGGCTCGTGAGCCGGGTCCTGTTCGACCCCACGGCCATCAGCCTCACGGGGCTCCTCTTCGGCCAGCTCGCCCTGGGGGTCCTCGGCGTGCTCACGGTGAGCGCCGAGTACGGCTCGGGGTCCATCCGCTCCACCTTCGCGGCGGTGCCCCGGCGCCCGGTGGTGCTGGCGGCCAAGGCGCTCACCTTCGCCCTGGTGGCGCTGGTGGTGGGCGAGGCGGTGTCGTTCTCCGCCTTCTTCGTCGGGCAGGCGATCCTGTCGGGGTCGACGCCGACGGCCAGCCTGGGCCAGCCCGGCGTGCTGCGGGCCGTGACCGGCGGGGGCCTCTACCTGGTGGCCCTGGGCCTGTTCGCCCTGGGACTGGCCGCCATGATCCGCCACAGCGCCGGGGCCATCAGCACCTTCGTGGCCATCCAGCTCATCCTGCCCCTGGTGGTGTCGGCCTTCCCGGCGTCGATCGGCCACCCCATCGGCAAGTACCTGCCCGCCACCATCGGCAACGCCATGACCGCCACCACCGCCGCAGGGGCGCACGCCGACTTCCTCCCCGCCTTCCCCCCGTGGCGGGGCTTCGCCCTGTTGTGCGCCTACGCCGTGGGCGCGCTGGTCATGGGGAGCGTGCTCATGACGCGACGCGACCCCTGAGCCCCTGCGCTACAACAGGCGCCGCTCGGTGGCCCAGCGCGTCAGCTGGTGGCGGCTGGACAGCTGCAGCTTGCGCAGCACGGCGGAGACATGCGTCTCCACCGTCTTGATCGAGATGGACAGCTCCCGGGCCACCTCCTTGTAGGCGTAGCCCCGGGCGATGAGGCGCAGCACCTCGCGCTCGCGCGCCGTGAGCTGGTCGAGCTCGGGGTCGAAGCTGGGGGTGGCCCCGCCGCCCATGCCGGGGTCGGCGGCGAAGGCGTCGAGCACGAAGCCGGCCAGGCGGGGGGAGAACACGGCGTCGCCGTCGGCCACCCGCAGCACCGCCTGGGTGAGCTCGGGGCCGGAGATGGTCTTGGTGACGTAGCCCCGCGCCCCGGCCCGGATGATGGCGATGACGTCCTCGGCGGCGTCCGACACCGACAACGCCAGGAAGCGCACCTCGGGATGCGACGCGCCGACGGCCTCGATGACGGCCTGGCCCCCGCCGTCGGGCATGTGCACGTCGACGAGCACGACGTCGGGGAGCCGTTCGGCGATGAGCTCGATGGCGGCGCCCACCTCGTCGGCGTCCCCCACCACCTCGACCTCCGGGCCGAGCTCGGCGCGCACGCCGGACAGCACGAGGTGGTGGTCGTCGACGAGGAAGACCCGGACGCTGGCGCCCGGCGGGCGGGCGGCGCCGACGCCGGTCACGGCGGGGCGGGGGCGGACCGGGGCATGACCAGTGCCACCTCGGTCCCCTGGCCGGGCGTGCTGCGGATGACGGCCGACCCCCCGTGGCGCTCCATGCGGGCCCGGATCGACTGGGAGATCCCGCGGCGCTCCCCGCGCACGGCCCCGGGGTCGAAGCCGCGCCCGCGGTCGCGCACGTAGAGCGACACCGACTGGGCCTCGACCTCCACGAACAGCGACACCGAGGGGGCCCCCGACCAGGCGGCTGCGTTGACGGTGGCCTCGCGGCCGGCGGCCATGAGCGCACGAAGGTCGTCGGTGAGGGGGCAGTCGCCCACGATCACGGCGTCGACGGGCACCTTGTGGTCGGCCTCCACGTCGCGCTCGATCACCGCCACCGCCTCGGCCACGGTGGTCACCTCCGACTCGTGGAACGACCCCGGCGAGCGCCCCTCGAACAGCCACGCCCGCAGCTCGCGCTCCTGGGCGCGCGCCAGGCGCGTGACCTCGCGCTGGTCCCCGGCGGCGCGCTGGATCAGGGCGAGCGTCTGGAGGACCGAGTCGTGCACCGCCGCGGCCATGTGCGCCCGCTCCTCGGTGCGCACCCGCTCGCGCCGCTCGGTGGCGAGGTCGCGCGCCAGGCGGAGCCACCACGGGCCGAAGGCGACGAGGAACCCGACGATCACGACGTTGGCGGCGATCACGGTCTCGATGACCGTGTAGGTGGGGCGCCCCGCCGTCACCAGTCCGCTCAGGCCCACGGCCACCAGGACGGCTCCGAGGGCGACGCGGGCCACGGTGGAGCGGCGCGTCCGGCGGTCGCGGCTGGCGATGAGGGGCGCCTGGCCCATGAGCTCGTCGAGGAAGGCGCGCTCGTCGTCGTCGGCGCCGCGCCACACGAGCACCAGCCCGCCGGCGGCGATCGACACGGGCCACACCAGGTTGGCGGTGAAGGTGAGCCCGAGCGCGGTGAGGACGAGGAGGGCGGCGATGATCACGCTGGCGAAGGCGGCTGCCAGCGCCACCGTGTGGCGGTCCGACAGCACCCGCCGCAGGATCGACTCGGGGGCGCCCTGGCGGGGGATGGCCAGCCAGGCCACCACGTAGACGGCCAGCCCGGTCCCGCCCCCCACGGCCAGGACCACGAACAGCACCCGCAACGCCTTGGCGTCGATGCCCAAGCGGCTCGCCAGGCCACCGGCCACCCCGCCCGCCACCCGGTCGGTGGTGCTGCGCCGCAGGGGCCCGGGCAGCCGGGGGGCCCGCCACCACGCCCGCCGGGGCTGGCCCTGGTCGGCCGGGGGAGGGTCGGCGCCGGTGGGGGGCGCGGCGCCGTTGGGGGACGAGTCCCCCGGGGAGGTTCCGTGGGGGGGCGAGCCGTCCCCGGCCGTCCCGGCGTCGGGAGGCGGCCAGGACGACGTGGACGGCGACATCGGCTCGGCCGGCTCGGCGTGTTCGGCGATCAGTCGATGATCGCACGGCCCCGCGCCGGGGACTACCGGGCGGATCCCCCATGCGGGGCGGCCGACACAGGGTCTTCTCGGGGTCATTCCCGATTCCGCCGGGGGCCGCCATCCCCGAAGATCGCCTCATGGAACAGATCACGTTGGAGCCCGAGCCCACGCCGGCCGGTCCCGTGGCGGACCACGGCGCACCCCGCCGCGCGCCGTCAGCGGCGCGCCCCGCATCCGAGGATGCCCCCGGAGAGGGCGTCCCGTCGGAGGGCGCCCCGTCGCAGGACAGCGGCGAACCCGCCGCCGCCCACGCGCCCAGCGCCGCCTACGGGACCTCGGCCGGGCACGGCGCCGGGCCGGGCGGCGAGGCGCCGCCGTCCCCCCCGCTCCCCCCTCTTCCCCCGCCGCCGGGCGCCGCCTGGGGACCCCCTCCGCCCCCTCCGCCTCCCCCAGGCGGGCACCGGCGGTCGTTGCGGCGCGACCTCCACAACAAGATCCTCGGGGGCGTGGCGGCGGGGCTGGCCGAGTACCTCGACATCGACGTGCTCATCGTCCGCATCGCCTTCGTGGTGCTCACGGTCCTGGCCGGGTCGGGGGTGCTCCTCTACCTGGCGGCGTGGCTGCTCATCCCCGCCGCCGACACCGAGCGGGCCATCGTGCAGGACTACCTCGAGGCCAGGCCGCGGCGCCGGAGCCTGGTGGCCCTGGTCCTGGGGGTGGTCATCGCCATCATCGCCGTGTCCAACCTGTTCTCGAGCGGGCCCTGGTGGCGCCACTGGGACGGCGGGTTCGGGGGCTTCGGCTTCTACTTCGGGCTGTTCGCCCTGATCCTCGGGGCCGCCCTCGTCGTGTCGAGCGGGCGGCGTGGCGGCTCACCGCTGCGCTGGCTGGCCGTCACGTCCCTCGTGACCCTGCTGGCCGTGATCGCCGTGGTGGCGGCCACCGTCTTCTCCGTGGAGGCCATGAGCGGCGTGCCGCTGCGGGGCGGCATCGGCGACTCGCAGTGGCGGCCCACCTCGCCCGCCCAGGTGGCGCCCCGGTACCGCCTGGGGATCGGCAACATGCGCGTCGACCTGAGCGCCGTGGACTTCAAGCCGGGCACCACCCACGTGACGGCGACGGTGGGCATCGGCCACCTCGTGGTGGAGCTGCCCCCCGGGCCGGCCGTCAGCGTGACGGCGCACAGCGGACTCGGTGACGTGCAGACCTTCGGTCAGGACGACGGCGGGTTCGCCACGCGCCGCAGCATGCAGGTGTCGGGCACCGCCGGCGGCCCGGGCAGCGCGGCGCGCATCGTGCTGGACGCCGAGACCGGCGTGGGGCAGGTCCAGGTCATCCGCGTCCCCTGACGCGCCACCGCCCGGCACACCCGCGGGGGAAGCGGGCGTCCGGGCGGCGCGACGTCGTGCGCCCGCGCACGGGCGGGGCGGACGGTGCGTCAGGTGTGCGCGCTCAGCGCGTGGAGAGGCCCGCGCGCCGACTCCTGGTGCGTCTACTTGTTGGGCTGCGGCGTCACCCGCAGGTAGGGCTTGAGGCGCTTGAAGCCCTTGGGGAACTTCTTCTCGGCGTCCTCGTCCGACAGCGCGGGGACGACGATGACGTCCTCGCCGTCGGTCCAGTTGACCGGCGTGGCCACCTGGTAGTCGGCGGTGAGCTGCAGCGAGTCGAGGACGCGCAGCACCTCGGCCACGTTCCGGCCCGTCGACGCCGGGTAGGTGATGATCAGCTTCACCTTCTTGTCCGGGCCGATGACGAACACCGAGCGCACCGTCAGGGTGTCGTTGGCGTTGGGGTGGATCATGTCGTAGAGGTCGGCGACCTTGCGGTCGGGGTCCCCGATGACCGGGAAGTTCACGGCCTGGCCCTGGGTCTCCTCGATGTCCTTGTCCCAGGAGCGGTGGGACTCAACCGAGTCCACCGAAAGGCCGATGAGCTTGGTGTTGCGCTTGTCGAAATCGCCTTTGGCCCTGGAGAACGCTGCGAGCTCCGTCGTGCAGACCGGTGTGAAGTCCTTGGGATGGGAGAACAGGATCCCCCACGAGTCGCCCAGCCACTCGTGGAAGTTGATCGTGCCCTCGGTGGTCTCTGCGGTGAAGTCGGGGGCCGTGTCCCCGAGTCGGACTGCCATGTCTCCTCCTGGAAGGGTCTCGCGGGTGCGTCGTGTTCGTGCCGTTCGCCCGGGAGTGTACCGGGGGGGAGGGCAATTGTCGACCCGCTGGGTCGGCTTTCGCCGCCCCCCGCGCCGGGCCCGGCCCGGGGACCCAACGATCGGCCCAAAGATGGCCCCGGACCCCCGGTTGGCCCCCCCTGCTCTGGGAGAATGGGGGGCATGGGGGACCCCGAGCGCCCGCCCCGATCCGGGGGCCCGGGCCGTGGCTGAGGCCGTCTGGAAGACCGTCGACATCACCCGCCACGGGCCGGTGATCGTCGTCACCATCGTGCGGCCCGAGCGCCGCAACGCCGTGGACTCCGCCACCGCCGCCGACCTCCTGGCCGCCTTCGGCGCCTTCGACCAGGACGAGAGCGCCCACGTGGCCGTCCTCACGGGGGCGGGGGGGACCTTCTGCGCCGGCGCCGACCTGAAGGCCCTGGCCGAGGGGGACCGGCGCCCGGTGACCGAGGAGGGGCCGGGGCCTATGGGACCCACCCGCCTGGACCTGTCCAAGCCGGTCGTCGCCGCCATCGAGGGCCACGCCGTGGCGGGGGGCCTCGAGCTGGCCCTGTGGTGCGACCTGCGGGTGGCCGCCGACGACGCCGTCCTGGGCGTCTACTGCCGGCGCTTCGGCGTCCCCCTGGTGGACGGGGGGACGGTGCGCCTCCCCCGCCTCATCGGCCAGAGCCACGCCCTGGACCTCATCCTGACCGGCCGGGGCGTGGGCGGGCCCGAGGCGCTGCGCATGGGGCTCGTCAACCGCCTGGCGCCCTCGGGGCACGCCCTGGAGGCGGCCCTGGCCCTGGCCCAGGAGATCGCCGCCTTCCCGCCTGTTTGCATGCGCAACGACCGCCGGTCGGCCCTGTGGCAGTGGGGGCTGCCCGAGCCCGAGGCGCTCATCCTCGAGGCCCGCTTCGGGGCCGACACCATCGCCAGCGGCGAGACCGGGGCCGGGGCGGCGCGTTTCGCCTCCGGTGCCGGCCGCCACGGCTCCCCGGTGGAGGGCGGAGGGCCAGGTCAGGGTGCGCCGGCGGGCCCGGTCGGGCCGACGGCGTCGGCCGCCGCAATTGTCGACACGATGGGACGGTCCTGATGGCCAACGCACAATTCCGCGCCGAGCACGGCTACGTCGACTACGACGAGTACGGCGAGGAGTACGACGAGCTCGAGCGCTACCGCCGCTACAACCGCGCCTACCACGATCCCTACGACCCCGACGAGGAGCCTGACGCCGTGCCCGTCGCCGATACGGTGGCCGCCTTCGACTTCGACGGCACCTTGACCCGCGGAGGAAGCGTCTGGCAGTTCCTGGCCGCGGTGTGCGGGCGCCGTGCCGTGGCGTCGGCCGGCCTGGCCCTGGCCCCCCAGCTGCTCAAGGCGGCGCTCCTCGGGGGCTCGGCGGCCGACGAGGCCAAGGAGGCGCTCTTCGTGCGCACCCTGGCGGGCCGCGACGCCGAGGACGTGGCCCGGCTGGCCGAGGCCTTCGGCCGGGCCCATTTCCGGCGCCGGGCGCGCACCAAGGTGCGGGCCCGCCTGGACTGGCACCGGCGCCAGGGGCACCTGCTCGTGCTGGTGTCGGCCTCGCCCGAGTTCTACGTGCGGCCGGTGGGACACGAGCTGGGCGTGGACGGGGTCATGGCCACGCGGCTGGAGGTCGACGACGACGGCCGGCTCACCGGGCGCTTCGAGGGCCGCAACTGCCGGGGCGAGGAGAAGCTCGACCGGCTGGTGCAGTGGCTCGAGACCACGGTGGTGGAGCCCGACGACGTCGAGGGCGCCCACAGCGGCGGGGCCTCGCACCGGGGCTCGGGCCGGGGCCCCGTCACCACGGGGGCGGCCGGCCTCGAGGGCCGCGACCGGCCCTTTTTGTGGGCCTACGGCAACAGCGCCGGCGACCGCCAGATGCTGGGGGCCGCCGACATCGGGGTGGACACGGGCCGGCTGGGCCGCCTGGGCAAGCTGCGCCGCTTCCGGCGGCTGGGGGACGTCCTGACCGCCTGGTGAGCGCCTACCGGGCGTCCCGGCACCGCGCCCGCGCACCACCGTATGCTGAGCACGCTCTCGACCGGCGATGGGGCTCGCCGTGAACCGCAGCGCCGCTGCTGATGGCTCCTACCTGACGTGGACGGTAGGAAGGAGCGCGTGTGCGGGCGGTGTGGGTCGGCGTGGCGGGGTTCTGCGGCGCGGTGAGCCGCTACTGGCTCGACGGCGTGGTGAGCCGGGCCACCGGGGGCTCGTTCCCCTGGGGGACGTGGGTGGTGAACGTGACGGGCTGCTTCGTGGTGGGGCTCCTCACCACGCTGCTCACCGAGCGCCTCATGCCCCACCCCACGGTGCGCATCGCCGTCACCGTGGGCTTCGTGGGGGCCTACACCACGTTCTCGACGTTCGCCTACGAGAGCGTGCGCCTCGGCCAGGCGGGCGCCCTGGGCATCGCGACGGTGAACGTGGTCTCCTCGGTGGCCGTCGGCTTCCTGGCCACGTGGGCCGGGATCACGCTGGGGAGGGCGCTGTGAGGCTCGAGGGCCAAGGGACGCTGCTGCGCATCTTCATCGGCGAGTCCGACACCTGGCACGGCAAGCCCCTGTACCAGGCGATCGTGCGGCGCCTGCGCCAGGAGGGCGTGGCGGGGGCCACGGTGATCCGGGCCATCGAGGGGTTCGGGGCCAAGAGCCACCTGCACACCGCCCGCATCCTGCGCCTGTCCGAGGACCTCCCCCTCGTGGTCGAGGTGGTCGACACCGAGGAGCACATCCGCCGCGTCCTGCCGCTCCTCGACGACATGGTGGCCGACGGCCTCGTCACCCTGGAGCACGTGGAGGTCATCGCCTACCGGGCCGGCAAGGACGCCGGCCCCTCGGCCCCACGGGACGGCGCATCCTGAGGGCACCGCGACGTCCGGCCCCGACGGACCGCCCGCTCCGCGTCAGCCCACCGGCATGGGGAAGATGTGGGCCTCGCCCGCCGTGGCCGCCATCGCCGCGGCCCGCTCGTCGTCGGTCATGGCCTCGTAGCGCCCGGCGGCGGCGATCGTGGTGGCGGCCAGCCCGGGGTCGCTGGGGGTGCACAGAGCGTGCACGCCGGGGGTGCCGAGCACGAAGCGCACGCCCCGCTCGATCTCCTCCTCGCCCGTGTAGGCCTCGTACCAGGTGGTGGCGCTGTCGGGACGCTCGCCCCAGGGCCGGGCCGCCACGGCCTTGATGGCCATGACCCCGATGTCGCGGGCGTCGGCCTCGGCCAAGAGGGCCTCGGCGTCACGGCGGTACTGGGCGTCGGCCCACAGGCGGGGGTTCACGGGGAACATGACGGTGTCGAGGTCGTAGCGGCGCAGCGCCTCGAGCTGGGCGGCCGGCGTGGTGAGGTTGTGCCCCGTGATGCCCGCGAAGCGGCACAGGCCCTCGTCGCGCGCCCGCAGGATCTCGGCGGCGGCGGCGCCCCGGCGCCCGAGCTCGTCGAGGTCGGTGACGGCGTGCATCTGGTACAGGTCGAAGGACTCGCACTGCAGCAGCGTGAGCGACTCCTCGAGCTGGGCGCGGACACCGCCGGGGTCGTGGCGCATGGTCTTGCACGCCACGAACAGCCGGTCGCGCACCGCCGGGATGAGCGGGCCCAGCAGCTCTTGGGCCCTGCCATAGCGGGGTGCCACGTCGAGGTGGTTGACACCCGCCTCGAGCGCCGCCGCGAAGGCCGTCGCCGTGAGGTCGGGACCCGTGCCCCAGAAGGCCGCGCCCCCCAGGACGGCGACAGACGACCAGTGTCCGGTGCGACCGAGGCGACGGGTGAGCATGTGCGCACGGTACCCCCGGACGCCGTCCGTCGACACGCCGCTCGCAGGACGTCCCCGTGGCGCACACCGAGCCGCGCCGGGGCCCCGACGGCGTCCCCCGTCGGCCCGCGTGGGCCCGGTGGCTCAGCCCGGGGTCGTCGCCCCGCCCACGATGTGGCCGCGGTAGCCGGGGACGACGTCGGCCACGTCGCTGAACTGCGGGGCGTCGCCGAAGTCCACCGCCAGCCCGCTGGCGGTGAACACCAGATAGCCCCCGCCGCTGCGGGTGGGGACGAGCGCCACCGCCGGCCCCCGCACGGCCAGGCCGGGGAGCGAGCCGGCGAAGCCGGCGTCCCCGAAGGCGAACACGCCGCCGTCGGAGGCCACCAGCCAGTAGCCGCCCCCGTCGGGGGTCGACCCCATGCCCACCACCGGCTGGGCCAGGCGGACGGCGCCCGTCGACCCGTGGAAGGCGGCGTCCCCGAAGGAGAACACCCCGCCGTCGGAGGCCACCAGCCAGTAGCCGCCGCCGTCGGGGGTCCGCGCCATGCCCACCACGGGCTTGTTGAGCCGGATGCCGCCCGTCGACCCGTGGAAGCCGGCGTCCCCGAAGGCGAAGACCCCGCCGTCGGAGGCCACCAGCCAGTAGCCGGCGCCGTCGGGCGTGGTGTCCATCCCCACCACGGGCTTGTTGAGCCGGATCCCGCCCGTCGACCCGTGGAACCCGGCGTCCCCGAAGGCGAAGACCCCACCGTCCGAGGCGTCCATCCAGTAGCCGCCGCCGTCGGGCGTGGCGGCCACGCCCACGACGGGCTGGGCCAGGCGGACCCCGCCCAGCGATCCGTGGAAGCCGGCGTTGCCGAAGCTGAACACGCCGCCGTCGGTGGCCGCCATCCAGTAGCCGCCCACCCCCCCGCTGGCTTCGCTGGTGACGGCGAACCAGTCGGACTGCACGCCGTACGCCGCGAACTGCGACGCGAAGGTGTCGCCGCTCACGGTGACGCTGCCGGCGCTGCCCTGCAGGGTCATCTGCAGGACGCGCCCGCCCAGGTCACCAAGGCCGTTGCGTTGCGACACGCCCACCGAGATGAGCGTGCCGATCTGCGGGTAGGCGCTCTGGATGGCCGACACCGGCACCTGCGCCTGCCACGTGTGGTGGGTGTTGCACGCCCCCGCCACGCACACGGCGTCGCCCGGGTCGGGCACGGCCGCGAAGGTGCCGCCCGCGCTGTAGCCGCCCGTCGACGAGGAGTACTCCGTGCGGGCCACCGCGCCCCCCGGCAGGAGCACCGCCACGTTGGCGGTGTCGGTGGCGGCCGTGTCGGTGGTGGCGTTCTCGTCGGCGATGCCCGGGTACACCTGGCACGTCGTGGAGTCGCAGATGTCGGCGTACCCGAACCAGCCCTGCAGGCTCCCGTAGCTGCTCATCACGTACGAGCGCGCCGCCACCGCCTGCGCCTCGAGCTCCTGGAAGCCCGAGGGCAGCCCCTGGGGGCCCACGGCGCCCAGCGAGCCCCAGCCGGTGGGCGACTCCGCCGGCGTCACGTCCGCCACATACTCGCCCAGCGGCACGATGTTCACCGTGCGCACCTGGTTGTTGGCGTTGACCACGCCCTGGAAGCTGCCGCGCGCCGACAGGGTGCCCCCCGGGCGGCACAGCTCGAGCACCTCGTTGGCGATCTGGGCGTCGGCCGGGAAGGCCGCCGCGCTGACGGGCGTGATCGTGGGCGACGCCACGCTGGAGGCGAGCAGCGTCCACGGCCCGCCACACCCGGTGGCGCCGTAGACGTCGAAGATCCCGTGGGTGGGGTTGGACGCCTCCAGCACGAGCTCGACGGCGCCGAAGCTCTGGCCCGGGCCGAAGGTCCCCGCCACGCCGGTCACCGTGAACGCCGCCTGCGAGGTCACGATCACGTTGTCCCCGTCGTTGGCCGTGATGTCAACCCGGACGGGGGTGGTGCCGTCGTTCCAGCCGTTGGGCAGCGCACCCACCTGCGTCTGCCCCCCGCTCGTGAGCGAGCCGTAGAAGGCGCTCAGGATCTGGCTGTAGGTGTCGGGCGGCTGGGCCAGGGCGTCGCCCAGGGCACCCCACTGGCCCATGCCCCGGCCGTGGCCGAAGCCGTGGCCGGTGAGCGAGACCGTCGAGGAGGGATAGGCGGCGGCCGGTCGGCTCCCCACGGCCAGGAGGCCGCCCGCCAGGACGGCCCCCAGCACGGCGAGCCGCGCCGGGGCGCGGCGGAATCGGGACGGAACGCGGCCGATGGCGACGATGGTAGCGACGACGCGGTGGGCCCCCGGGGACCCCCGGAAGGGCGCTCGCCACCGCACGGCGCCCGGCGCGGGCACCGTGGTCGCCCGGGGGCGGCGGGGGGCGGGGCTACGGTGGCGTCTCATCATGGTGAGGCACGTGACGGCGCGCCTGGCCCGCGCCCGTTCCCCGCGGCGCGACGGCGCCAGCCTGGCCGGCCTGGCACCCCGCCAGCAGCTCGACGCCGTCTACGGGCTCCTCCTGCACCGCAAGGCCGACCCCGCCGGCGTGGCGTCGTACCTGCCCGGGCTGGAGGACGGCTCGATGTCGGCCCCGCGGCTGGCCGAGTGGATCCTGGCGTCGAGCGAGTGGTGGACGGCGGTCACCTTCGAGGAGCTGGCCCCGTCGCTGCACTTCAGCCGGAGCGTGTTCGTGCGCTCGCTCCCCCGGGCGCCACGCATCCTCGACCTGGGTGGCACGGCCCTGGGCTCGGACCAGGGTGCCCTGGTCGTGATGGGATACCCGTACCCCTTCGAGGAACTCGTCGTGGTGGACCTGCCCTCGGAGCGGCGCAACGAGATCTACCAGGAGGCCGTCGAGCACCACGTCACGCAGACCGCCCTCGGCCCCGTGCGCTACCGCTACCACTCGATGGCCGACCTGTCGTCCTACGACGACGGCACCTTCGACCTCGTCTACAGCGGGCAGAGCATCGAGCACGTCGAGGCGCACGAGGCCGACGCGGTGCTGGCCGAGGCGGCCCGGGTGCTGCGCCCCGGCGGCTATCTCGCCCTCGACACGCCCAACGGGGCGGTGTGCCGCCTGCAGCAGCGCCATTTCATCGACCCCGACCACAAGTACGAGTACACGCACGCCGAGATGACCGACAAGCTCACGCGCGCCGGCTTCGAGATCTGCGAGGCCAAGGGCCTCAACTACGCGGGGCCGTCGATGGCGCGGGGCAGCTTCTCGATGGCGGAGGTGGCCACGGCCCGCGGCCTGTTCGCCGACATCGAGCGGTGCTACCTGCTCAGCTACCTGTGCCGGAAACCCGAGGCCTGACCGTGGTGCACGCCGCCGAGGACCACGCCGACGAGGACCACGCCGCCAATGCCGGCACCGACGCCCGCACGGTCGAGGACGACTACGTCGAGCAGGTCCGCCGGGAGATCGCGGAGGAGGTCCAGCGCCGGGCGGCCACCGACCTCCCCCCGCGCCTCGAGCGCGAGCTCGACGAGATGTTCATGCGCCACTCGCCGCTCGGATCGGGCGGCACCGGCCTGACCGACATCCTGCGCCACGTGGACGCGGCGGTGTTCATCGACCCCATGGTGCCCGTCGAGTCGCGCCGGCCCGGGGGCGTCGCCGTGAAGCGGGGGCTGCGCTCGCTCACGTTCTGGTACCAGCGCTTCGTCACCCACCAGGTGAGCACCTTCGCGGCCGCGGTAGGCCGCGCCCTGCACGTGGTCGACGCCCAGCTCACGGGGGTGCGGGCCCGGCTCGACGCGCTGGCCCCCCCGCCGTCGGTGGTCATCGAGGCGTCCTGGGCGCACCGTCTCGATGCGTGGTGGGTGGGCACCGTGCTCGAGGAGCTGGCCGGCACCGCCCGGGCCGCCACGTCGGGAGGCGCGGGCCGCGTGCTGCACGCGGCGTGCGGCGACGGGTGGCTGGTGCGGGCCCTTCTCGAGCGGGGCGTGGACGCCTACGGCGTCGACCCCCGGCCCCGCGCCCTCACCGACGAGGAGGCGGACGCCCTCGATCTGCGCGAGGAGGGCGTGGCGGACCACCTCGAGGCGGTGGACCCCGGCTCCCTGGCGGCCGTGGTGCTGAGCGGCGTCGTGGAGGGGGCGCCCCTCGGCGACCGGCACCGGCTCCTGGTGCGGGCGGCACGCGCCGTGGGTCCCGGGGGCGTGCTCGTGGTCCACTCGCTGTCGCGAGCCGCCTGGGAGGCCGACGACGCCCCGCTCCAGGCCGACCTCGTGCCGGCCCGCCCCTACCGGCCCGCCACGTGGGGCACCGTCCTCGGCGAGGAGGGGCTCACCGTGACGGTGGACGAGGCCGCCGACGGGCGCGACTACCTCGTGCGGGCCCGGCGCCGCCCCACGCCCGGCGCCTGAGACCGCGGGCGGGGGCGCCGTGAAGCTGGCCTTCGTGACGCCGCGCTACGGGCGCGACGTCATGGGCGGCGCCGAGGCCGCCGCCCGCCAGCTGGCCACCCACCTGAGCGCCGCCGGCCGGTGGTCGGTCGAGGTCTTCACCACCTGCGCCCTCGACCACATCACGTGGGAGGACGTCCTCTCCCCGGGCGACAGCGTCGACGAGGGTGTGACCGTGCACCGCTTCGCCTCGGCGGCGGGACGCTCGCCGGCGTTCTACGAGCTCGACGCCCGCATCCGCGTGGCGCCCCGGCAGGCGGAGGTGGCGCTGGCGCGGCGCTGGGTCGAGCTCAACGGACCCGTGGCCCCCGCGCTGGTGGACGCCGTGGCGGCCAGCGACGCGGACGTGCTGGCCTTCTACCCGTACCTCTACTACCCCACGGTCATGGGCATGGCGGCCGCCCGGGCCCCGGCGGTGCTGCACCCCGCCGCGCACGACGAGCCCGCCCTGTACCTGCGGGTCTACGACCCCGTCTTCGAGGGCGCCGACGCCATCTGCTACCACACGGCCGCCGAGCGCCGTCTGCTCCAACGCGTCCACCGCGTGGGGCAGGTCCCCCAGATCGTGCTCGGCCTGGGCGTGGCGGAGGTGGCGGCGGGCGGCCGCCCCGGCGGGGAGGTGGCCGGCGTCGGCGACCACCCCTACGTCGTCAGCGTGGGGCGCGTCGACGAGCACAAGGGATCGGCCATGCTGGCGGCGTTCTTCGGGACCTACAAGGAGCGCCATCCCGGGCCGTTGAAGCTCGTCATGGTGGGCCCCGTAGCCGCCACCATCGCCCCCCACGACGACATCGTGCTCACGGGCGCCGTCGACGAGGCCGACAAGTGGGACCTGGTGCGCGACGCCACGGTGGCCATCAGCCCCTCGGCCATGGAGTCGTTCTCGCTCGTCGTCCTGGAGGCCTGGGAGCAGTCGGTGCCCGTGATGGTCAACGCGCTGTGCGAGCCCACCCGCGACCACTGCCGGCACTCGGGCGGGGGGCTGTGGTTCGGGTCCTATCCCGAGTTCGAGGTCGTGCTCGAGCGCCTGTGCGCCGACGACACGCTGCGTCGCACCCTGGCCCGGCGCGGCCACGCGTATGTGCAACGGTACTTCCAGTGGCCGCGGCTGATCGAGCGCTACAGCCGGTTCCTCACGTCGGTGTGCGAGCGCCCCCGGCGGGGCGGTGTGGAGGTGCCCGTCAGAAGCCGGTGACGGCCACCACGGGCTGGTTGAGGGGATGGCCGCCCGTCGACCCGTAGAACGGGGCGTTGCCGAAGCAGAAGACGCCGCCGTCCGAGGCGGCCAGCCGGTACCCGTCGCCGGCCGAGGTCGCCATCATGCCCACCACCGGCTTGGCCAGGCGCACCGCCCCGGTGGAGCCGAGGAAGGGCGCGTCGTAGGCGAAGATGCCGCCGTCGGAGGCCACCAGCCAGTAGCCCCCCGTGCGGGCGTCGCGGGCCATGCCCACCACCGGCTTGTTGAGGCGGATCCCGCCCGTCGAGCCGAAGAAGCGGGCGTCACCGAAGGCGAACACCCCGCCGTCCGAGGCCACCAGCCAGTAGCCGCCGCCGTCGGTCGTGGCGGCCAGGCCCACCACGGGGCGGGCCAGGCGGATGCTGCCCGTCGAGCCGCAGAAGGGGAGGTTCCCGTAGTTGAACAGCCCGCCGTCCGACGCCGTCATCTCGTAGCCGACGGGGCCGCCGGCCGGTGCGTTGCACGGCACCTCGATCTGCGGCGAGGGCGTGCCGGCGTCACCGGTGAGCTGTGGGTCGTGGTGGAACATGGGCCACGCCCCGCCCTCGTTGGCCAGCGCGCCGTTGGACCCGGCGACCTCCCAGTGCTGGATGACGCCCTGGTCGCTCGTGTTGAACCCCGCGATGGTGATGCCCATGGAGCCGTTGGGGTCGTCGGTGACGAGCGGCGAGCTCTCGAATCCGAAGCCCGTCGACAAGGTGGCCACGACCTGCCCGCTGCGCCCGTCGAAGATCTGCGTGCCGTTGCCCGTGGGGACGATGATGTCCTGGTAGCCGCTCCCGGTCACGTCCGCGGTGACGACCGAGCCGATGACCTGGCCGGCCGCGGCGGCGTGCCATGCCGGCGACCCGGTGGCGCCGTTGAGGACCCACACCGTGCCGTTCTCGGTGGCCTCGACCACCTGCAGCTGGCCGTTGCCCAGGACGTCCGCCAGGGCGGGGCTGCTCGTGGTCACGCCGTCGAGCTTCTGGGTCCAGCGCACGTTGCAATTGGTGTCGACGGCGATCACGTCGTCGGTGGTGGACGCCCCGCCGAAGGTGGCGCCGGTGCCGAAGGCGATGCCCACCCCCCCGCCGGCCAGGAACTCGCCCACCGCCGGGGAGGACTGCACCGTCTGGTCGAAGTCGTGGTCGCAGATCTGCCCGGCGGCCTCGTTGGCGGAGCCGCCGTTGCCCGTGGGGCTGATCACGCGGATGTGGCCGCCCTGGTTGTACTGGTGGTTGAAGGCGAAGCCGGGGCTCGAGTCACCGCCCTCGACGATGTCGGTCTGGCCGTTGCTGTAGACGTCGGCCAGCGCCGGCGTGGCGAAGTTGCTGTCCCCCTGGAACCACGGGAAGCCCGGCAGGTTGGCACCGCTGGAGGCGTTCATGGCCTGGGTGACCTCGCCCAGCGACCCGGCCACCACGTCGGTCCCTCCCTGGAGGTTGCCGACCGCCATCGACGCCTGCACGGCGTGGGCCGGGCTCGTGTCGGTGGCGGGGTTGTCGACGTTGGTGAACCACTTGGTGGCCCCCTGGGGCGTGATGGCCAGGTACCCGCCCTGCGACGGCGTCGAGGAGTTGCCCTCGCCCACGAAGACCGTGTCCAGCCCGTTGCCGGTGACGTCGGCCACCGAGGGGGTGGAGTCCACCGGGACGCCCCCGGTGCTGGCCGGCCACCCCGGCACGGCCGACCCCGAGGCCAGGTAGTAGGCGTACACGTGCCCGGCCCGGTCGCCCACCACCGCGGCGGGGCCGCCGGGGAGGTTGGCCACGTTGGGGGACGACTCGGCGATGGGGTTGCCGGTGTCGCTCAGGGTCTGGCTCCACACGGGCGAGACCGACACCCGGGGGGCGGCGGCCGCGGCGCGGCCCGCGCCGCCGAGCCCGGTGGCCAGGGGGGCCAGCGCCGCCACCACGGCCGCGCCGGCGGCGCAGCGACCGAGGAGCCTGCGCGCCGTGGCGGGGGACGTGCGGGAGGAGGCCGCCTCCCGCCGGCCCGGGGAAACGGGTCGACGCGCACGCAGGCGTGCGCGCCCAGCAGTTGTGCAGGCGTTGGTCACGTGGCCACCTTCGGGTCGACGGAGGTGTATCGACGGCAGCGGAGAGAACCTTTATCGCCGGGCCAGCCGGTCCCGGAGCCATCGTCGCGCGTCGGCGACGACGGCCCGCGCACCCCCTTCGGCGTACAGCCGGCGTGCCCGCGCCACGTCGCGGGCCACGCCCCGGAGCCCGCCGGGCGCGGGCACCGCCGGGGCGGCGCCACGCGCCCCCGCCGTCCCGGAACCGCCCGGGCCCGGCGCCCCCGGCCAGCGCGGGACGTCGCCCGCGGGGCGCGGGGCGGCGCAGTACGCCACGAGCGGCGCGCTCACCACCGACCAGCGAAAGCGAGCCGCCACGGCCCTGGCGCGCGCCGCGCAGCGCCGGCGCCGCCCGGGGTCGGCGAGGAGGGCGTCGAGGGCGTCGGCCACGGCCCCGACGTCGCCGGGCGGGACGACCACGCCCGTGTCCTCGGCGGCGATCAGCTCGGCGAAGCTGTCGCCGGCGCTCGCCACCACGGGCAGGCCCGCCCACAGGTAGTCGAGCATGCGGGTGCGGAAGGAGAAGGTGGTCTCCACCGTGTCGCGGTGCAGGCTCACCCCCACGTCCGCCTCGAGGAGCACGTTGTGGCGCTCTCCGTAGGGCACCCAGCCCTCGTTGAAGAACACATGGGTGCCGGTGAGGCCCAGGTCGTCCGCCAGCCGGCGTGTGGCGAGCGCCACGGGGGAGACGGCCACGTCGGGCTTGGGGTGACGCATGCCCATGAAGAACAGCCGGACCCGGGGCCGGCGGGCGCGCAGCGCGTCGACGGCGCGCACGAGCGTGAGGGGGTCGAACCAGTCGTAGACGCCGCCGCCCCACAGCACGACGTCGTCGTGGGGCCCGATGCCCTCCACCACCCCGCGCAGCGCCGGCCGGGTGTGGACGGGAGGGGCGTCGGGCAGCCCGAAGGGGACGACGTCGATCAAGCGGCGCAGCGTGGGGTCGCCCTCGTAGGTCCGGGGGTTGACGCGGCCCGCCGCCGCCAGGAACCCCAGCCAGAAGTCGCGCTGCTTGTCGCTGGCGCACACGAAGAAGTCCCCCCGCAGCAACTGCTCCTCCAGCGTCCGCACGCTGTTGCCGACGTGGAAGGACCGTTCGGGCTCGGGGATGCCGCTCGTGAGCTCGAGCGCCTCGAGATGCACCGGGTCGTACAGGTCGAACACGATCCGCTTGTCGCTGCGGCGCATCACGGGGACGTTGTGCAGCACGTACCCCTGGATGACGGCCACGTCGCACCACCGCTCGAGCTCCTCGAAGCGGCGCTCGTCGGCGGCTTCGGCCACGAATGCCGAGGAAGGCAGCTCGCACGACCCCGACGTCGTGGCCAGCACCACCTCCGCCACGCTCGTGAGCGCCTCGGCGATGTGCCGGGCGCGAATGGCGGGACCGGCCATCTGCCCCGTGAGGACGTCGTCGGTGATCACCAGCGCGCGCGGGCGGCGCCCGTGCGCGTCCAGGCCCCCGGAGGCGGCCGGACCCGTGGCTACCATGGGCGCGGTGCCGGCCCGTGTCCCACCCGCGCGTCGGCCGTCACCACCGGCGGAGCCTACCGACTCGGGTCCCCCGTCCCCGTCCTCGAGCGCGCCGTCCTCGGCGGGTGCCACCGACGGGCGCGCGTCGCCGCGGGGGGCCCGTGTGCGGGTCCTCGTCCTCGCCTTCGACCCGCTCACCGAGTCCATGGCGGGACCGGCCATCCGTGCGTGGCAGCTGGCGCGGGTCCTCGCCGCCCGCCACGACGTGACCCTGGTGGGGACAGCCGGCGCCACGCGCCGCCATGGGCGGCTGCGGGTGCGCTCCGTCGCGGGCGATGCCGAGCTCGCTGGCCTCGTGGCGGAGGCCGACGCCGTGTTCGCGCCTACGAGCGTGGTGGCGCGCCACGGCGGGGCCCTCCCCCCCGAGGTGCCCCTCGCCATCGACATGTACATCCCCACCCACCTCGAGAACCTCGAGCGCGGCGGGCGGTCCGACGAGGAGTACGAGCGCGCCGTGGCGCACCAGGTGGCGGTGATCAACCGCGACCTCGGCCGGGGCGACTTCTTCCTGTGCGCCTCGGAGCGCCAGCGCGACTTCTGGCTGGGCTCGCTGTCGCACGCCGGCCGCGTCAACCCCGCCACCTTCACCCGCGACGGCGCCCTGCGGGGGCTCATCGACGTGGTGCCGTTCGGCATCGCCGCCGAGGCGCCCAGGGCCGACCCGGGTGCCCTGCGGCGACACTTCCCGGGCATCGGGCCGGGGGACCCCGTGGTGGTGTGGGGCGGTGGCGTCTACGACTGGTTCGACCCGCTGTCGCTGGTGCGCGCCGTGGACCGGCTGCGGCGCACCGTCCCCGACCTCCGGCTCGTCTTCCTGGGGATGGCCAACCCCAACCCGGGCATCCCCGAGATGGCGCGCGCCGTCGAGCTGCGGGCGCTCAGCGCCGAGCTCGGGCTCACGGGGCGCACCGTGTTCTTCAACGACCGGTGGGTCCCCTACGACGCCTGGGGGGCGTACCTGCTCGACGCCGACGTGGCGGTGTCGACGCACCTCGACACCCTCGAGACGCGCTACTCGTTCCGCACCCGGGTCCTCGACTACCTGTGGGCGCGCCGGCCCATGGTGCTCACCGCCGGCGACGCCCTGAGCGAGGTGGTGGCCGCCCACGGCCTGGGCGTGGCCGTGGCCCCGGGGGACACAGAGGGCATCGTGGCCGGCCTCACCGAGCTCCTGTCGCACCCGCCGGGACCCGAGGACTTCGAGCCCGTGCTGGCCGGGTTGCGCTGGGCCGAGGTGGCCCGGCCCCTCGTGCGCTGGCTGGAGGACCCCCGTCCGGCGCCCGACCGAGCCGCCGCGGCCGCGCCGGCCGGTCCTTGACGCTCTGCGGCGGGGTGGCAAACCTAACCGCTGTGAACGCCAACGCCAGGCGCATCGCCGCCGGGGTGCGCCGTCGGGTGCGCGCCCGGCTCCACGGGCCGGCCCGGGGGGCGCGGGCAGCCGGCGCCGGCGCGCCCGGGGCGCCGGCACCGGGCACGGAGTCGCAGGAGCGCCTGGCCCGCCGGGTCGACGCCATCGGCCGCCTGCTGGCGGCCAAGCCCCCGGGCGCCCGTTGACCGCCCCCCTCCGCGTCGTCATCGACCTCCAGGCGCTGCAGGTCGCGGGGTACGCGGACCGCGGCGTGGGCCGCTACGTGGCCGCCTACGGTGGCGCCCTGGCCGCCATGGACCGCGTGGCGGCCGCCCTGGTGGCCCCCGAGCTCCCCCCACCCGCCTCCCTGCCGTCCTCGCTGACCACCAGCGGCGCCGTGCGCTGGGACAGCCGCGCCACGGCGCGCCGCCTGATGGCGGAGGGCGGGCGCCTCGCCCGGCTCGTGCCCGCGCCCTTCCTCCACTGCGGGCCGGACGAGCCCGGCGTGCTGGTGGTGGCCCCCCACTGGGAGGAGGCGGGGCTCCCCCGGGTGGTGCTGGTGCACGACCTCATCCCGCTGCGCTTCCCCGACCAGTACCTGCCGAGCGCCGAGCACGTGGCGCGCTACCGGGCCCGGGCCGACTGGGTGGCGGGCGCGGACCTCGTCGTCACGAACTCCGAGCACACGCGCACCGAGGTCGTCGAGCTCCTGGGGCGGGACCCGGCGGGCGTGGTGCGGGTCGGTGCCGGGGTCTCGCCGTACTTCACGCCCCCCGACGGCACCGACGCCGAGCTGTTCCGCTTCTACTTCCCCGCGCTCGAGCACCGCCCCTTCGTGATGACGGTGAGCGGGAGCGACGCCCGCAAGGGGACGGAGCGCCTGGTGCAGGCCATGGCCACGGTGGTGCGCGACGGCGTGGACGCCGACCTGCTCGTGGTGGGCGCGCTCACCACCGAGTGGCAGGAGCGCCTGCGCACGGCGGCCCGCCACGCCAAGCTGGGCGGCCGCCTGGTGCTGGCCGGCGCCGTGCACGACGAGCTGCTGCGAGCCTGCTACCGCCGCGCCGTGGCCAGCGTCCTGCCCTCGCGGGCCGAGGGGTTCGGCCTCCCCGTCCTCGAGTCTGCGGCCTGCGCCACCCCCGCCCTGGCGTCGGACAGGGGCGCGCTGGCCGAGGTGGCGGCCACGCCCCTGGCCACCTTCGACCCCGAGGACACGTCCTCGCTGGCCCGGGCCGTGGCGGGGATCGTGACCGACGACGATCGCCGCCGCGCGGTGCTCGAGGCCCAGCGGGTGTTGGCGGCCCGCTCGACGTGGGGCGCGGTGGCCGACGCCACGGCGCGTGCCCTCGACGCCCTCGACGGCGGGGGGCGGCCCGGGACGCGGGGCAGCCCGGCGCCGCCCGCCCTGGCGCCACGGGTGGCGCTGGTGGGACCGCTGCCCCCCGTCGCCAGCGGCATCGCCACCTACAGCAGCAGGCTGCTGCACGCCGCCGCCCAGGGTCGCCCCGGCGTGGGCGTCGACGCCGTGTCGACCATGACGGCCCCGCCCGCGCTCCCCCCCGGCGTGGCCTACGTCCCCGTCGACGCCCTGGGCCACGAGGCCCGTGCCGCCTCCTACGACGCCGTCGTGTACGCGCTCGGCAACTCCGACGGGCACCTGGCCACGGTGGAGAGCGCGCTGCGGTATCCGGGGTGGTTGTGGCTGCACGAGGTGCGCCTGCCGGCCATCGCCGTCACCGCCCTCGACCACCTCGACGACGACGCCTTCGCGGGCGCCATGGCCTGGCTCCTCGACCGCGCCTACCCGGGCCGGGGCCCCCACGACGCCGCCCGCCGGGCCCGGCGCTCGGTCCTGGACCTGGTGGCCGGGGGCGTGGGGCTCGTCCCGCTGCTGGCCGAGCGTTGCCGCGGCATCCTCGTCAACTCCGAGGTCGCCGCCCGCCTGCTCGAGCTCGACCTGCCCCCGCTGGCGCACCACCCCCCCGTCCACGTGCTCCCCCCCGCCTGCCCGCCGCCCTGGCCGGGCGAGCGCGCCGAGCCCGAGGGCGAGCCCGTGGTGGTGGCCCTGGGCGTGGCGTCCATGGCCAAGCGCCCCGACCTGCTGGTGGACGCGGCGGCCCTGGCGGGCTGCCGCCTGGCGTTCGTGGGCCCCTGCCATCCCACCGTCGAGCAGGTCATCGGGGACCGGGCGCGCCTGCGGGGCACCGCCGCGCGCGTCGAGGTCACCGGCGAGGTCGACGACGGGCGATGGCGCCACTGGCTGGCACGCGCCGCCGTCGCCGTCCAGCTGCGCGAGGCCACGACCGGGGAGACCTCCGCGGCGGTGCTCGAGGCACTGGCGGCCGGGGTGCCCGTCCTCACCAACGTGGACAGCGCGGCGGAGTACCCCGCGGGCACGGTGGCCCTGGTGGCCGGCACCGACCCCGCGGTGGTCGCCGCCGGCCTGACCGACCTGCTCGCCTGCGCGGAGCGCCGCCGCACCCTGTCGGGCGCCGGCAAGGAGTTCGCCGCCGCGCACTCCTTCGGGGCGCTCGCCGAGCGCCTCGTGTCGGTCGTGACGTCATGAGGCTCGGGCTGGTCGTCCCCCGCTACGGCGAGGAGGTGGTGGGCGGCACCGAGCACTGGCTCCGCATGCTGTGCGAGCACCTGGTGGCGATGAGGGGGTGGTCGGTGGACGTCTTCACCACGTGCGCCCGCTCGGCCGCCACGTGGGCGGACGAGCTCCCCCCCGGGACTGCGGTGGTGCACGGCGTCTCGGTCCACCGCCACCGCGTGGTGTCGGGGCGCGACCCCCGCTCCCTCGCCCTCTACGACACCATCCGCCACCACCCGGCGACCGTGCCCGACGCCCTGGCGCGCCGCTTCGTGGACCTGGTGGGCCCGGTGTGCCCCGCCGCCCTCGACGCCGCGGCGCGCTCGGCCTGCGACCTGGTGGCCGTCACCCCCTACCTGTACTGGCCGGCCGTCCACGGCGTGGCCCGCCTGGGGCGCAGGGTCATCTTCCACGGTGCGGCGCACGACGAGCCCGAGCTGCACCTGCCCATCATGCGGGGGGTGTACCAGGCCGTGGGCGGCTTCGCCTTCAACTCGCACGCCGAGCAGGCGCTCGTGGAGCGGACCTTCCCCGTGTCGCACCTGCCGTCGTCGGTGATCGGCAACGCCGTGGTGGGATCGGCCGGCGACCCCGGCGCGGCGCGCTCGGCACTGGGCCTCGCCCCCGAGGAGCGCTTCGTGCTGTGCCTGGGCAAGGTCGAGCGGGCCAAGGGGTCGCACGTCCTCGCCGAGCTGTGGCGCCTCTACCGGGCACGCCGGCCGGAGGCGCCGCGCCTGGTCTTCGTGGGGCCCGTGCACGAGGCGCTCGAGCCCGACGAGGACGTGGTGGTGGCCGGGCAGCAGCCCGAGGCGGTCACGTGGGGGGCGCTGCGGGGCTGCGACGTGCTGATCAGCCCCTCGGTGTGGGAGTCGTTCAGCCTGGTCGTCCTGGAGGCGTGGCTGGCCGGCGCCCCGGTGGTGGTCAACCGCCGGTGCGAGGCCACCGTCGAGCACTGCGAGCGCAGCCAGGGCGGGCTGTGGTTCACCGACTACGGCGACTTCGAGGTGGTCATGGATCGGCTGTTGGCCGACGACGCCTTGCGCGCCCGGCTGGCCGCCAACGGCCGCGCCTACACCGAGCGCCACTTCAGCTGGCCGGCGGTGGTGGAGCGCTACGAGGCCCTCGCCGAGCGCATCGGGTCCAGGCTGCGTGCCCGGAGCGCCGATCGCGCCTGAGGCCCGGGCGTCAGGTTCGTCCGGGCGCCGCCAGACCCGGGACCCACGTGGCGAGGCGCCGTCGC
>DATJBC010000309.1:0-2054 GCA_035515515.1 Acidimicrobiales bacterium
CCTACTGGATGCTGTACGAGCCCGAGCAGCTCACCCGGCGCGCCGGCCACGGCGTGCGCCAGGGCTACGAGGACGCCGGGCCCATCCTTCCCCCCCGCCCCTGAGGCGGCCTCACCCGAGCCCGAGCCCGAGGTCGTCCCCGGCCGCGCGTCCCCGCTGAGGCGCGTGGACGGGAGCCTCCATGCCCCGCGCCGCCAACAGGCGGGCCAGCACGGCGCCGCCGCGGCCGATGTCGGCGCGCCGCACGGTCCGTTCGGCCACGTCGTAGCGCGGCTCCCCCACCCCGGGACGCTCGGCCCGGGCGCGGTGCTCGGGGCTGGGCGTCATGGTGTCGAGGAGCCTGTCGGCGACGCGCTCCACCGCGGCGGCGGGCGCACCGGCGGGGAGGGCGTGGCACCAGGCCCGCACCACGTCGCGCCGGGCGGCCGTCGAGCGCCCCGCCAGCGCTGCCGCCACGCCGTCGGGGGCCAGCTCCTCGGGCCCCGGGCCGGCCCGGCGGGGCACCCGGTCCACGACCTCCGACAGCCGCCTCGCGCTCAGTCCCACGGCGCGGGCCCGCTCCTCCCAGCGACCCCGCAGGTCGTCGGGCGAGCGTCGGAGGTCGCGCCGCGGCCGGGTGGCGTGGCCGGCGATGTCTCTCGCCCGGCTCCCGCCCAGGCCCCGGGCCGCCAGGTGCTCGGCGATGGTCACCGCCCGCTGCGAGAACACCCGCCGGGCCTCGACGCCGATGCCTGCCACATCGGCGCGCCCGTTGCGGGCCGGCTCGAAGGACAGCCCCAGCCGCGTCGTGAGCTCGTGACGGAGCTGGACGTGATACAGCGCGTCGACCGTCGACCGGTGCGCGTAGACGCCGCGCCCGTCGAGGGCGCTGAAGGTCCCCGCACGGTCGCGCCCCAGGTTGGGGACCACCACGTGGCTGTGTAGATGGGGGTCCAGGGCGCGGCTCACGCGGTGCACGAAGCACGCCCCGGCCACGGCATGGGCGGCCTGGGGGACGATCACGCCGCCGTCGGGCCGGCGCACCGCCAGGGCGTGGCGCTCCACGTAGTCGACGGCGGCGTCCACGGCGCGCTCGTGCGCCTCGCGCACCGCGGCCGACACCTCGGGCGCGCCCAGGGCGTGCAGCAGGCTCACCGACTTGGGCGCGCAGAACGTCAGGTCGAAGCCGCCCACCACCACGCGGTCGTGGGACGGGCCCAGGCGGGCAAGGGACACGGGATGGTCCCCGGCCAGCGCCGCCCCCAGGGCGGCCTCGGTCACGGGGCCGCGCAGGCCGAAGGCGTGCGGTCCCCGTCCCACCCACCGGCCGGCGGCCTCGACGCCCGTCCCCGTCCCCGGGGTCACTGCGAAGTAATAGGCGTGCCCTCCCTTGGCCAGCTTCGCCACCCGCAGCACCCGGTCCCCCGGCCGCCCCGGCGCGGTCGGCCGGAGGGGCGAATGCCACGCTGCGGGGCGCGCCTCACGAGAGCCTGGCCGACGACCTCCCAACGACAGGGCCTGACCTCAGGGGGCGCCGTCCTGGTAGCGGGCCAGGAGCTGGCGCGCCGCGTCACGTCCCACGTCGGCGAGCTCGGGCGGGTCGAGGACTTCGGCGTGGGGGCCGAGGCGGAGCATGAGGCGCCCGAACCACACCGTGCTCACCACCGGGATCCCCACGCGGGTACGACCGTCGCCCGTCGGCTCGACCCCCGACGTGGGAAGCGCCTCGACGATCCAGCGGGCCTCGTCGTCCACCGCTACGTGCGCCACGGTCGCCTCGGGGCCGGGCACGAAGGCGTCGCCGGAGCTCGCGTCGGGGCCGGCGTCGTCGTGGGCGGCGGCGGGCCGTCCGGTGAGCTGCGCCTGGGACACCCGGTCGATGCGGAACCGCCGCCTGCCCTGGGCGTTGTGGCAGTAGCCGTCGAGGTACCACCGGCCCTCGATGGCGCGCACCGCGACGGGGTCCACGGTGCGCGTCGACTCCCGGTCGCTCGACGCCGAGTAGTAGTGCAGCTCGAGCTGGCGCCCCTGCTCCGACGCCTCCTTGATCACCGTCAGTTGAGCCGGCTCGCGCA
>DATJBC010000310.1:0-6500 GCA_035515515.1 Acidimicrobiales bacterium
GATCGAAGGTCTCGCCGCCTACAACGCATCGCCGACAGGAACTGACGCAGCAGGCCTCTGACCAGGCCTTTCTTGTCGGGCTGGCGAGACTCGAACTCGCGACCTCTTGACCCCCAGTCAAGCGCGCTAACCAAACTGCGCCACAGCCCGTGAAAACTTCCGACGGGCGATTATATCGTCGGTAGCTGAGCGTGCGAGCATCGCAATGACGCCCAGAAGGAAGGTGCGGACACGTGCCTCGGGTGGAGGTTGCGCTTCGAATCGCTCCTCGGCCGCCCGCTGTCCGCGCAGAGGCTCGGCGTAGAGTGACTGCGTGCGATGGGGTCTCGTTCTGACGATGGCGGCCGTTGTCGCGTTCGGACTGTTCGCGTTCGCGTGTGCCCAGCCCGAGCGACGGCAAAACCGGCGGCGCTTGCGCATCACGACTGGGTGCTTTGCCACTGCTGTCGCAGCTACTCTTGCGCTCTCGGTTCTGCAGTGGAACCCACAGGTGGCCTCGGTGTCCGTCGCCCGGCCCCAGGGCGCGACCCTGGCTCAGGTTCTTGCTCTCGTCAAGGCCTCGAACAAGATCGAGAACGTGCCTGCTGACCTCGAGCCGCCCGTTGCAGTCGCCGTCACGAAGCCATTGTCGAACTGGGGCGCGAGTCGCGCCGGGTCATGTGGAGCGGCGCTCGATGCGTCGACTGTCCCCGCATGTGTCTTCGGCGACACTCGGGCTACCCGCACAGCCGTTCTGTACGGCGACTCCCACGCCCAGATGTGGTTCGATGCCATCGACGATCTGGCGATCAGAGACGGCTGGAAGCTGGTCCTGCTGTCGAAGGGGGCGTGCGCCGCCTCACCCATCGTCGGGTTTCTGGCCGCGAGCACCGCCGGTGGTGCACGGGCGTGCAAGGCGTGGCATCCCTACGTCCTCAAGCGCATCAACGCCCTGGATCCCGAGCTGCTCATCGTCACCCAAGAGGTCTACGCGCAACCCGACGGCGCCCAATACACAAACGGTCAGTGGCGCAGGGCGTTGGCCAAGCTGCTCAGAGAGGTGCACGCCAAGCGGACCGTCGTCCTGGGAAACATCCCGTTGTCGTTCGGGCCCAGCTGCTTGGAACGTTCCACGGTGACCGGATGCTCCACGCAGCGGGATGCCCCGGCCTATCGGTTCACTGTGGCAGAGCAGGCTGCCGCGCAGGCATCGGGGGACCAGTACGTCAGGACCACTCCGTGGTTCTGTGCGGCTCGTTGCAGTCCGATCATCGGGCACTTCAACGTCTACTTCGACGAGGCGCACGTCGGCCTCGGCTACACCGAGTACCTGGAAGGGGTGTTGGGCCAGGCCCTGGGCCTCTAGGCGTGGTGGACGAGCCAGTCCACCCCCTGGTACGCCCGCCAGACCAGGTAGACGCCGGTGGCGGCGATCATGGCCTTGAAATACCAGGGGACCTGGCGGCGGGCCAGGGGCTCGCCGCAGCCGGGGCACTCCCCCTCGTCGGTGAGCTCGTTGTCTTCCACCATGCGATCGCACTCGTCGCACCACGGCATCTCAGGTCCCCACCCGCACCCGGAAGCTGATGGGCGTGGGCCCGATCCCGAACTGCTCGCGCAGCTTGCGCTCGACGTAGCGCAGGTAGGGGGCGGGCAGGCGGCGGGTGGCGAACAGGGTGAAGGTGGGGGGCTCGGTCGCCCCCTGCACGGCGTAGCGGATGCGCGCCCCCGGGGCGGGGTGGTCCCGCTGGATGGCGCGCATGGCGCGGTTGAGCTCGCTCGTGGGGATGCGGTGGTGGTAGGCCTCGACCGCCTGGGCCAGGGCGGGGAGGATCTTGTGCACCCCGAGCCCCGTCCGGGCGCTGACCTTGAGGACGGGGGCGGCCCCCAGGAACGCCAGCCGGTCGCCCACGTCGGCCAGGACGTCGCGTCGGTGCTCGGCCTCCAGCAGCTCCCACTTGTTGAGCACCACCACCACGGGGCTCCCCGACGCCCCGATGCGCTCGGCCAGGCGCTGGTCCTGGTGCGTCACCCCCTCGGTGGCGTCGATGACGAGCAGGACGACGTCCGCCCGGTCGAGCGCCTGCAGGGCGCGCACCATGGCGAAGTACTCCGTGCCCTCCTCGGTGCGCGACCGCCGTCGCATGCCGGCGGTGTCCACGAAGCAGACGGGGCCCTCGGGCGTGTCCACCAGGGTGTCCACGGCGTCGCGGGTCGTGCCCGGCAGGTCGTGGACGACGGAGCGCTCCTCGCCCAGCAGGCGGTTGAACAACGTCGACTTGCCCACGTTGGGCCGGCCCACCACCGCCACCCGGGTGGCCGGTGCCTCGGGCGCCGTGCCCGGCGGGCGCTGGCCGTCGCCGGCCGGGGGCTCCCCGGTGCCGGCGCCGGTCCCCTCCTCCTCGGTGGGGAGCAGGCGCACGACCTCGTCCAGCAGGTCGCCGGTGCCCCGGCCGTGCAGGGCGCTCACCATCCAGGGGCTGCCCAGGCCGAGGGACACGAATTCCCAGGCGTCGGCCTCGCGTCGCTCGTTGTCGACCTTGTTGGCCACCAGCAACACCGGTCGCTTGGCCCGCAGGAGGACGCGCGCCACCGCCTCGTCCTCGGTGGTGACGCCCACCGCCACGTCCACCACCTGCACGATGACGTGGGCGTCGGCCACCGCCCGGGCCGCCTGGGCCGTCACCTTGGCGTCGAGGTCCCCGCTCCCCTCGAGCCACCCCCCCGTGTCCACCACCACGAAGGCCCGCCCGTTCCACTCGGCGTCGAGCTCGAGCCGGTCGCGCGTCACCCCGGGCCGCTCCTCCACCACCGCCACCCGCCGGCCCACGATCCGGTTGACGAGGGTCGACTTTCCGACGTTGGGGCGCCCGGCCACCACCACCCGGGGACGCCACGGGCGCGGCGGCGACGCCTGGCGCGGAGCGGCCCCGGCGCTCACGGTGCCGCCCCGTCGAGGGCGAGGCGCAGCGACCAGCCGTCGCTGGGCACCACCTCGACGGGCAGGGGGAGCTCGTCCAGGCGCGTCCCGTCGAGGAAGCGCCCCTCGGACAGGCAGACGTCGGGGAGCAGATACCGCTCGTCTGCGGGCTGTCCCTCCAGGGCGCGCCCCACGTCGGCGCCGGTCAGGAGGCCGGTCACGGCGATGTTGCCCCCGAAGAAGGTGTTGGGCACGGTCAGGAGGCGGACCGCTCCCCCGTCCCCGCCTCTCCCCCGCCCCGCCAGGAGCGGCGCGAGCACCGCCGCGCCGTACTCGCCGGTGAGGATGGTCACCGGGCGCGCCGGACCCGGGCCCCCGGCCGGCCGCGACGAGGAGCCCCGCGGGGCGCGATATCCCGCCGCGGGGGCGCCGTCCACCCAGGCGAAGAACCCGGGCTGCACGCCGTGGGCGGCGCCGCGGTCGCCACCGAAGGCGGCCTCGAAGGCACGGGCCATGCCGATGCCGTTCTCGTGCTGGGGGAAGCCGTCGTAGGCGTCGGCCGGGGGGAAGGGCCGGCCCGCCAGGAGGTAGTACTCGTCGGCCGCGTACACCAGGCGCCGCCCCAGGACCTCGGCGCACACCCCCTGCCACTCCTCCACCGCGTCGAGGACCGCGGCCGCCTCGGCGGTGGAGTGCGGTCGCATGGCGGGCTCGGTGGTGTGGTCGCTCACCCCGAGCGGCACGCACGCCACGGTGGCCAGGTCGGGGAACTCGTCGACGATGCCCGCCAGGGTGGTCTCCAGGGCGGCGCCGTCGTTGACGCCGGGGCACACCACCACCTGGCCGTGGACCTCGATGCCCCCGTCGAGCAGCGCCCGGAGCCACCGCAGGCTGGTGGCGCCGCGCCGGTTGCGCAGCATGCGGGCCCGCAGCTCGGGGTCGGTGCTGTGGATGGACACGAACAACGGCGACAGCCGCTCGGAGAGGACGCGCTCGAGGTCGAGCTCGGTGAACCGGGTGAGGGTGGTGAAGTTCCCGTAGAGGAAGGACAGGCGGTAGTCGTCGTCCTTCAGGTAGAGGCTGCGGCGCATGCCCTTGGGGAGCTGGTAGATGAAGCAGAACTCACAGTGGTTGTCGCAGGTGCGCACGCGGTCGAACACCGCCGACGACACCTCGATCCCGGGCACCTCGCCCGCCTCCTTGCGGATCTGCACCGTCCGGACCTCGTGCCCCCGGCGGAGCTCGAGCGTGGGGTCGGCGTCGTCCACGAGGAGCCGGTACTCGATGACGTCGCGCGGGGCCCGGCCGTCCACGCTGAGGAGCTCGTCGCCCACCTCGACGCCGGCTCGCTGGGCCGGTGAGGCGTCCGCCACCGAGACCACGCGGGGCGCCGACATGCTTGCAGGCTAGCGGCACGACAGCCTGGTCCCGGCGGCGCAGGAGCGGTGGCGAGCGGCCGGTAGCCTGGTCCCGTGCCCGTCGAGCGCGTGCTTCTGGCATCGCCCCGGGGCTTCTGCGCGGGCGTGGAGAAGGCCATCAAGGCGCTGGCATGGATGGTCCGGGTGTTCGAACCGCCCGTCTACTGCTACCACGAGATCGTCCACAACCGGCACGTCGTCGAGCAGTTCCGGGCGCGCGGCGTGGTGTTCGTGGACGACGTCGCGCAGGTGCCCGCCGGGGCCCCGCTCATGCTGAGCGCCCACGGCTCTGCTCCCGAGGTCGTGGTGGCCGCCCGTGACCGGGCCCGCGTGGTGGTGGACGCCGTGTGCCCGCTCGTGACCAAGGTCCACCACGAGCTCAAGGTGCGGGCCGGCAAGGGCTACACGGTGCTCTACGTGGGTCACGAGGGCCACGAGGAGGCGGTGGGCACCATGGCCGTGGCCCCGGACTCGGTGCGGCTGGTGTGCGCCCCGGGCGACGTCGACGCCGCGGCGCGCGCCATCGCGCCCGGCACCCCCGTGGCGCTGCTCGCCCAGACCACGCTCAGCCACGACGAGTGGTCCGACATCATGCAGCGGGCGCGGGAGCGCTTCCCCGAGCTGTGGATGCCGAACCGCTCGGACCTGTGCTTCGCCACCACCAACCGCCAGGCCGCCCTCAAGGCCATCGCCGGACGCGCCGACGCCGTGGTCGTCATCGGTTCGGTGAACTCGTCCAACACCCGGGCGCTCGAGAAGGTGGCCCTCGCCTCGGGATGCCCGCGGGTGCTGCGCGTCAACGAGGCCGCCGACCTCCCCGACGACCTGTCGGGCACGGTGGGCGTGACCGCCGGCGCGTCCGCCCCCGACGAGCTGGTCGACGCCGTGGTGACGCGCCTGGCGCCGCGCCTCGGCGTCGAGGAGGTGCACGTCACCGACGAGGACGAGTACTTCCCGCCGCCCCCGGAGCTGCGGGAGCTCCTGCGGGGCCTGGCCGCCGCCCTGGCGGTGGGCCTGGCCGCCCCGGGCCCGGCGGAGGGCGGCGCCCTCGACCCCGCGCCCGGGGACCGCCACACCTCGGCCGCCGACGTCCTGGCGCGCCTGGCGGGGTGAACGGCCCCGACCCGGGGCTGCGGCTGGCCAGCGCCCCGGGGCGCTGGGTGTTGGCGGCCACCGTCCTGGGCTCGGCCATCGCCGCCATCGACTCCACGGTGGTGGGCATCGCCCTCCCCGCCATCGGCGGCGACTTCCACATGTCGGTGTCGAGCCTGCAGTGGGTGGTGAGCGGGTACCTCCTCACCCTGGCCGGGCTGCTGCTCGTGGGCGGCGCGCTGGGTGACCGCTACGGCCGCCGGCGCCTGTTCGTGGTGGGCGTGACCTGGTTCGCCCTGGCCTCGCTCCTGTGCGCGCTGGCACCGGACGCCACGACCCTCATCGCCGCGCGCGGCCTGCAGGGGGTGGGGGGCGCGCTGCTCACGCCGGGGTCCCTCGCCATCCTGCAGGCCTCGTTCGCCCCCGACGACCGGGGCCGCGCCATCGGCGCGTGGTCGGGCTTCGCCGGCGTGGGGACGGCGCTGGGCCCGTTCGTGGGCGGCTTCCTCATCAGCGCCGTGTCGTGGCGGATGATCTTCCTCATCAACCTGCCGCTGTCCGCCGCGGTGGTGTGGATCGCCCTGCGACACGTGCCCGAGACCAGGGACCCGGGGGCGCAGGGGCCGGTCGACTACGCGGGCGCCGCGGCGGTGACGGCCGGCCTGGGACTGCTCACCGCGGGGCTCATCGCCGCCCCGGGGGCGGGATGGTCGTCGGCGCCGGTCCTCGGGCTCCTGGGGGCGGGCGCCGCCGCCCTCGTCGCCTTCGTGCTCGTCGAGCACCGCCGCCCGTCGCCGCTGCTCCCGGTGGGGATCTTCACGGCCCGCCAATTCACGGCCACCAACGCCGTGACCTTCGTGGTCTACGCCGCCCTCGGGGGGGCGCTGTTCCTGTTGCCCGTGCAGCGGGAGGAGGTGGCGCACTACTCCCCGCTCGAGGCCGGGGTCTCGCTGCTGCCTCTCACGGCCATGATGCTCGTACTCTCGGCGCGCTCGGGAGCCCTGGCGGCGCGCATCGGCCCGCGCCTGCAGATGGCCACCGGTCCCGTGGTCGTGGGCGCCGGCATGGTGCTGTTGCGCTGGGCCGGCCCC
>DATJBC010000311.1:0-27939 GCA_035515515.1 Acidimicrobiales bacterium
GATGCCCGTGGTCGCCAGGTCGAGCAACTCGTCGAGCTCACCCCGGGTGAAGGCCATGCCCTCGGCCGTCCCCTGCACCTCGATGAAGCGGCCCGAGCCCGTCATGACGACGTTCATGTCGACCTCGGCCCGGGAGTCCTCCCCGTAGTCGAGGTCCAGCAGGCACGACCCGTCGACCACGCCCACCGACACCGCCGCGCACGCGTCGGTGAGGGGGTGCGAGGAGACGACGCGGGTCTGCAGGAGTCGGCTGAAGCAGTCGTGCAGGGCGACGTAGGCACCGCAGATCGAGGCGGTGCGCGTCCCCCCGTCGGCCTGCAGGACGTCACAGTCCACGGTGATCTGCAGCTCGCCCACGGCCACGAGGTCGGTGACGGCGCGCAGCGAGCGGCCGATGAGGCGCTGGATCTCATGCGTGCGGCCGGACTGCTTGCCCTTGGCCGCCTCGCGTCCCACGCGCTCGGCGGACGACCCCGGCAACAGCGAGTACTCGGCGGTGACCCAGCCCTTGCCGCCCCCGCGCAGCCACGGCGGGACGCGGTCCTCCACCGAGGCGGTGCACAGCACCATGGTCCGCCCCATCGAGACGAGCACCGACCCCGGGGCGGCGTCGGTGAAGTCACGCACGAACGACACCGGGCGCAGCTGCTCCACCTCGCGCCCGTCGGGGCGCAGCGTCCGGGGGTCGGCGCTCACAGCGAGTAGCCGCGTCCCACGGCGGCCACGTCCACGTGCCCGCCGTAGCCGGCCGTGGCCTCCGACAGCACGGCCGCGGCCGTGACGGTGGCCCAGCGGTGCGTGAGCACCAGGCGCCTGGCCCCGGCGCGCCGGGCGTTCTCCCCCGCTTGTCTGCCGCTCATGTGCCCCGCGGTCCCCTCGTGCTCGACGGTGTAGGTGGCCTCGCACAGCGCCAGGTCGAGGCCGGGGCCCAGCGCCGAGAACGACCAGGCCGGACCGGAGTCGGCAGAGTAGCCCACGGACCCCGTGGGGCCGTCGATGCGCGTGGCCAGGGTCTCGACCGGATGCTCGGTGCGGCTGAAGGCGAGCCGCAGGTCGCCCACCTCCGCCCCGTCACCGTCGCCCACCTCGCGCCAGTCCAGGATGCCGTCTGTCTCCTGGGCCACCCGGGGCGCGATACCGGGCGCGGCGAACACGGGGATGGGGTCTCTGTCGAAGCCGTAGACCCAGCGCGCCGCGGTGAGGAAGGCCTCGAGGTCGCTCCAGTGGTCGGCGTGCTGGTGGGAGAGCACGAGCGCCGACAGCGCCAGGGGATCGGTGAAGCGCTGGAGGTTGGCGAAGGTGCCCGGGCCGGCGTCCATCCACAGAGACGTGCCCGAGCCCCACGAGCGCACCAGGTAGCCGCTCGCCGCGCCGCCGGGCCCGGGGTGGCTGCCGTCGCACCCGAGGACGGTCAGGGTGAGCACGTCAGCCCGATGCCGCCCCGGGCCGGGCCCCGGGGGCGGCCCGCCGCGGCGCCGGCGGGGCGGGGGGCCACGCCCGCGCGGCCACCTCGCCCAGTTCCCCGCCGAAGAGCCGGCTGCCCACCGTGCGGAACCAGCCCACGTCCCCCGACGAGAACACCCGCAGGGTGCCGCCGCCCTCGCGGGAGGCGCCCAGGCCGCCGTGGCGCAGCACCGCTCGCACCTCGAACGCCGTCTCGTCGGCCGACGACACGAGCACGACGTCGCGCCCCATGACGTCGCCGATGGTCCGGGCCAGGAAGGGGTAGTGGGTGCAGCCGAGCAACAAGGTGTCGACCCCGGCGTCGCGGACCGGGGCGAGCAGGCGCTCGGCCAGCACCGTCACCTGGTCCGAGCGGGTCTCGTCGCGCTCGACGAACTCGACGAAGCCCGGGCACGACGCCGGCACGAGCTCGAGGGGGACGGGGAGGGCGGCGATGGCCCGCTGATAGGCCCCGGAGCGGATGGTGCCCACGGTGCCCACCACCCCCACGCGGCGGTTGCGGGTGGCACTGGCGAGGGCCCGCACCCCCGGCTCGATCACCCCCACCACCGGCACCGCCAGGGCGTCACGCAGGGTGTCGAGGGCGGCGGCCGAGGCGGTGTTGCACGCCACCACGATCAGCTTCACCCCGACGTCGTCCACCAACCACCGGGCGATCTGGAGCGCGAAGCCCCGCACCTCGTCGAGGTCGCGCGGACCGTAGGGGTAGCGGCCGGTGTCGCCCACGTACACGAGGTCCTCGTGGGGGGCCAGGTCGATGAGGGCCCGGGCCACCGTCAGGCCGCCGAAGCCGCTGTCGAACATCCCGATGGGCCGGCCGTCCACCGACCCGAGGCTACGGCACCCGCCCCCGGCGATCCCGCAACCCCGGGGCTGGCGCGCCGCACCGGGGCTCGGCCGCCGTCACTCCAGGGGAAGCTGCGGGGCGTCGGCGAGCGAGGGACGGCCCCCGCGGCGCCCGCCCACGGGGAAGACCTGCTCGGGGAGGAACGACCGCACGCGGTCCTCGCCCGGGCGCCCCCCGATGACCTCGACCGACTCGGCCCCGTTGCGCTCGTTGCGCACGAACCCGAGGAACCGCCACGTGGCGCCGCGCGGCACGGGCCCGTCGATCTCGACGGGGTCCCCCCGGCGCAGCCCGCTCCACTCCTCCACGCGCTGGAGGTGCTCGGGAAGCGCCGCGGCGCGGGCCGCCGCCCGGCGCGACCTCTTGGTGGTCCCCTTGCGGCGCGGTGCCCCGGTGGTCACAGCTGCGCGGTGTGCGACGCGGCGGCGCTCGTGTCCCTCAGGCGGGGCTCACCGGTTCGCCGAGGCCCTGCAGCAGGTTGAGCAGGTCGTCGGCGTGCTCCTCCTCGACGCTCAGGATGTCCTCGATCATGCGACGGGTGGTGGGGTCGTTCGTGCCCAGCCACCGCACGATCTCCTGGTAGGAGGCGATGGCCACGCGCTCGGCCACCAGGTCCTCCCGGATCATCTCGATGAGGTCGCTGCTGTGCGCGTACTCGGCGTGGCTGCGCTTGGTGAGGGTGTCGGGGTTCAGGTCCGGCTCGCCCTGGAGCTGGACGATGCGCGCCGCCACGGTGTCGGCGTGCCCCTGCTCCTCGTTGGCGTGCTGGAGGAACTCGGCGGCCACCGGGCCGGAGTTGATGCCGTGCGCCATGTAGTAGTGGCGCTTGTAGCGCAGGACGCAGACCAGCTCGGTGGCCAGCACCTCGTTGAGCACGGCGACGACACGCTCGCGGTCGGCGCCGTAGGCCTCGGTGATCGGGCCTTGGTCCATGTGCTGGCGGGCCTGCTTGCGCAGCGTTTCGATGTCGGTCAGGAATTCGGCCATGCCGCACGCTATACCCCGGTCCCGGCACCTCAGACCGCCGCGCACCGCAGGGATCGGGCCGGCACCGGGGAGCCGGGCCGGGGGCCAGCAGACGGGTCGGAAGCCGGCGCGTCAGAAGTAGATGGAGTGCTTGGCCCGCTCCACGACCTCGTCGAGGTCGCCGGTCCAGGCGTCGGTGGAGAGGTACTTCCACCCCCCGTCGGCCGAGACCACCACCACCACGCCGGTCTCGATGGCCTGGGCGCACTTGGCGGCCCCGGCCATGGCCGCGCCCGTGGACAGCCCGGCGAACACGCCCACCTCGGCCAGCCGCCGCGTCCACTCCACCGACAGCCGGGGGCCGACCATGGTCTTGCGGTCCAGGAGCTCGGCCCCGCCCAGCTCGGTGAATATGGGCGGGATGTAGCCCTCGTCGAGGTTGCGCAGTCCCTCCACCATCTCTCCCGCGGGCGGCTCGACGGCCCACACCTCGACGGCGGGATTGCGCTCCTTCAGGTAGCGGCCCACCCCGAGGAGCGTCCCCGAGGTTCCCAGGCCCGCCACGAAGTGCGTGACCTCGGGGCAGTCGCGCCAGATCTCGGGGCCCGTGCCCTCGTAGTGGGCCTTGGGGTTGGCGTGGTTGGCGTACTGGTAGAGGAAGACCCACTCGGGGTGCTCGGCGTGGATCCTCTCGGCCATGCGCACCGCCCCGTTGGAGCCCTCCGACCCGGGCGACTCGATGACCTCGGCGCCCCACACCCCGAGGAGCTGGCGCCGCTCCACCGACACGTTGGCGGGGAGCACGACCTTGAGCCGGTAGCCCTTCACCCGGGCCACGAGCGCCAGGCCGATGCCGGTGTTGCCCGAGGACGGCTCGAGCAGGGTGTCGCCCTGCGCCAGCCGACCTTCCTTCTCGGCCTCCTCGACCATCGACAACGCGATGCGGTCCTTGACCGAGCCGCCGGGGTTCTGCCCCTCGAGCTTGACGAGGATGCGCACCCGCTCGTTGGGGCTGAGCGAGCTGACGTCCACAAGGGGCGTGTTGCCGATGAGGTCGAGGATGCTCGTGACCCGCGTCATGGAGAGGATGGCGCTCCAGCAGCCCGGAGGGCTCTCAGCCCCCGGCCACCGCCGGCAGGATCGACACCGTGTCCCCGTCGGCGACCTTGGTGTCGAGCTGGTCGAGGTAGCGGACGTCGTCGTCGCCCACGTACACGTTCACGAACTTGTGCATCGCCCCGTCGGGCGTGAGGACCTGGCCCTCCATGCCCGGATAGGTGCGCACCAGGTCCGCCAGGACCTCGCCGATGGTGGCGCCCTCGGCGCTCACGACCGACTTCCCGCCGGCGGCGGGGCGCAGGACGGTGGGCAGCCTCACCTCGACGGGCACCATGACCTCCCTGGTCGGGGCCGGGCGGCCCCCTCGAACGTCGTGACGCCGGCTACGCCGGGGCCCGCCGATTGTTGACGGACTCAGTCAGCATTCTACCGGGGCTCGACCCCCACCGACTCCTCGGCCACGGTCTCGCCCTGGATGCGGTAGGAGCGCAGGGTGGGATGGGAGTCCCTGAGCGACACCACCACGTAGTGCCAGCCGGGATCGGGTGCCTGGGCGATGTCGGTGGGTGAGGGGTAGGCGTCGGTGTGGGTGTGGGAGTGGTAGACCCCGATGATCTCGCTCCCCCGCTCCTCGGCGTCACGGTCCGCCCGGAGGTGCTCGGCGGGGTCGACGGTGTAGAGCTTGGCCGAGGCCGCCACGTTGCGCGTCGGGTAGCACCGGTCGACCAGCCCCGTGGCGGGATCGCCGCTGAGGAGGCCGCACGCCTCCTCGGGCAGCCCCCGCAGGCAGTGCGCCACGATCTCGCTGTATATGCCGCCGGGCAGCCGCAACATCGCACCGAGGGTACCGGGGCGCCTTCCCGGCGACGGGGACCGCGGCGGGCCACCCGACGGCGCGCCCGCGCCCCGACGCCCCCAGACCGGCCCGGGGCGCCCGCGGCGGTACCGTGCGGCCATGGCCAAGGGCCCCGGACGGAGGGCGCCGCGCGAGCACGGCGGCGACGACAGCGTCAAGACCGTGGCCCGCAACCGGCGGGCACGCCACGAGTACGACATCGTCGAGGTCTACGAGTGCGGAATCGCCCTCCAGGGCAGCGAGGTGAAGTCCCTCCGGGCGGGGCGGGTCACCCTGGCCGACGCCTACGCCCGCATCGAGGGGGGCGAGGCTTGGCTCCTCGGGGTGCACATCCCTCCCTACGAGCACGCCGCTGGCTTCGGGGCGCACGACCCCGAGCGGCGGCGCAAGCTCCTCCTGCACCGGAGCGAGATCGACGAGCTGACCGGGCGCACCCAGCAGCAGTCGCTCACCCTCGTGCCCCTGTCGGTGTACTTCAAGGACGGCCACGCCAAGGTCGAGCTGGCCCTGGCCAAGGGCCGGCGCCTCTACGACAAGCGCCACGCCATCGCCCGCCGCGACGCCGAGCGCGAGGCCGCCCGCGAGGCCCGGGGGGCCGAGGGCAAGAGCGTGGCCCGGGGGGCGAGCCGCGAGCGCGAATGACCTGCTGGGAGCGCGCGCATCCCGCCGGCGGGGGCGCCGGTAGAATGAGAGGACCACAACGAGGGGGTGATCGGTTTCGACTTCGGTCGTCGATTCGGGAGAAGCGAGCCGTGGTCCCCGGAGCCACGTTAAAGAGCCGGGACCAAAAACAAACGCCGAGCCTCAGCTCGCGCTGGCTGCTTAACAAGTAGCCCGTCCGTCCGGTCTCAGCCCTACAGGCCGGTCACGGGCGTCATCTCGTAGGGCTTACCCGAGCGGTTCTGCCGACTGGCCGCCGGGGACACCAAAGGTCGGCTGGGGACCTGTGAGTCCGCCGGCGGCGGCGCAGGACCCGAGATCTAGCCGCCGGCTGCGCTCGGAGAAGGCCCGATGAGAAGCTGAAGGACGCGGGTTCGATTCCCGCCACCTCCACGACTGGGTGTTCATGAAACGAAGGCCTGAGTGTTCATGAAACCGTTCGACGTGGCGAGGGGTCCGTTGGCTCCTCCGCCACCCCGATTTGAGCAAGCCCGCCGGCCTTCGGGCCGGCGGCTTTGCATACTCCCTCGCGACCGGCTCATCCCGGCTACCCATGTCAAGGGCCGGGTGCGTACGCGAATACCCTGGTAATGGCGCGGCGACCACCTTCGGTGTGCGCACGTAGCCGTTGGGGGCGCCGGCTGATCACAGAGGGCGTTCTCGGTTCCGATGGGTTGCTCGAGGGCGCCGACAGGGCGCGCGACCTTCCCGCCGACGATGATGATGAGATGGTGACACCTCGGATCCGGGGAGTGGTCTACGACGCCGGCACGCTCTTTGGTCGCGGCCAGCGCCCCACCCGCCGCCACCTCGACGAGCGTGTCATGCGCCGAGAACTCGAGGTGATCCGGGACGAACTGCACGCGACCCACGTGCGCGTCGTCGCCAGTGACCCGGCCCGCCTCGACACCGTCGCGGCCGCGGTGGCTGACGCCGGCCTCGGGCTGTGGTACTCGCCGGCCGTCTTTGACTGCGGGCCCGCAGAGACCATCCGCAATACAGTCGCTATGGCCGGCCACGCCGAGGCACTCCGAAGGCGCCTCGGCGGGCAGACCACCTTTGTCGCCGCCAGCGAAGCGACCCTGTTCGTGCGCGGGCTCGTGCCCGGCAAACGTCTCACCGACCGCTTCGCACGCATCAAAGCCGACCCGTCGCTGCTCCACAGCGGCGACCTCGCCCGCTACCTCACCACGCTCGCCGCCGAACTGCGCTCCGTTTTCGGAGGACTCCTCACCTACGCATCGCTGTCGTTCGAGCAGCCCGACTGGCGGTCCTTCGACATCGTCGGCGTCGATCACTACCGGGACGACCGGGTGAAGGACCGCTACCTGGAGATGCTGGAACCGCATCTCGCGACCGGGCTCCCGGTGGTGGTGAGCGAGGTCGGGATGCGCACCTACGCCGGAGCCTCAGCGTCCGGGGCGCTCGGGTTCGGGATCACCGACACCACCAGCTTCGTGCTCCATCAGCTCTTTGGGCGGCTCGTGCGAGTACGCAACAAGCCCGGCTACATCCGCGATGAGGCGGGCCAGGCCAGCGAGCTGGACGAGACGCTCAGCATCCTCGAGGGCTCCGCTGTCGCCGGTTGGTTCCTCGCGTCCTTCTCGGCGCCGGACACCTTCTACGACGACGACCCACGCTATGACCGGGACATGGACGGCATGAGCCTGGTCAAAGGACTCCCCGACGGGACAGAGTCCCAGCGCTGGCCCGGAGAGCGTTACGACGCCAAAGCCGCGTTCGACGTCGTCGCAGGCCACTACGGCAACCCCTGACCCGGTCGACCGCCAGGAAGCAACCCGATCGACGACCCTCCAACACGGCGCCCTGTGCCCCGGTGCCGGGCCGGGACCCGGCGACGACCGTGACCCCCACACCCCGCCTCGCCGAACGGGTCGGACGCTCCGACTGGCGGAAGCGCTTCCGCGCGCCGTCGCTCGGAGCTCCAGATGAAACGCATCTCGAGCGCCCCCTGAGCGGCGGATGGGCAGCGTCGGGCCGATCGGATTCGGCGATTTGTCACTGCGGCGGGAGACGTTGGGGCAGCGCATAATCGCGGCCCGTTCGACGGCGAGTGGTCGATCTGACCGATCGAACATGCCGGATCGAGAGTGCCGCGGCCGTCACCAGACCCGCACTGTGATGCGCACCTAGCCGTCTGCCGGACTCCACGGGGCTCCGGGCCTCTATCGAAAGGCCTGAGTGCTCATGGAGCCCTCCGTTTGAGGCGTCGAGGGGTCCGAACGACCCCCGCCGCTTCGATTCGTGCAAGTCGCCGGCCCTCGGGCCGGCGACTTCACATTCGTTTGGCCGTGGCCGAGAAGTCGGAGGAAGCCTCTCGACACACATGGGGGAAGGCGCCCTCGAGCGCGGCGTTCACCGACTCAACTACCTGGCGCCAGTTCACGAGGTGCGCCAGGCCGTCGTGCGGAAGGGGATGCAGCGCGCCACGCCCGCAGGCACATCGACGAAAGGAGGGCTCCGGGATCACCCAGGGCTGTCGTGCCCGGTCACGCAGGCGCCGACGACAGGGCCGGAATATCGCCACTTTGCCGACTGAGCATGTCCATACCCGATTTGACCGGTATCGGCCGTCGTGCGCTGGCTACGGCGACGTGCCAGCTCGTCATTAGGGTGGTTGGTGGTGCCCCCACCTCCACATCGCACGTCGGCAAAGCGCACGCGAACCACTGCCGTCCGCGGCGTAGCTGCTGTCTTCTTCGCCCACGGCCTGCTCTTCGCCTCCTGGGTCGCCCACATTCCCCATGTGAAGGCGCACCTCGGCATCGACCTGGGACTCCTTGGCGTGGCGCTTCTCGGGGCACCCATCGGCTCGATCCTTGCCATGACGGCGGCCGGTTGGCTGGTCCCTCGACTCGGCAGTAGGCGGGTCCTGCGCATCGGAATGATCGGCTACTGCCTGGCGGGATCGCTGCTCGGGCTGGCTGGGAGCCTCGTGGCCTTCTTCCTCGCATACCTGCTGTGGGGCACGTTCCAGGGAACCCTAGAGGTGGCCATGAACACTCAGGGCGTCGCTGTCGAACAAGCGGGCGGGCGTCCGGTCATGCCCACCTTCCATGGCGCCTGGAGCCTCGGCGCCCTGACCGGTGCGGGCATAGGGACCGTCGCCGTCGCACTCGGCGTATCGCTCAGCGGCCAGCTTCTCGTCCTGGGACTGGTCTCTCTGATGGTCCTCGCGGCCATGACGAGGAGTCTGCTTCCCGAAGATCGGAGCCACCTCGATGGCGGCTCTGTGGCCGCGACTCCACGACGAAGGGCCTGGGTGTCGGCGGGGCTGCTGATCCTGTGCTTCATCGCCCTGGCCGACATGCTCTGTGAAGGAGCGGCCGCCGATTGGTCTGCGGTCTATCTGCGCTCCTCGCTGCACGCCTCAGGAGTGATTCTGGGACTGGGCTACACCCTCTATTCGTTCGCCATGGTAACGACCCGGTTCTCCGCCAGACGACTGTTCTCGCGATGGTCGAGACACCGTGTCCTGCCTGTCCTCACAGCGGTCGCCACAGCCGGCGTCGCGGCGGGACTCATGGCGCACAGCACTGTCGTCATGCTCCTGGCGTTCGTCTGCCTCGGTGTGGGCTGCGCCCTGGTCATCCCCACCACCTACAGCGCTGTGGGCGAGATGGCCTCGGTGAATCCAGGGCGAGGCGTCGCGCTGGTGTCAGGCATCGGCTGGGTCGGCTTCGTCGCTGGACCACCCCTCATCGGGCAAGTCGCTTCCGCCACCTCACTTCGTCTTGCCCTGGTCATCCTCCCCGTGCTCACTGCACTCGTGACGGTCTTGCTGGTGCTTAGACGGGACTCGACAATGGGTTTGGGAAGCGGGCTGTCTGAGAACACAGAACTGCCTTTACCGACCGAGGGATGACGACGTGGCCTCTGCGCGCTCTCGTACCCAGCAGGCTCGAATCACTATCCGGAGGTTGTGGAGACACCTCTTCCTAAGCTGTGGAGGTTCTCGGGGAGCCGAGCGATAGACTCTGACCATCCGGATTTCTTGAACACTCCACGACCGGGTGTTCACGAAACGGAGCCCGAGTTGTAGACGAGCCCTCCGTCGGAGCTGGTGGGGGTCCGAAACGAGCCCGCTAGACCGGTTGTGGCGATCCGGGGGTCTCGGCGCGGCGGCTCTTGATCTCGACCAGATCGCGATAATTGTTCATCCATCAGCGATAGTTGGACCCCGACAGCAAGGGAGATCGTCGATCATGAACCTGTCTCAGGTGAACCTCTTTGTGAAGGACTTCTCCGCCATGCTTGGGTTCTACCGTGACACGCTGGGCCTGGATATCAAGGACCTTGATCCAGGCCCGCCTTCGATTCCGCTGGTGAATTGGGTCTCCCTCCGCGCGGGAGAAACGAGCATCGAACTCTTTGACTCCCAGACGTTCTGGGACAGTGGCCTGCTCGATGGGGCGAACCGACAAGCCGCCCAGTTGTGCTTCCTCGTAGACGACGTGCAACGAGAGCGTGCCCGCCTCGAATCCGCCGGCGTGGAGTGCGATCCGATCGTCAGCGAAGACTGGGGAGCGTATTCATCCTTTCGTGATCCCGAAGGCAACTGGCTGCAGATGTTCGCCATGCATGCCCAGACATCGTGATCGAGAGCCCGGCTGCTTGCGCGCACCGACGAGTCAGGTACGGCCGAGCAACTCAATGATGGTTCGCTCCTCGACCTGGGCCGGAGCTGAGCCGGTGCCGCCACGACCCGTCGTTAGGTGGGCGAGGGCGTAGGCCGTCGTGCCACTGTCGTTCTTGAGATCAGGGTCGGTGCCGGCGGCCAGGAGGGCTCCGACCGCCGCCGAGCGTCGGTTTCGAACCGCCCGATGCAGGGGCGTCACGCCGCCCATCGCGGCAGCATTGGGATCAGCACCAGCCTCGATGAGATAGAGAACGACATCGCGCTGGCGGGTCGTGGGCCCTGTCTAGGCGACCGCGGCTCCTCGTGCTCGATGATCCGATGGCCCTGCGAGACGTGGCCGGCCCAACCCTGCTCACTGAGCGCCTCGAACGCAGAGGCGCGGCCGAGGTGCCGCCTCGTGGGCAGGGCGGACCCCCGGCCGTCGCGAGCGCGTGCGGGTCGTCGGCAGGTCGGGGCCGACGGTCGGCACGGTCGTTCTTTGCGCACCCCGGGAACCCGTGGTAAAAAAACTGAACGGGCGTTCAGCTATGGAGGGACCGTGCCGAAGGTCAGCGCCGAGCACCGCCAGCAGGTCCGGGGCGCCATCCTCGACGCCGCCTTCGCCTGCCTCCTGGAGGAGGGCGTGGCGGGCGTCACCGCCCGGGCCATCGGCCGGCGGGCGGAGATCTCTCCGGGCACCATCTACCTGTACTTCGACGACAAGGCCGACCTCTTCGCCGCCTTGGCGGAGCGAGTGGCCGTGTTCGAGATCGACCTCCTGGTCGGCGACGAGGACCAACCCGCCATCGATCGCTTGCAGACGCTGCTCGCCCGGCTGCTCGCCTACCGGGACGAAGTTCCCGGCGTGGCGACCTTGCGGGAGTTGGCATCGAGGGATCCCGCCGTGCAAGGCGCTCTCGACCGCTTCGACCGGGCTGTGGTGGAGGCGATCACGCCCCTCGTGCGTCAGGCCATGGCCGACGGGTCGTTGCGGTCGGATCTGGACCCCGAAGCAGTGGTCGAGACGGTGAACATCTTCTTCGAGGCCCTGTCCGGCAGACGCTTCGTGACCAGCCGAGAGCGAACTGTCCGGGCGTTCGTCGAACTCATCACTGAAGGGAGCCGGCCGTGACCGCTCTGGGCACCGAGTACCTGGACATGGGGATGCCGGCGAGCTTCGTCTGGGACTACGACGACCGACGGCCCCGCCTGCAGCGTCTGTACGAGAAGTCGAAGGTCAGCCAGTGGAACGCCGCGACCGACCTCGACTGGTCGATCGACGTGGACCCCGGGAAGGTCTCCGAGCAGGTCCAGGAGCGCTTCTCGGATGCCCAATTCGACTTCGAGAGTCGCGCCGTCGGCCGGTTCGCGTTGGCGTCGGACGAGAACCGGTGGTTGTTCGAGGCCCACTCCCACGCATGGACCGTGAGCCAGTTCATGCACGGGGAGCAGGGTGCGCTCGTGGCCACCGCCAAGATCGCCGCCGGGGCCACGTCGATCGACGACAAGTACTACGCCGCCGCCCAGGTCGCCGACGAGGCTCGTCACGTCGAGGCCTACCAGCGGTACCTGGGGAAGATCGACATCACCTACCCCGTCTCGGGGCCGCTGCACGGGCTGCTCGACGAGATCATCTCCCACAGGCACCTCGACATGACCTTCCTCGGCATGCAGATCCTCGTAGAAGGGGTGGCCCTGGCCGCGTTCAGCCTAGGCGGGGTGATGTTCGGCAACGAGCTGATCAGCCGCATCACCGAGCTGGTGCGGCGCGACGAGGCCCGCCACGTCGCCTTCGGTGTGCTGTCACTCTCCGGCTTCTACGACGAGATGGACCCTGTCGACATGGCCGAGCGGGAGGACTTCGTTCTCGAGGCCTGCTCCCTCATGCGCGACCGTTTCGTCAGCACCGAGGTGTACGAACGGTTGGGCATCGACGTCGGTCAGGCGACCCAGGAATGGCAGACGTCCCCCGACGCCGCCGCCTTCCGCTCGCTCATGTTCTCGAAGGTGGTGCCGAACCTGAGCAAGCTGGGCCTGCTCACCCCGAAGGTGCGAGCCGGCTTCGAGCAGCTCGGCATCCTCCGCTACGAGCGCTACGTGGACTCCGCCACCGAGGCCGGAGAGCTGGAGCCCGGGGAGGGGCACACGCCCGACGACCCGATCGCCGCCTTGCGGGCCGGCCTGGGGGGGCTCGAGCGCGTTCCCCCCGGTCCCGTCCTGCAGGTGTTGTCGGCCAACATCGATCCGACCCTCCTGAAGGACACACCGACCACGACCATCCGACTCGACGTGAGCGGGATCGATGACGGGGACTGGCTGATCAAGATCGACCGAGGCACCGTGGAGGCGGCCTCGCGGCCCGCCGAGGACACGACTCCGGTCGACGTGACGATTGGCATGGACGTGGCCACCTGGACCGACATCGTCGCCGGCCGCCTCACCGCTCCCGCAGCTGCCATGGACGGCCGGATACGGCTCGAGGGCGACGTGATGCGGGCCCTCGCCCTCGAGGCGATGCTGTAGATCGGCACTTCGTGTCGCTCCCCCGCACAGAGTCCTCGGATCGCTCCGGCGTGCTGACGCGCTCCCGCCGCCAGAGGCCGGCGGGGTCCCCCGGCGGTGATGCCACCGGGACCGTCCGATCCGTGGGTGCCTGGCCGATGTGGGTGCTCGGGTTCGCCGTCATGATCGACAACGTCGACCAGTACATCGTGCGAGGCGACTCGAACCAGCTCGAACGGGTCTTCCGGGTCGGCGACTTCCAGATCGGCCTTCTCTTCTCGGCCTTCATCGTCGTGAACGGCCTGGCGACCATGCCGGCCAGCTACGTGGGAGACCGGTGGACCCGGACCCGGCTCATGGCCGTGACCATCGCCGCGTGGTCGGTGGTCAGCGCCATGGGCGGCGCCGTCCCGGCCGCCGACTTCGGCTTGCTCCTCGTGCTCCGCGGGGCCCTCGGATTCGGCCAGGCGGTCAGCGACCCGTCCGGCTCGAGCCTGCTGGCCGACTACTACGGCATCGGGCGCCGCGGCCGGGCCTTTTCGGTCCAGACCTGCCTCATCTACGTCGGGCTCGGGCTCGGCTTGGCCATCGGGGCCTTCTTCGGCACGCACTTCGGTCGCTACGGCTGGCGGCTGGCCTTCGGCGTGTCGATCCTGCCGGGCCTGGCGACCGCCGCCTTCTGCTGGCTGCTGCCCGAGCCCCGCCGCGGGTCGGCCGACCGCGCCCACGTGACCCAGCGGGACGGTGTGGAGGTGGCGGACGCCGACGCCCGCACCCTGTTCCCCGAGGGGCCCGCCCGCTTCGCCGCCGACATGGTGAAGGGGCTGTGGGCCGACGTCAGGACGATCCTGCGCATCCCCACCATGGCCTACGCCCTCGTCGGGGTGTCGACCATCCTCTTCGTCGTCACGGCGGTGTCGACGTGGATGCCGACGCTGTACGAGCGCCAGTTCCACCTCGGCCAGGAGGCGGCCAACAGCGCCTTCGGTGTGCTCGTCATCGTGGCCGGCATTCCGGGCACGCTCGTGGGCGGGCGCATGGCGGACCGGTGGATCAACCGCTTCATGGGCGCACGGGTCATGATCCCCGGCATGTGCATCCTGGCCTCGGGGAGCCTGTTCATGGTCTCGTTCATCCCCATGCCGATCGCCCCGGCCTTCGCCGTCCAGGTCCTGGCGTTCCTGGCGGCAGCCGCGGCGGTCCCGGCCCTCCGGGCCGGGCTGTCCGACGCCGTGCCCGCCCATCTGAGGGGCACGGGATTCGGGGCCTTCAACGTCGCGTCGATCGTCTTCGGCTCGGCCGCCGCGCCGGTCGTCACCTCGGCAGTGGCCACGCACTTCGGGGGCAACTACCGGGTGGCCTTCGCCCTGATCATGCCCCTGACCCTGGTCGGGGCCCTCTTCCTCCTGGCCGCCCGCCGCCACATCGAACGAGACACGGCACGCATCTTCGAGGCCGTCGTGACAGCCATGGTCGATGAGGGAGATCGCTCAGAGGGTCGGCGATGACGGCGCCGGCAGGCCAGGGGGCGGGGCTCCGTGCTCCGGCCGGGCACGGGGACCAGATCGGGTCCAAGAAGCGACGAGACCCGTCGAGTCAGGCCGCAGACGTCAGCCGCCGGATGTGCGCATGTCCGGCGCGCCCCGGGGGCCGGCCCGGGTTCAAGACGGCGGGGTGCGCAGCTTGAACGCGGCGCCCGCGGGATCGGTCACGGTGGCGAGGCGCCCGTAAGGGGTGTCGGTGGCCTCCATCACCACGCTGCCGCCGAGGTCGGTGGCCTTGGCGACGACGGCGTCGGCGTCGTCCACGTGCCAGTACACCGACCAGTGCGACGGCACCCCGTCGGGGAGGAACCGGCCGGCGTCCATGATGCCGGCGAGCTCCCCCTCTCCCCCGGGGTTCCGCACGGTCGTGTAGCGGAAGTCGTCGCTGTCCCCCACCACGTCGGTCTCCCAGCCGAACACGTCGCGGTAGAAGGCGACGGCGCGGGTGTGGTCCCGGGTGTGGAGCTCGAACCAGCTCGGGGAACCGTGCTCCCCCAGCACGGTGAACCCGGGGAAGCTCCGGGGCTGCCAGGCACCCACGTGTGCCCCGGTGGGGTCGACGAGCACCGCCTGGATGCCGAGATCGCCCACGGGCATGGCGCCCGAGACCACCTCGGCGCCGGCCGCGCCGGCGCGCTCCACCGTCTTGGTGATGTCCTCGGAGGCCAGGTAGATCTTCCAGGTGTCGTTGGCCCGCATGTCGCCCATGTCACCCATGCACCCGGCGACCCGAATCCCGCCGCGCAGGAAGGTGAAGTACCCGCCGAACTCCGGGTTGGGGTCTTCGGCCTCCCACCCGAAGAGCCCACCGTAGAAGCGGCGGGTGCCGGGGACGTCCGAGGTCCACAGGTCGGCCCAGCACGGGGCTCCGGCAGGGGGGTGATCGCGAGTGGGCATGGCGGGCTCCTCTCCTTCTTGTGCCACCGATTGTCGTCCAGTTGGACCGACGCTGTGCTCCGAACTCATCGGGGCGGTCACACCCGGCGCAGGCTTCACCGGGCCACGGGCGCCAGGCGCGGCTGGACCACGGTCGGGCATCCCAGGCACGGCTGCCACAAGCCCACGAAAACAGCCGCCACGCATTTGCAAAACAGCAGCTAGGGGAGGGTTTGGCTGCCGATAGGAGGGAAAGACGCCCAGCGGGCAGCGGTGCAGAGCGCACCCCCACCACCACGAGGAGGAGCCTTCGATGGCCAACGTCGGCCGAATCACAAGACGCACCATGGGAGCGGCCGTGGCGGCACTGCTGGGCGCCGCCGTACCGGCGGGGGCGGCCAGCGCACATCCCGGAGCACCGTGGCACCACCGATTCCACGGCGTCGCCGGGACGGTGAGCGCCGTGAACGGGTCCAGCACCCCCGGGTCCTGCGGCACGGCGGGGAGCGCCGGGTCCTTCACGGTCACCAAGCACCAGGCGTCCGACACCGTCGACGTGGCCACCACCACCTCCTTCTTCGAGCGCGGCGTCAGCACCCCGTCGTTCGCCAACGTGTGCGTGGGCGACCTCGCGGGGGCGATCGGCATGCTGTCGGGGACGACGCTGGACGCCAACGACGTCTTCGTGGCCCCGCCGCCCACCCCGCCCTCCACCGAGTCGGCACCGGCGCTCGACACCTGGCACGGCCCGGCCAAGCAGGCGTCCGTCCACACCGACAGCGCCACGCTGCCGCACCCCGGCACGCCCCGACCCGACAACGGGCAGTGGAGCGGGACCGGCCGGGGGCTCTCGCAGGGTCGCGACACGTGGCGGCAGGGCTTGTCGGCCTCCCACGCGTGGGGCGGCTCGAACGGCCGCCCGTGGGGCGGCTCGAACGGCGACCACGGGCGGCGCTGAGCCCGGGCGCTAAACCCCAGGGAGCCCTCGCGCCGATGCCCTGGTCGTGGCCATTGACCGCCGACGGGCATCGGCGCGGGACGCTCCGGACAGAGGGGCGGCCGGAGCCGAGGCGGGGCTGGGCCTGGTCGCGGTCTCGGTCTCGCTCCTCATCGTGGCGGCCGTGGCGGTGGTCGCCATGAAGACCCTCTCCGGAGGGTCGGGCGGGCCCTCGGGACAGTCCCTCGGGTCCGACGTCTCGAACGCCTACGCCGTGCAGGCCCAGTCCAACCTGTCCAACGCCATGGCGCGCATCCAGGACGTGGCTGTGAGCGACGGCGGCTTCTCGGGGCTCGACCTCACGCAATTCGGCGTGGAGACGGGTCCGGCGACGGCCGGCCAGGTGAGCGGGGTTGTCTCCTCCGGTGCATCCGCGCCCCTCGGCGAGCCGGGCGGCGCCGGGGGCGGCTCGGTCACGCTGGCGGCGCGCGCCGCCCCCGACACGTGCTGGTACGTGTGGTTCTCGTCGTCGGCCACCTGGTACGGGGTCGAGCCGGGGGCGTCGTCGTGCGCCGCCCGCCCCATGGCGCAGCCGCCCACCGCCGGCGCGCCGGCGCCGGGGAGCGTCGGGTGGCAGCAGGGGGGGTTCCCGGGCGCCTGAGCGGCGCGCGCGCCGTGTCCCGCGGCGCCTCGGCGGTCAGGGCGCCTCGAGGGTGAGGTGGTCCAGCTCGTGGAGGACCTCGACCGACTCGAGGGTTGCCCCGGGGAAGTCGGATCCCCCCGGGTCCGCCCAGAAGGCGGCCAGGTCGTCCTCGCTGTCCCAGCGGGCGATGGCCACCACCTGGTCGTCGTCACCCGCCGTCGGCCGTGCCAGGGTGCTGCCCCTGGCCCCGGGCTTCGAGGACCGGATGCGGACGGTCCCCTCGTGCCACCACCGGATGAAGTCGTCCTGACGACGGCGCTCGACCCGCCAGCGGTAGATGACGCGGATCATGTCACCGACACTCCATCACGATCTGCCTGACCCCGTCCCGGTCGACCTCGGCCACGGCCAGGAAGCCGTTGCGCTCGTAGAGCCGGCGCGCCGGGACGTTTCCCGCCATGACGTGCAGGCGGACGCGGGCCCTGGCGTGGCGCAGCGCCCAGCCACACACGGCCGCCACGAGCTCGTCCCCCACCCCGGTGCCGCGCGCCGCCGGGTCCACCCACAAGGCCATGAGGTGGGCGGTGTCGGGCTCGTCGTCGTCGGGCACGACCGCCGCCATGCCCGCCGGTGGGTCGTCGCCGGCCACGAAGGTGGCCCCCGAGGCGAGCCACTGGCGCCAGTCGTCGTCGGTGCGCGCCGCCTCGCGCCCGTAGGTCGACGTGAACTGCTCCGGTGCGTCGGCCAGGGCCCGCAGGCGCACCGACCGCAGCGTCGCCTCCTCGCCCGTCGTCAACGCCCGCACGGCCATCGACCGGACCCTAACGGTCGCCGGCGCGCCCGGCCGGCCGCGCCGGATGAGGGGCGGCCCGTGCACTGGGGGTACCTGCGTCAGGTCCTCCTCGGGCTCAGGCCGTGGCAGCGGGCCCTCGTCGGAGCCGGGCTCGTGGTGCTGGGCGTCGCCATCGGCCACGTCGAGCTGGCCGCCGTGGGGGCGTTCCTGGTGGTGGCGGTGACGCTGGGCCCGCTGCGGGGGAGGCGCTCGACACGCCGCCGGCAGGAGCACCGCGACACCCTCGACGCGCCCGACGCGCCCGCCGCGCCCGACTAGCTCCCTCGTAGCGCCTGGGCCTCGAACGTGACGACGGGGTCGTCGAGAGGCACGACCACCTGCGGCGCCAGGCTGCGGTGCGACGGTGCCTCGAGTCGCACCACGGTGCCCCAGGCGCTGAAGCCCACGGCGTGGCGGGCGAAGCCCATGGGCCCCTCGGTCACGGTCACGGCCACGACGCCGTGGCCGCCCATGTCGAGCGCCGACTCCTGCATGCGGGCCATGGCCGACTCACGGGCCGAGTACATGGCGTCGGTCAGGTTGGTGAGCTCCACGTTCCGCGCCTTCTGGGTCAGGGCCGTGGCGGCCGAGCGCCGCGGGGCGTACACGAAGCTGGCGCCGAAGGCGAGGCCGAGCGGCATCCACCCCGCCTGGACCAGCAGGGCGAAGTCCCGGCCCGAGAGGTCCGAGACGAAGGGACGACCAGCCCGCGACGATCCCGCCGGACGGGCGGCGGTGCCCACCAGCTCGACGTGGATGGAGTGGGGGCGCACCTCCACGCCCACGCGCACCCCCACGACGCCCTGGCCGCCGGCCCGGGCGGCCTCGGCGGCCAGCCGGGCGGCGGCCCCCTGGAAGGCGGCGCGGTGCGCGGCCGACGCGGCGGTGATCTCCCCCTGGCCCCACGACCACACCCCGAGCGGGACCGAGTACACCGACACCCCGCACACCAGGTCGAGCACCTCCCACCCCACCGCGTGCAGGAGCAGCGCCTCGTCCACCGACAGGTCGGAGGTGGCCCCCGCCACACGACCCGGTGTCCCGGGACGGGCGAGGGCGGCCGTGGCCCGCCGGACCTCGGCCCGCAGGTCGACGGGCGCGGGCTCGCCGCTCGGCCCGGGCGTCACGACAGCCGCACCGTGGGGAGGGGTGGCGCCAGGGGAGCGCCGTCCCTGAAGCGCCGCACCCTCGTCCCCACCAACCGGCACTCGACGACCTCGTCACCCTCCCCCAGGTTGCGCTGCTGGACCCCCATGCGCGCGCCGTGCAGCAGGTCGCCGCCGAGCTGGCTGCGCACGTGCTCCCGGGCGATCTGGTACGAGGCCATGTGGGCATCGACGACCTGGGCCGCCTCCTGCACGGTGGACGCCTTCCACCCCAGGGCGCCCCCCTCCATGAGGTACTCGGTCATGCAGTAGGCCCACACCCGGACCGAGGACAGGGCGGCCGCCACCGACACCGGCACGAAGCCCGCTTCGAACAGCTTGGCCAGGCGCTGGCCGGCCAGGTAGGTGGTCCACGGCGCGCCACCGGGCGGGGGGTCGCCGTCGCGCACCACCACGGCGGTGCCGGTGATGTGGAACTCGGTCACCCCCAGGTCGCCCAGGTGGCGGGTGGTGTCGGCGACGCCCACGATGCCGTGGGCGCCGGCCTCGGTGGCCTCGTCCAGCATGCGCTGGTAGGCGGAGCCGAAGCCCTCCGACCAGGCCTCCTCCACCCAGGTCTGCTCGTAGTTCTGCCCCCAGGTCCGGTGGTCGGTGCTCACGAACCCGTGCGGGCACCGGTAGTTCGACACGTAGGTGCCGGCGCCGGTGCTGTAGGGGGTGACGCCCCGCAGGTAGGGCGACCCCGCCCCGTACCAGGCCCAGCGCATGACGCAGAAGCCCTGCACGAGGGCCACCGGCTCGATGCCCATCTGCAGGCAGGCGGCGAAGTCGGGCACGCTCAGCCCCGAGGAGAACGACCCCGAGTGCAGGCGCCGGTCGGCGGCCTCGGGCACGGCACCGCCGTCGGGCTCGGCACCGGCAGGGAGCGGGCGGTCGCCCCCGCCGCGGGTCACCTCGCTGTCGGGCACCGGCCCCCGCTCAGCAGCCCGTCGTCAACGTCGCGCACCGTCGGTCAGTTGTCGAGCGAGACGATGGTCGTGGGCCGGGGCAGCGACACCTCGCCGCTCGAGCGCGTCACGGCGGTCCCGATGGCCAGGAACTCGATGGTGTGCGAGCCCCACTGGTGCGACTTCTCCTCCAGCCGGACCCCGACGATGCCGTTCGCCTGCAGCTCGTTCGCCTCGTCCTGCATGCGAGTCATGGCCAGCTCGCGCGCCTCGTACAGCGCCTGGGTGAAGTTGGGGAGCTCGACGTTGCGTCCCACCGATCCCAGCGCCTGCCCGACCCCCCGGTGGGCGATGTGGTACACGCAGTTGCCCATCACCAGTCCCTGCGGGACGTGGCCCGTCTGCATGATGGTCCAGAAGTCCTGGCCCGAGAGGTCGGAGGTGAAGGGCTTGCCCTGGGCGTTGCGATGCGACGCCCCGCTCTCCGCCTTCACCGCCGTGCCCATGGCGATGAACTCCGCGGCGTCGCTCCCCCACTCGTAGTAGTTCACGTCCAGGCGGACGCCCACGACCCCGTCGGCACCCAGCTCGGCGGCCTCCTCCTCCATGCGGGTCATGGCGAGCTCCCGCGCGTTGTACATGGCCTCGGTCAGCTTGGTGAGCTCCTGGCTCTTCCCCCAGCTGCGCGCCTGGAGCCCGGTGTGGTAGATCGACGACCCCATCACGAACCCGAGCGGGTGGAAGCCGACCTCCTTGATCAAGAGGAACTCGTTGACCGACAGGTCCGACGTGAAGAGGCCGTGCCCGAGCTGCTCGAGCCGGCGGGCGGCATCCTTGGGCAGGTCGCCGGGGGGCTGGGTCACCGCTGGCCTCCGATCACGATGTTCTCGAGCGCCTGGCGGGCGCGCTCGCTGTGGGCGGCTTCGGCCTGCAGCGCCTGGAGGAGCCGCCGCAGCCACTCGTCCATGTCCACCTGGGCGCTGCGGATCCTGATGCCACCGGACGAATGCCCGACGCTACAGCGCACGGTGCCGCCGTCGACCTCGGCCCGCAGCGTGTCGTCGCCCACGGTGACCTCGACGGACTTGACGGCGTCGGACTTGCGGAAGAGCCCGCCGGCACGCTCCACCACCAGACGCTTGCCCAGGACGTCGCCCACCTCGTTCACGAGCAGGCGCAGCATCATGGGCACGTCGACGCTGTTGGCCTGCAACGAGGCGGCGGCCATGTCGAGATCGAAGCCGTCTCCGCTGCCCGACGTCACGCACGCCGATGCTAGCGAGCCGTCGGACCGTGCATGCCTGGCGCCACCACCGCCCCACGCGTCCCGCGGGGTTGGCTCAGTACCCCGACAAGAGCAGGCGGGCCTCGCCCAGGGCGGTGCTGCCCGCCTCGGAGTAGATGCGTGCCGGGTCGGCGGGCTGGCGGCCCCACAACAGCAGCACCCGGGCCGCGGGGTCGGTCTCGAGCACCGCCGGCCCCTCGGGCGGGGCCAGCTCGATCACCGCCGAGTCCTCACCGGCCGTGATGACCACGTCGTCGCGGCCCTCGCTGCGCAACCGGGCGGTGACCCGGCGCCCGGCGGGCAGGCGGCTCAGCCCCTTGCGCAGCAGCGGCTGCCCCACCGCCACCACGCTGTGCTCCGTCATCCACGGCTGGTCGAGCAGGCGCGTGCTCGCCTCGTCGTCGCCCACGATGTCCCAGCGATGGAGGACGAGCTCCTCGCGCATGTGCTCGGCGAACCACGCCACCTTCATCTTCCGCCCCGTCCAGGACACGAATTCCTCGGTGTCGGCGTCGGCCGCCTCGCTGAGCACGGCGGCGAGCGCGCTCACCTGCTCCTCGAGGGCGTCGAGGAGGTCCGCGTCGGAGAGGCGGTGGAAGGGGGCCTCGCGCTCCTCGAAGGTCCGCGTGGCCGGGACAGGGCCACCCTCGAGGTGGGCGCGCAGGATGCGGGCGAGCTCCTCGGCGTTCCCGGCGTTGTGCGCCACCACGTCGCGCACCGTCCACGCCTCACATGCCGTCCCCTGCTGGGGCCGGTGTGAGATCACGGCGTCGAGAAACCACGTCCACTCCGGCAGCAGGTCGGCGATGGGCTGCGGGCGAGGCGACATCGGCGATCCTCCCTGGTGACGGCCGTGCCCGCACGGCCTCATGCCCCGCCGGGAGCACCCCGAAACCCGCGGTCCGCGTCAGCTCACGAAGCGGGACGCGTGGGGAGCGCCAACGACGGCAACGCCGGGAGGGGCAGCGCCGGCACCGCCGGCAGCGTGGGCAGGGGCAGGCCGCCAGGGGGCGTCCCGGAGCTCCCCGGGGTGCCCCCGCCCGACTCGCCGTCCGTGGCGCCCGCGCCGCCGCCGGACGGGGTGCCGCCGGACGGGGTGCCGTCGCTCACGGGTATGCCGAAGTCGACCGTGCGGACGACGGTGTGGCCCGAGGCGGGCCCCCCGACGCTCGGGGTGCGGGGCCCCACCGGCGTCCCGTCGGCTCCCGCCCCCGAGGGCCCGGCGCTGCCCGCGGGGCCTCCGCCGCGGGCCGGCGGAGCGCCCGCCGGCGCCCCGTGCGCGCTGGCCTTGGGGGCGTGGTGCTCGGACGAGGGCAGGGCCAGCAGCACCACCGCGGCCAGCGCCGCCAGGCCGAGCGCGCCGTACGCCATGCGCCGGCGCGTGAGGAGCGGCGCGGGCGCGGCCCGCCCGGCGATGTCCTCGGCCACGGGGGCGGCGGCGTTGAGGGCCGCCAACGCCGACTCGGTGGAGTGGATGGTCACCTTGTCGAGGATCTCGGCCAGCCGGGCCGCCGAGTCACCGCCCCCGATGACGCCCTCCTGGGCGAACAGCTCGCGCAGGCAGCCGATGCGCCGGACCACGATCCCCATCGTGGGGTTGGCGCGGGCCCACGCCCGCGCCGGCGCCGCCACGGCCGCGATGTCGGCGCCGTAGAGGCAGGCGAGCACGGCGGCCACCAGGGCGCGCGACTCTGCCTCGGGCCAGGGGTGGATGTCGCCCTCCTCCAGCCCCCGGCACTGGGTGACCCACCGGCGGTGCTCGGCGTCGGTGAGCGCCGCCACCGTGGTGTGCCCGAGCTCCCCTTCGGTCAGCCCGAGCTCCCCGTTCCTGCCTTCGGTGTCGTGGCGCCGCAGGTCGCTGCGCCCGATGTCACTGCGTGTCTCGCCCATGACGACTCCCCTCGGGGCCGACCGGCGGGCCCCGGCTGGATACCGGCACCCACGGGCCTGCGACCCACGGACGACGGAGCGGGTCGCCCGGGGCCACAGCCCAGGGGTGCGCATCAACGAAGGACCCCGCATCGCCATGTCGCTGTTGCGAGCCTTCGACCACGGAAAATGGTCACACAACCACTTCTTGCGCTCACGGAGCGCGGTTGGGTGGGCGTTGTGCGCCAGGGCCCCCGGTGCCCGGCCTCGGGCCGCAGACGACGCGAGGCCGGGCCACGGGATGGCCCACGCACGAGCCGGCGGCTGCTGCCCGCCGGCGCCACGGTGCTATCCGGCCGAGCCGGTGGCGGGGCCCTGCCCCGCCGACGGCTGCTGCACCGGGGCGTTGACGTTGATCAACGGCACGCTGCTGCCGCCCGTCGACGACGCCGACCCCGTCCCCGGCGCGTTGCCGGTGTTGACGGGGGCGTTGGCGTTGACGAGCGAGCCCGTCGTCGAGGAACCGCCGTCGTCACCGGAGGCTCCGGGCCCGTTGATGGGCGCGTTGGCGTTGACCAGCGGGCTGGTCGCCGCGCCCGGGGTGCCGCCCCCTCCGGTGCCCGGGACGGTCCCGGTGGGCCCGGAGGGCGTGGGCGTGGTCGGGGTGACCTGCGTCCCCCCGGGGGTGCCGTTGGTCGACGCCGATCCACCGGCTCCGGCCGACGACCCGGGGCTCTGGGTCTGGGCCCCGGCACTGCCGCCGGCGCCCAGCGTGGACCCCGAGCCGACCTGGCTCTGGTTGGGCACGCCCGAGGGCGCCGTCTGGCACTGGCCGAACTGGGCCGCCGACGGGGTGGCGCTGGGCATGGCCGCAGCCAGTGCCAGCGTCAGTGCGGATGCGCCCGCCGCGACCGCCGCGGTCGCCAGGGCGCGCTTGAACAAGCTGGACATGTGGTTCTCCTTCTCGGTTCGCGTTGTCGTGGTTCGGATGCCAAGGACGCGCGCCGCGGATCGCCGCGTCGCGCCGTCAACCAGACAGGGCGCTCAACCGGGAGGGACGTAGCGGAGTTCGAAGGCGAGCGCGAGCTCGCTCCTGCGCACGAAGACCAGTCCCGCCAGGACGAGCGCCGGCAGCAGCAACGTCGTCGGGGGGAGGGCTTCGAGAGGGGTGCCGCCGTGGCCGGGGGACAGGCCGTCACCTGTCGCCGTCCCGGCTGGCAACGAGAGCGGATCGGGGACCGGCTGGGGCGCCCGGCGCTCCGGATCCGGCACCGGCGAGGGCGCCGAGGGGGCGTCCCCCGCCTCGTGCGCCGCGCCGCGCGCGGGCGCAGGCCCGCCCGACGCCAGAGGCGCCCGCGCCGGGTTGACGCTCTCCCCGGCGGGGAGCGGTGCCGCCCCGAGGAGCACGGCGCTGAGGCCCGGCGGCGACGGCACCAGCGTGCCCAGCGCGCCGGCCGCGCCGGCCGCGCCGGGGGCGAGCGTCGCCACCGGACCGGTGGCGGGGACGAGTGCCCGGGCGGCCGCCCGCCGCACGGGCGGGGGCACGGCGTCAGCGCCGCGGCCGACGACGGCCTGCACGGCGCCCGGCACCGGACGGGTCACGGGCGCGGCCGCGCCCCGCAGCGACGCCCAGCCCGCGCCGGGCTCCCGCGCCCCCCCGTGCACCAAAACGGCGGCCGCGCCGGGGGCCGCCGGCGCCGTCGGGGCGGGAGCGGCGGCGGCCGGCCCGGCCAGGGCGGCCGACAGCGCCAGGGCCGCGGCCCCCGCGCCCGCCAGGGCCAGGAGCCAGAGCGCGGCCCGGCGCACCAGCGGGCGCCGGGCGGGCGTCGCCTCCTCGGGGGCCGGGATCACGGCCCCTTGTTACCACGCTTCGTATTGAGTTACCCACTTTACGTGGGAAGTTGTCCCCTCGTGGGTCTGCGCTTCAGGGGTGCCAGCAGCCCTCGGCGGCGTCGCCCGACCTGTCCACGGGCACCTCGACCCCTTCGAAGTCGGCCAGCGTGCTGATGCGGAACCGCTGGTCGCGGGCGCTGGCCGCGTGCATCTGGCGCTCCCGGGCGGCGTAGTAGGAGGCGCGGGCGTAGCCGCCGCCGGCGGGGGCGAAGCTGGCCACCAGCACCCGGCGCGGGGCGCCGCTGCGGTTGGCCTCGCTGTAGTGGGGGGCGAGACCGTCGATGCACAGGGCGTCGCCGGGGGCCAGCTCGACAGGGGCCCAGTCGAGCCCGGCCACGACCTCGTCGCTCACCACGCCCCCCTCGTCGGTGGGCAGGACCTCGTCGACCCCCGACGCCAGCCACAGGCACCCCGACGCCGTGGAGCACTCGTCGACGGCCAGGAGGATCGACACCACCCGGGTGGCGCCGGGATAGGCGGGGAGGTCCTGATGGGGTGCGAAGCCCGCCCCCCCGGGCTGCTTGTAGTTGATCTTGTCCTTGAAGTCCACGACCTCGGTCCCCGCCGCCGCCGCCGCCAGGGCCGCCAGCGGCCCGTGCACGACCGCCGCGATCCCGGGGTGGCAGGCGGAGACGTTCTCGGTACGGCAGATGGCCGTGCCGCCGGCGGTGCGCTCGGCGTAGTGGCCCCAGCGGTGGCTCCCCGCCGGCCAGCACTCGATCTCGGCCACCCACCGCTGGAGGGCGGCCAGCTCGTCACCGCCCACCGCGCCGGCGCGCACGGGGGCGTCGCTGCTCACACGGCCTCCGTCGGCCCCGGGCGCGCGCCGCGACCCAGCACCGGCGTCCAGTGGTCGAGGCCGGGCACCTCCCGGCCCGGCACCTTGGCGTCGTCGTCGGCCCGCCGCAGCGCCAGGGCGTCTCGGGCGTAGGGGGACGAGGCGAAGTGCGCCCGCTGCGCCGGGGTCATGGGGCCGCCCTGGAGCCCGAGGGTGCGCACGCTGTCGTCCGACAGCCGGGCGCCGTAGGCCGGGTCGGTGCTCACCAGGTAGCGCTTGGCCGGGACGTGGGCGGCCACCAGCCCGGCCACCCGGTCGCCGAGCAGCGGGCGCACGGCGGCCGCGCCCCGCGCCCCGTGGGCGGCCTCGGAGCCGAAGCGGTGGCCGATGTCGTGCACCAGCCCCGCCACGTGCAGCTCGGCGTCGTCGGGGAACCGGCGCCACAGCTCGAAGGCGCACTGCAGGCCGTGGTCGAGCTCGCTCAGCCCGGGCATCTCCTCCGAGGGCACGCCGCCCATCGACTCGAGGAGCGACATCAGCTCGGTGAGCGTCACCGCACGGCCTCCGGGACGCGGCCCACGAGGCCGTCGATCACCAGGGTGTCGCTCAGCATGCGCTCGGCGTGGCCCGAGCGCCAGGTCAACATGGCCTGCGCCGCCCCCAACACCACGCCGGGATCGTCGATCTCGGTGCGCCACGCGGGGTCCGCGTCCAGGTCGAAGCAGCGCCACCCGCCGTCGCCGTACTGCACGTAGGCCGTCGACGCCGAGCGCCGCACCGTCAGGTGCTTGGACTCGAGGCGCCGATCCCACGGCCAGGTGTGGGGGCCGAAGGGGATGTACTCCCAACGCCAGTCGTACTCCCAGTGGGCCGCCTCGCGCCACCAGGGGGGCTCCTCGCCGCGCAGGAAGGCCGTGAGGGGCATGCCGTCGCACTGGGCCGGCACGGGCAGCCCCATGGCCTCGCAGATCGTGGGGAAGACGTCCACGTTCTCGGTGAAGGCGCCCACCACGGTGCCGTGGGCGCCGGGCAGGCGCGGGTCGCGCACGATGGCGGGCACGTGGTAGCTGGACTCGAAGGGCCCTCCCTTGCCCAGCGTCCCCTGGTCGCCGAGCTGCTCGCCGTGGTCGGCCGTCACCACCACCATGGTGTCGTCCCACATCCCCAAGGCCGCCAGGGCGTCGAGGACCCGGCCGAGCTGGGCGTCGACGTCGGAGATCATCCCGAAGTACTGCGCCTGCAGGCGGGCCATGGCGGCGGGATCGGCCGGGGCGGGCTCGGCCGCCAGGCGCCCGCAGAAGGGCGCGGCCCGCGCCGGCGGGGCGAGGGGGGCGGGCGACGCCCCCGGGTCGTAGGCGCTCGCCCACTCCCCCGCCGCCGCGTAGGGGGGATGGGGGCGCCAGTAGCTGGCGTGCGCGAACCACGGCCCGTCCCGGCGCTCGAGCCAGGCGATGAGGGCGTTCGACAGGTACGCCGAGACGCCGTGCTCGGCGGGCCGCGCCGGCTCGGTGGCGAGGGCCTCGTCGCCCGAGGCGGGCGCGGCGTAGCCGAGGTCCTCGAGCCAGGCCCGCCACCCGTCCTGCTCGTCGGGGAGGTCGAGGGCGATGTCGAAGCCCGGGGGGAAGCCCTGGTAGGTGGACAGCCGGCGGTCGCCGGTGCCCGTCGTGGTCCGGGGGTCGGCGGCCTGGTCGCAGTAGCCGAACACCGCCGGCGCGTACCCCGCCCGCCGGGCGGCGCGGGCCACGTTGTCGAAGCGGTCGTCGAGGGGGGTGCCGTTGCCCACCACGCGGTTGTTCAGCTGGTAGGTGCCCGTGTACAGGCAGGCCCGGCCGGGGCCGCACGGGGCGGCCTGGCTGTAGTGCCGGGAGAACCGGACCCCTTCGCCCGCCAGGCGGTCGAGGGTGGGGGTGCGCACCACGGGGTGGCCGGCCACCGACAGGCAGTCGCCGCGCAGCTGGTCGAGCGTGACGAGGAGGACGTTCACGCGCCGACGGCGGCCACCGGGCGCGCCACGGGGCCGGCGGGGGCGGCGGCGCCCGCCTCCGCACGGGCGGCGGCCTCGCGCTCGGCCCGGTGCTGGGTCGCCCACCCCGGGCCCCGCACGACGTAGGAGAGGCGCTCGCGCCAGCTGGTGGAGGAGGCCACGTCGCGCACCATCGCCGCGTACTCGTGGGTGGCGATGCGGCCCAGGTTGAAGGTGTTGATGTTCTTGGTCAGCCCGTAGACCACGCGCTCT
>DATJBC010000312.1:0-7749 GCA_035515515.1 Acidimicrobiales bacterium
GACGACGCCCTGCTGCCCGACGACGTGCGCCGGCTGGACGTCTCCGGGGGGCTGCGCACCCGGGCGGCGCGCATCGCCGCCCTGCACGACGACCTGGTGGCGGCCGTGGGGGCCGGCGGGCGGCGCCGGGTGGGCACCTACCCGCGCGTCGACCCCCGCACCGGGCGCGAGCAGGTGCCCACGCGGTGGCTGGCGTCGCTGTGCGCGCCGCAGACCCGCCGACGCGACGTCGCCTCGTTCAGCGCGGCCATCGACTCGGCGCCGCCGGTCTCGGCGGCCGAGCTCGAGCTGCGCGACGGCGCCCGCTGGGCGGCGCAGGGGCTCGACCCCGCGGCGTCCCCCCTGGCGCGGGGCGTGGCTCGCCTGGCGGCGGGGATCGGCGCGGCGGGCGCCCGGGTCGGCGCCCGCTTCACCCGCTTCGACGGCAACGTGGGCCCGGGCCTGGTGTCGCCCTTCGACCCCGCCGCCCCCATGTCCGCCACCCGGCTCGAGACCTACGCGCGCTGCCCGCGCCGCTTCCTCTACGAGCGGGTCCTGGGCATCACCCGGCGCACGCCCCCCGAGGAGGTGTGGCAGATGGAGCCCGCCCCCCGAGGCACCCTCGTGCACGCCATCCTCGAGGACTACCTGCGCGAGCTGCTGGCCGGCGGCGAGCGGTCGCTCGAGCGGCTCCAGGCCATCGCCACGGCGCGCTTCGCCGAGGCCGAGGAGATGGGGCTGGCGGGCAAGGCGCTGTTGTGGCGCATGGACCAGGCGGCCATCCGCCGCGACCTGGCGAGGGTCTTCGAGGAGGAGGGCGACCTGGACCCCCTGGCGGCGGAGCTCGCCTTCGGCACCGACGAGGAGGGGGCGGGCCCGGCCGTCACCGTCGCCCTCGAGGACGGGCGCCGGGTCCACTTCAAGGGCAAGGCCGACCGTGTGGACCGGGCCCCGTCGGGCGCCCTGGTGGTGTCGGACTACAAGACCGGCGCCCAGCGCACGCTGGCCGACCTGCGCACGGACCCCCTGGGCGGCGGCCGGCTGCTGCAGCTGCCCGTCTACGCGCTGGCCGCCCGGGCGCGCTTCGGCTCCGACCTCCCGGTGCGGGCGCGCTACTGGCTGGTGTCGGAGCAGCGCAGCGCCCCGTGCTACAGCCTCACGCTCACCGACGACGTCCAGGCGTACTTCCGCGCGCTGCTCGGGCTCATGGCCGAGGCCGTGGACGCCGGCGTGTTCCCCGGCGCCCCCCTCGACAGGCCGGGCGACCGGCAGTTCGACGGCTGCCGCTTCTGCGACTTCGACGTGGTGTGCCCGGTGAACCGGGACCGCCAGTGGGCCCGCAAGCGAGGCGACCCCGCCCTGGCGCCGCTGGTCGCCCTGGCCGACGCCGGTGTCCCCGAGGCGGTGGCGGGGATGGTCACCGACCGCTTCGGCGACGACGGGGAGCCCGGGCCGTGACGTTCCCCGACGACGGCGCCCGCCGGCGCATCCACAGCGCCCTCGACACCACGCTGGTCGTGGAGGCGGGGGCCGGCACGGGCAAGACGAGCGCGCTGGTGGGACGCATCGTGGAGCTGGTGCGCACCGGGCGGGCGGCCATGCGGGACGTGGCGGCCATCACCTTCACCGAGGCGGCCGCCGCCGAGCTGCGCCAGCGCGTGCGCGACGGCGTCGCCGAGGCGGCCGCCCTGGAGCGGGCGAACGCCCGGCTGGTGGCGGCCCACCAGGAGGTGGACGACGCCGCCATGTGCACGCTGCACGCCTTCGCCCAGCGCATCCTGGTCGACCACTGTGTCGCCGCGGGCGTGCCCCCCGGGTTCGACGTCCTCGACGAGACCGCCGAGCGCGCCGACTTCGCCTCGCGCCTCGAGCACTTCGCCGACGCCCTGTTCGCCGACCCCGGCGCGGAGACGGCGCTCGTGCGGGCGTTCTCGGTGGGGCTCACCCGCCAGCACCTGCACGACATCGCCTGGGAGCTGCACCGGCACTGGGACCGCCTCGAGGACGGCGGGCTGGCCGCCCTGGAGGCGGCCCGGCCGCGGCCCGGGGCGTGGCCGTCGGCCGACCCCGCCCCGGTGCTCGCCGCCCTGGAGGCCGCGCTCGCCCTGCGGCCGCTGTGCCGCGACGACACCGACAAGCTCTTCGTCCACCTGGGAGGGCTGGAGGGCGCCCGCCACGCCCTGGCGGCGTGCCCAGACGACCAGGCCACCCTGCAGTACCTGGCGCAGCGGGCGCCGTTCTCCTCGGCGCGGGGCACCAAGGGCAACTGGGGCGAGCGCGTCGACGAGGTGCGCGCCGCGTGCGCGGCGGCGGAGGACGCCCGCCAGGGCCTGCTGGGCGCCACGCGCCAGGCGGTGCTGGCCGAGCTGGGGGCGCGCCTGGCCGGCTTCGTGGCGGGCGCCGCCGACGAGCGCCGCGCCGAGGGCCGCCTGGGCTTCCACGACCTGCTGGTGCTGGCGCGGCGCCTGTTGCGCGACGACCCGGACGCCGCCGCCGCGCTGCGGGCGCGCTACCGCTACCTGCTCGTCGACGAGTTCCAGGACACCGACCCCATCCAGGTGGAGCTGGCCGCCCGCCTGGCCGCCGCCGTGGACGGCGACGCCCGGCTGGGCGCCACCCGCCCGGGCGGCCTGTTCGTCGTGGGCGACCCCAAGCAGTCGATCTACCGCTTCCGCCGGGCCGACATCGACACCTTCGAGCGCGTCGGCCAGGCCGTGGGCGAGCGCATCCTCCTCGTCACGAACTTCCGGTCGGTGCCCGGCATCGTGGGGTTCGTCAACACCGTGTTCGCCGAGCTCTTCGGGGCGGCGCCGGTGGCGGGGCAGGCCGCCCACCACGACCTGCGCGGGGCCCGCCCCGCGCTGCCCCCCACCTGCCGCCCCCTCACCGACGCCGAGCGGGCCCGGCGGGCCGGGCCCGGCGCCGTGCAGCTCGCCCTGGACGGCGTGGCGCCGCCCGAGCCCGCCGCCCCCGGGCCACCGGCGCGCCCTTGGGACACCGGCGCGCCCGTGCCCCCCGTGGTCCTCCTCGGGGGACCGCTGCGCGAGAGCGTGCGCGACGTGCGGCGGGCCGCGGCGCGCGACGTGGCCCGGGCGCTCGTCCACCTGATCGACACCCACTGGGCCGTGGCCGACGCCGGGGACGGGCTCCCCCGCCCGGCGCGCTGGCGCGACGTCGCCGTGTTGCTGCCGGCGCGCACCGCGCTGGCCGCCCTGGAGGACGCCTTCGAGGAGGCCCGCATCCCCTACCGCCTCGAGGGGGTGGCCATGCTGTGGGGGGCCGACGAGGTGCGCGACGTGCTGGCCGTGCTGGGCGCGGTGGACGACCCGGCCGACCGGGTGGCCGTGCTGGGCGCACTGCGCAGCCCGGGGCTGGCGTGCGGGGACGACGACCTCGTCACGTGGCACGACGGGGGCGGGTCGTGGGACCCGCGCCGGGGCGCCCCCGAGGGCCTGGAGGACCACCCCGTGGCGCGGGCCATGGCCGTCCTGGCCGAGCTGCACGGACGACGGTGGTGGTGCGAGCCCTCGGTCATGGTGGGCCACACCCTGGCCGCCCTGCGCAGCTTCGAGCTGTGCCTCGCCTACCACCGCCCCCGCGACCACTGGCACCGCCTGCGCTGGCTCCAGGACCAGGCCCGCCTGTTCGACGAGACGGTGGGGGGGTCGCTGCGGGGCTTCTTGGGCTGGGCCCAGCTCCAGGCCGAGGACGACCGCCACGGCGGCGGGGTGGGCCCGCCCGACCCCGACGACGACGCCGTGCGGGTCATGACCATCCACGGCGCCAAGGGCCTGGAGTTCCCGGTGGTGGTCCTGGGGGGCCTCGAGCGCGAGGGCGGGGGCACGGTGGCGCCGCCGGTGCTGTGGGACGACACCGGCGCCCCCCGCCTGCGGGCGCGCGACCAGCTGGTGTCCGACGGCTACAAGGAGCTGGCCGCGCACGAGCGGGCCATGGACGAGCTCGAGCGCCTCCGCCTGCTGTACGTGGGCATGACGCGCGCCCGCGACCACCTCGTGCTGTGTCTGCACCACAAGGAGACGGCGGCGGGCTCGACGACGGTGGCGGCCCGGCTGCACGAGATCTGCGCCCGCCACGACCAGCTGTGGCGCCGCCTCCCTGTGGACGCCGCCGCGGGGTCCGGTGCGCCCGCCGACGAGGACGACGCCGGCCCCGCGCACCCCGAGCCCCTGGCCATGGGGGCCTCCGACGACGAGGTGGCCGCCTGGCGGGCGACGGTGGCGGCCTTCGCCGAGGGGCGCGCCGCCCGCCTGGCCGCCGGGCGGCGGGCCCCGGTGACCACGGCCACCGCCGTGGCGGGCGCCGACCACGGGCCCGACACGGGCGCGCCCGACGCCGCCGGCCCCCTGTGGCGCGCGGGCGACACCGGGCTCCAGATCGGCCGGGCCGTGCACAGCGCGCTGGCCGCGATCGACCTCGAGGCCGGCACCGACGCCGCGGGCCGCGACGGCGTCGAGGTGGCCCGCGCCCGGGCCACCGCCCAGGGCATCCCCGAGCACGCCGAGACGGTGGCCGCCATGGTGGCCGCCGCGCGGTCGGCCCCCACGGTGCGCGCCGCCGCGGCCCGGCGGCACTGGCGCGAGCTGTACGTGGCGGTCCCCGTGGGCGACCCCGTCCCGGGCGCCGCCGGCGACGCCCGCGGCGTCCTCGAGGGGTTCGTGGACCTGGTCGTCGAGCACGACGACGGGCTGGTGGTGGTGGACTACAAGACCGACCACGCCCCCGACGAGGCCACCCGCCGGCGCGCCGCCCAGCGCTACGGCCCCCAGGTGGCCGCCTACGCCCTCGCCCTCGAGCGGGCCACGGGCCGGCGGGTCCGGCGGTGCGTGCTCGTGTTCGTGGGCGGTCCCGGGGCGGTCGAGGTCTCCCTGGAGGGCGCCGCCCTCGACGAGGCGCGCCGTGGGGCGGCGGCCCGGGCGGCGGCGTTGGTGGCGGGGGGCGCCTGAGGGCGCCCGGGGCCGGCGCCGGGCCCCGGGCTCAGGGGACGGCCGCGCCGGGCAGGTCGGGCTCGTCGGGGCCCGACCCCTCGATGAGCTCGAGGGCGGCCTCCTTGCCGAAGGGCCGGCGGGTGAGCTCGGGGGCCTGCAGGGCCCGGGCGCCGCCGTCGACGGTGTCGAGCTCGGGCATGTCCTTGTCGGCCCCGCCCACCACGCCCAGGTCGTGGAAGCGCCGGGCCTGGGGCAGCACGGTGCGCTCGAGGGAGCCCACCGCCTTGTTGTAGGACTCCACGGCGCTGTTCAGGCTGCGGCCCGTCTTGGCCATGTGCTCGCCGAAGGTGGCCAGGCGCTTGTAGAGCTCGCGGCCCATGTCCTGGACCTCGCGGGCGTTGTCGGCCAGGGCCTCCTGCTGCCAGCCGTAGGCCACCGTGCGCAGGAGGGCGATGAGCGTGGTGGGCGTGGCCAGGAGCACGTGGCTCGCCATGGCGTGCTCGAGCAGTGCCACGTCGTGCTCGAGGGCCGCGGCGAGCAGGGCGTCGCCGGGGACGAAGGCCACCACGAACTCGGGCGACTGGGCGAACTGCTGCCAGTACTCCTTCTTGGACAGGGCGTCGACGTGCACGCGCAGCTGGCGGGCGTGGGCGGCCATCTGCGCCCGCCGGGTGTCGTCGTCGGCCGCCTCGCTGGCCTCGAGGAAGGCCTGCAGGGGGACCTTGGCGTCCACCACGACGTTCTTGGCGCCGGGCAGGTGCACGACCATGTCGGGGCGCAGCCGGCCCTCGGGGCCCTGGGTGGTGACCTGCTCGTCGAAGTCGCAGTGCTCGAGCATCCCCGCCACCTCGACCACCCGCCGCAGCTGCATCTCGCCCCATCGGCCGCGCGTGGAGGGCGAGCGCAGGGCGGTGACCAGGTTGCGCGTCTCGGCCTGCAGCCTGTCCTGGGACTGCCCGAGCTGGCGGACCTGCTCGCTCAGGCCGGTGTAGGCCCGCTGGCGCTCGAGCTCGATGACGCGCATGCCCTGCTCGTAGCGGCCCAGCTGCTCGCGCAGCGGCTCGAGGAGCTGTTCGATGGCCTGGGCCCGTCGCTCGAGGTCGCCGCGCGCCACCTCCTGGGCGTGGGCCATGCGGGCGTCCGCCAGCTCGAGGAAGCGGGCGTTGTTGCTCGCCAGGGCCTGGGCGGAGAGCTCGGCGAACTGCCCGGCGAGCTGGCGCCGCACCTCGTCGTCGCCCGCCCGGCGCTCCTCGGCGCTGCGGCGCTCGTGGTCGAGGGCGCGCTGCAGGGCGTCGGCCTCGGCCCGCAGGGCCCCAAGGGCCGCGCCGTGCTCGGCGCGCTCGGCGCCGCGGCGGGCCTCGGCGCGGGCCGACACCACCACCGCCCCCACCAGGGCACCGCCCACGGCCCCCACCACCAGGCCGATGACCAGGCCGGCGCTCACGACGCGCGCCGAGCCCGGTGCGGGGCGCGCGCCCGGATCGCCACGCGGCCCCCGACGCCTGCCCACCTGCCCCGACGGTGCACGCGGGCGAGCGTACCGTCGGGGTGTGACAGCGCCAGGGACCGCCGCGGGGCGCCGGTTGCGGCCCGGGCACGGGTAGCGTCGACGGTGGTGCGCAAGGGCGCGACGGGACGACGGGCCGGCGTCGGTTCGCCCACCTCCGCCGGGGGCGCCGGGCGGGGCGGGGAGAACGGGCACGCCCGCAGCGCCACGCGCCGGGGCCCGTTGCGGGGCTTCCCCGACACGGAGCTGGTCGAGGACTTCGCCACGGCCTGCCTGTCGCGGGCCCTCGACGACCGCGAGATCCTCCTGCAGAAGCAGAGCCGCGTCTTCTTCCAGATCTCGGGGGCGGGCCACGAGATCCTGCTGCTGGCGCTGGCCCGCTCGCTGCGGCCGGCCTACGACTGGTTCTTCCCCTACTACCGCGACCGGGCGCTGGTGCTCGCCCTGGGGGTGACGCCCCTCGACATCATGCTGCAGGCGGTGGGCTCGGCCCTCGACCCGGCCTCGGGCGGGCGGCAGATGCCGTGCCACTTCGGCGACGTCACCCGCAACATCGCCACCCAGTCGAGCCCCACCGGCAGCCAGTGCCTGCCCGCCGTGGGGTGCGCGGAGGCCGCCCGCTACATCGTGCGCCGTCCCGGCCTGGCCGGCTGCCGGGCGCGCGGCGACGAGATCACCTACGTCTCGCTGGGCGAGGGCGCCACCTCGGAGGGCGAGTTCTGGGAGAGCCTCAACACCGCCTGCCGCCTCCACCTGCCGGTGCTGTTCGTGGTGGCCGACAACGGCTACGCCATCTCGGTGCGCGCCGCCGACCAGTCGCCGGCGCCCGTGGCCGAGCTGGTGCGGGGGTTCCGGGGCCTGGCGGTGACGCGCCTCGACGGGTGGGACTACGCGGCGTGCCGCACCAAGGGGGGCCGCGCCATCGCCCGGGTGCGGGCCGGGGAGGGACCGGGGCTCATCCACGCCCACGTCACGCGGCCCTACTCGCACTCCTCGGCCGACTCCCAGGCCAAGTACCGCGACGCCGCCGAGCTGGCCGAGGAGCGCGCCCACGACCCCATCGACACCTTCGAGCGGGCCCTGGTCTCGGCCGGGGTGCTCAGCGAGGAGCGGGCCGCCCAGCTGCGGGCCGAGGGGCGCGCCCGGGCCGCCCGGGCGGCCGAGGACGCCCTGGGCAGCGCGCGCCCGGACCCGGCGAGCGTGCCCGACAACGGGATCCGCCTGCCGGCGCTGCCCGACCCGGGCGACCCCGCCCCCGCCGGCGGCGGCGCCGCGGGGGGCGGCGGCGAGGCGGTGGTCATGGCCGAGGCCATCCGC
>DATJBC010000313.1:0-3827 GCA_035515515.1 Acidimicrobiales bacterium
CCGTGGGGTCCCTCCTCCTGGCGTCCTCGGTCCAGGTGTCGTCGGCCGACTCCAACCCCGTGGCGCTGACCGGCGCCTACGAGCTGTTCTGCCCGGGCACGCCCATCGGCGACATCGCCCTCAACGACGTCACCACCACGGCCACGCTCTCCCCGGCCAGCCCCAACGCCGGTGACACCTTCAACCTGACGGACTACCAGACGACCGCGACCCTGCCCTCCACGCTGGCCTCGGCGGCCGCCGCCATCGCGCCCGATCTGTCGGGCTCGGTGACCGCCCAGGTCGACGCGACCGGGGCCACGCCCACGACGCTCACCACGGGGACGCTCAACTTCGACGTCACCATCCCGAGCCCCGTCCCCGACGCCGGCGTCCCCTTCGACCTGCCGTCCACGCCCACGACGCTCGGGCCTTTCACCGCCACCAGCGGCAGCATCACGATCACCCAGGACTCGTCGGCCGACCTCACGCTGAGCGTGGCGGGTGAGCCGCTGTCGCTGGCGTGCAGCGCCTACCCCAACAACTCGGTGCCGTCCGGTCCCACCACCGAGGCGCCGAGCGGCAGCCCCATCTCACCGGTGATCGCCGTGGCGGGCGGGGGCGTCCCGCCCACGACGACGCCCACGACGACGCCGGCCTCTCCCGGCGGCCCCTACGAGCTGTACTGCCCGGGCACGCCCATCGGCGACATCGCCCTCAACGACGTCACCACCACGGCCACGCTCTCCCCGGCCAGCCCCAACGCCGGTGACACCGTCAACGTGACGGGCTACCAGACGTCGGTCGTCCTTCCGAGCACGTTGGCCACGGCGGCCGCCGCGCTCTCCCCGACGCTGGCGGGATCGGCCACCGGACAGCTCGACGTGTCCGGCCTCACGCCGGCCACCCTGGCCACGGGCACCGAGGACTTCAGCGTCACGATCCCCAGTCCGGTCCCCGACGGTGGCGTGACCCTGACCGTGCCGTCGAGCCCTGCGACCCTCGGGCCCTTCACGGCGTCGGGCGAGGGGGTCACCGTGCAGGAGGACTCGGCCACCTCCCTCACGCTGATGGTGGGAGGCTCGCCCCTCACGTTGACGTGCACGTCGTATCCGAACGACACCATCCCCACCGACGGCCTGCTGCCCACCGGGACGCCGGCGCCCAGCGGTCCCCCTCTGGCGCCGGTGATCGCCGTGTCGCTCCAGAGCACCCCCTCGACGTCGACCGCCTCGACGTCGACCTCCACGCCCCCGACCACGCCCTCGACCACGCCCACCACCGCCACCACGCTCCCGCCCACGTCCACGCCCACCTCGGCGCCGCCCGCCTCGTCGACGACGTCGGCGGGGGGCGACACGTCCTCCACCACGAGCCCGCCGTCGGAGGGGACGCCCTCCAGCACGACCTCGACGGCCGCACCGGGCTCGACCACGACGTCGGGGTCCACCACCACGACGGCCGCCCCCGGCACCACGACCACGGCGCGCTCCTCGAGCACCACGCAGGCCGCTCCGGTGACGACGGCGGCCACGGGCGCGGGCGGCGGGGGCGGCGGGGCGCAGCCGGTGACGGCCCCCTCGAGCAGCCTGGCCTTCACCGGGGCCAGCTCCGGCCTGGGCTGGGTGGGGGTGTTGGGCGTCGTGCTCATCGCCGCCGGCCTGGTGATGTTCGTCCTCGTCGACGGGCCCCGGCGGGTCGCCTTCCGCATGGCCCTCATCGGGCCCACCGGGGGGCTCACCCCGGAGATGGCCCGCCGCCTCGAGCGCGTCCAGCGCCCGGCGCAGCGGGTGTCCCGGTGGCTGCTCGGTCGCTAATGGGGGTCGACCAGCTCGTGGCCGCCACGGGGAGCAGCCGGCGGCGCTGACCGGCTGAGGCCCGGACCACCGCCCAGCGACCGCCCAACAACGCCCCGGGGCCCTGCCTGGGAGCCGCCCCCGGGCGCCGGGCCGTAAAGACGGTGGCCGGCGGTGCCGACTCCCTGGGTATGGACCTCGCCACCGGGATCCGGGTCCGATGGGCCCTGGCCGCCGCCGGGCTGGCCGCGGGCGTGTGCGCCTTGTGGATCGGGCTGCGGTTCTTCGGGGCGGAGGCCACCTTGTACGTGGACGACCTGTCCACGGCGCTGGCGGCCGGCGCCGCCGCCGCCCTGTGCCTGCGCGCCGCCCGCCGCCACGGCGGCCGGCTGCGGCTCTTCTGGGGCCTGCTCGGCTGGGCCTGCGCCGCCTGGACGCTGGCGGAGACGCTGTGGGCCGTCTACGACCTGGTGCTCAACGAGCCCGTGCCCGTGCCCTCGTGGGCGGACGTCGGGTACCTGTCGGCCATCCCCGTGACGGTAGCGGCCCTGCTCGTGCACCCCGCCATGCACGACAGCGCCATCCGCCGGGCGCGGGCCACCATCGACGGCCTCGTCATGGCCACGGCGGTGGCCTTCCTCGGGTGGACCGTCGTGCTCGGGCCGCTGTGGCGCCACAGCGACCTGTCCACCATCGGGGGGGTGGTCGACGTCGCCTACCCCTTCGGCGACATCGTCATGCTGGCGCTGGTCGTGCTCATCCTGCGGGCCCTCGAGCCCCGCGGCCGCCAAGCGCTGTGGTTCGTGCTGGGGGGGATCTTGGTCATGGCGATCTCCGACAGCACCTACACCTACATGACCGAGGTCAAGAACTACGCCAGCGGGAACATGCTCGACGAGGGCTGGATCGTGGCCTACCTGCTCGTGGCGGTGGGCGCCTACTGCGGGACGCGGCCCGAGGAGCTGCCCGCGCGGGCCGCGCCGGACGAGCCGCCGTCGGTGGTGTCGCTGGTGGTCCCCTACGTCGTGGTCCTGCTGGCCCTGGGTGCGGCGGCGGTGGAGATCGAGCTGGGGCGCCACCTCACCCGGGTCGACTGGTACATGGCCATGGCCCTCGTGCTCCTCGTCCTCGGGCGCCAGGCGTTGCTCGTGATGGACAGCATGCGGCTGTCGCGGGCCCATGCCGGCGTCACGGCCTACGCCACCCTGGCGGGCATGGCGGCGCCCGACGCCGGGCACCGGTCTCGGTGAGCAGCGCCCGCGGACGCCCGGGTGGCACCGTGGCGGCGGGCGTGTCCGGCGCGGGCACGCCCGTGGTGCTGGCCTACGGGGGTGGGCTCGCACCGCGGCTGCCGGCCGCACGCGCCGCCCGGCGCGACGTGTCGCCCACCATCGTCTACAGCCTGACGCTGGCGACCACGCTCGTGTCGTTCTGGGACCTCTACCTCCTGGGCACCCACGTCCACGGCTGAGAGCCGGGGGAACGCCACCGGGCGCACCCTGTTGTGGCCCGCCGCCGATGTGGCCGAGACTGAGGGCGATGGGGGGAACCCGCCCGCTCCTGGGGGGCTCGGCCGTGGGGCGCGCGCTGGCGGTGCCGTGGCTGCGCGACCTGCTGGGCCTGGTGTGGGTGCTGGGCGCGGCCGGCGCGGTGATGGCCCCCGCCCTGGCGCACGGCGCCTCGCTCGGCCCCTTCGACCTCCTGGCCCGCTACGGGCTGGCCCAGCAGCCCGGCGTGGTCGCCCACAACGTGCAGGCCACCGACCAGATCGCCGAGATCATCCCCTGGTCCAGTCTGGCGTGGACCCAGGTCCACCACGGCCACCTGCCGCTGTGGGACCCCTACAACGCGCTGGGGATGCCGCTGGCGTTCAACTGGCAGTCGGGGGTGTTCGGCCTCCCCGGGCTGGTGAGCTACCTGGCCCCGCTGCACCTCGCCTACACCGTGCAGGTCCTCGTCACCCTGGCGCTGGCGGGCACGGGCGTCTACGTGCTGGCGCGGGTGCTGGGCCTGGGCGTGGCGGGGGCGGCCATGGCCGGCACCGTCTACGAG
>DATJBC010000314.1:0-10856 GCA_035515515.1 Acidimicrobiales bacterium
CCGGCGGTGGCGGAGCACGTGGGGGCCGTGGTGAGCGACGATGCGTCGTCACCGTTCACGAAGCCCGCGTAGGAGGCCGTGACGGCGGGCGGCGACCCGCCGTAGGTCATCGACCCCGAGGACGCCGTCACCGACAACGGGGCCGGGTTCACCTGGACCGAGCCGTTGACGTAGGTGATCGTGTAGTTGGCGTCCACGGCCCCCGAGCACGTGGTGTCGTAGGCCCCCACCGGGCTCGAGGAGCCGGCGGAGGTGGAGCACGTGGGGGCCGTGGTGAGCGACGCCGCGCTGTCACCGTTCACGAAGCCCGAGTACGAAGCGGTGATCGTGGGCACGCTCCCGCCGTAGGTCATCGACCCCGACGAGGCGCTGACCACCAGGGCCGCGCTGCCGACGACGACGGCGCCGTTGACGTAGGTGATCGTGTAGTTGGTGTCCGAGGCTCCCGAGCACGAGCTGGGGTAGGTCCCCACGGGGCTGGACGAGCCGGCCGTGGTGGAGCACGTCGGCTGGGTGGTGAGCGACGCCGCGTTGTCCCCGTTCACGAAGCCCGAGTACAGGGGCAGGATGACCGGGGTGGAGCCGCCGTAGGTCATGGACGACGAGGAGGCGGCCACGGTCAGCGGCGCCGGGTTCACCTGGACGGACCCGTCCACGTAGCTGAAGCTGTAGTTCGGATCCACCGCGCCGGAGCACGAACTCGTGTAGCTGCCCACCGGGCTCGAGGAGCTGGCCGTGGTGGAGCACGTCGGGGCCGTGGTGAGCGACGACGCGTCGTCACCGTTCACGAAGCCCGAGTACGACGGGCCTACGGCGGGCACGCTCCCGCCGTAGGTCATCGACCCCGAGGACGCCGTGACCACGACCGTGACCGCGGCGACCTGCACCGTGCCGGTCTGGTAGGTGATCGTGTAGTTGGCGTCCACGGCGCCCGAGCACGAGCTGTCGTAGCTCCCCACGGGGCTGGAAGCCGTGGCCGTGGTGGAGCACGTCGGGGCCGTGGTGAGCGACGACGCGGTGTCACCGTTCACGAAGCCCGAGTACGAGGCCGTGATCGTCGGCGGGGCGGTGCCGTAGGGCTGCGTGGCCGACGACGCCGTGACCTGCAACGGCGCCGGGTTCACGGTGACGGAGCCGGGCGTGTAGTTGAAGATGTAGTTGGCGTCCACCGCGCCCCCGCAGGCGCTGGCGTAGCTGCCCACGGGGCTGGCCGAGGTGGCCGCCGTGGTGCACAGGAGGCCGGCGCCGAGCACAGCCGCCGTCTCCCCGTTCTGGAGCCCGGAGACGATCGGGTTGATGTCCGGCGGGTCGTCCCCGTAGGTCATGGAGCCCGAGGAAGCGGTGATGTCGAGGGACGCCGCCGTGACCGCCACCGAGCCGTCGACGTAGCTGATGGCGTAGTTGGCGTCCACCGCGCCCGAGCACGTGCTGTCGTAGCTGCCCACGGGGCTCGTGGGTGTGGCGGTGGTGGAGCAGGCCAGGCCGGCTCCCAGCACCGAGGCCGACTCACCGTTCTGCAGGCCGGTGACGGTGGGCGTGATGACCGGCACCGAGCTGCCGTAGGTCATCGTGCCCGAGGCCGCCGTGATGGTCAGCGGGGCCGGGTTCACGGTCGTGGTGCCGTCCACGTAGGTGATGGCGTAGTCGGCGTCGACCGCCCCCGAGCAGGACGTGGCGTAGGTGCCCACGGAGCTCGAGGCCGTGGCCGTCGTGGAGCAGGTCAGCCCGGAGCCGAGCACCGAGGCCGACTCGCCGTTCTGCAGGCCGGTCACGATGGGCGTCACCGCCGGAGGTGTGCCGCCGTACGCCGACATGCCGGAGCTGGCCGTGACGGTGAGCGGCGCCGGGGTGACGGTGATGGAGCCGTCGGAGTACGTGATGCCGTAGTTCGGGTCCGAGGCGCCCGAGCACGACGTGTCGTAGGTGCCCACGTGGCTGGCGGCGGTGGCGGTCGTCGTGCAGGTCGGCTGCGTGGTGAGCGACGACGCGTCGTCACCGTTCACGAAGCCCGAGTACGACGGCGTGATGGCGGGCGGCGCGCTCCCGTAGGTCTCCGACGCCGAGGAGGCGGTGATCACGAGCGGCGCCACGCCGACAGCCACCGTTCCGTCTGTGTAGCTGATGGTGTAGTTGGCGTCCACCGCGCCCGAGCACGAGCTGTCGTAGCTGCCCACAGGGCTGGACGACGTCGCCGTGGTGGAGCACGTCGGGGCCGTGGTGAGCGACGACGCGTCGTCTCCGTTGACGAAGCCCGCGTAGGAGGCGTCGACGGTGGGCACGGAGCCGCCGTAGGTCATGGACGGTGACGCCGCGGTGATCGACAACGGGGCGGGGCCGACCGTGGTCGTGCCGGTCTGGTAGCTGATCGTGTAGTTCGGGTCGACGGCGCCCGAGCAGGAGCTGTCGTAGGCGCCCACCGGGCTGGACGACGTCGCCGTGGTGGTACAGGCCGGCGGAGTGCTCAAGTCGCTCGGGTCGTCACCGTTCACGAAGCCCGTGTAGGAGGGGGTGACCGTCGGAGCCGTCCCGCCGTAGGTCATGGACGCCGACGACGCCGTCACCACCAGCGGCGCCGGGTTGACCGTGAAGCTCACGGGACTCGACGTGCTCGTGGCGTACAGGGTGTCGCCGGTGTAGGTGGCCGTGATCGGGTACGTGCCCGCCGGGAACGTCGTCGAGCACTGGGCCTGGTAGGTGCCGCCCACCAGGGCGATGGGCACGGCGCTGCACCCGCTGATGGAGGAGCCGCTCGAGAAGCTGATGGTCCCTCCGCCGTCGGAGCGGCTCAGGGCGGCGGTGATCGTCACCGTCTGGCCGTAGGTGATCGACGGGGGTGACGTCGACACGGTGGTGGTGGTCGGGGCGGGCGTCGGCGGCGCGATGGAGAAGGCGTGCGAGGCGGAGCTCCCGGACGAAACCGCGTTGGGCGGCTTGGCCACCGGCGACAGCGCCACCTGCACAGGCGTGGCACTGTCCGTGGTGTTGCCGTTGCCCAGGCCGCCGAGGCCGTTGTAACCCCAGGCGTAGAGGTTGCCGTCGGACCCGATGGCATAGGCGCTGTAGGCGGCCGCGGCGATCGACACGGGGGTCACCCCCGCCGGCATGTTGACGAGGACGGGCTCGGACGAGGAGGTCTCGGTCCCGTTGCCGAGCTGGCCGTAGGTGTTGTCACCCCACGCGTACAGCCGGTGGTTCGAGCCGATGGCCATGGAGAAGTAGAGCCCGGCGGCCACCGCGGTGCCGTTCACGCCGGTAGGCAGGTCGACCTTCACGCGGGTGGCGGCGTTCTTCACGGCGCCGTTGCCCAGCTGTCCGAAGGCGCCGTAGCCGTAGGCGTACACGGTGCCCGCCGCGATCACCAGGCTGTGGTAGCCGCCGGCCGCCAGCGCCGTGACGCTGGCCACGTTCACCTCGACGGGGATGGTCTCGTTGACGTTCTTGCCGTCCCCGAGGGCCCCGGTGGCGCCGTCACCCCAGGCGTAGACCAGTCCGCCGGCCGTCATCGCCTCTGACATGTCCTGCCCGGCGGCCACGGCGACGACCGTGGTGCCTGCCGGGAGGGCCGCAACCACAGGGTGGTTCGAGTTCGTGGTGCTGGCGTTGCCCAGCTGGCCGAAGCCGTTGTAGCCCCAGTCGTAGACCTTGCCGTTCGACCCCAGCGCCACGCTGTGAGCCGCTCCGGCGGCCACCGAGGTGGCGGTGACGCCCGACGGCATGGCCACGACGACCGGCGTCGTCGAGCTCGTGGTGGAGTTGTTGCCCAGCTGTCCGTTGCCGTTGTCGCCCCAGGCGTAGAGGTTGCCGTCCGATCCCACCGCCAGGCTGAAGTCCGCCCCGGCGGCGGCCGCGGTGGCGGTGACGCCCGTGGGCAGCTGCACCTTGGTCGGCGTCGTTGAGTTGACGGTGTTGCCCGTCCCCAGCTGGCCCGCCGAGTTGTCCCCCCACGAGTACAGCTCGGTGGTGGCCGCGCTGGCCTGGGTGGCGAGCACGATGTCGACGAGTGTGGCCGACGCGAAGATGGATAGTGCCGCCAACAAGGGCAGGACGCTGTGGCGCCCGCCGCGCGTCGTCGAACGTGCTGTGGCTGCCACCGCTTGATCGGTGGTGCGCGCTAAACGCATTGCGCGCTCCTCTCGCGTCGTCCCCCATGGCGCTGCCCGCGGGCCCCGCCACCCCGTCTTCCCTGTCGCGGCCCCCTGGGGGGCGACCGGAGCGTATGAAAGGGGGGTTGCCGGTGTCTTCATCAAAAGTGACGAACTCAACTCGGCCGTGACCAGGATTTATGACAGGAATTGCTGACATCGGGGCCGGCTCGACGCCCTCTCCCGCTACGGGCAGTGGCCGACTCGCTCCGTTTTGCTGCGGGCACCGAGCCCCGGCGGACGTCCGGCCAGGGATGGGCGCCGGCCCGTGGAAGCTCCTCAGGATCGAGCCGGGGAAGTTCGTCAGGATTGAGGAGGTATCCACGGTCCGCCACGCGCTAGAAGCCAGGTGTCAGGATTCTGTTTGCAGGTGAGGCCCACCGCGAAGGGGTCCCCATGAAGCGGCAACGGATGGTCGCACTGTCAGTCGTCCTCGTGGCGGGGCTCCTCGCCCTGTCGGCCACTCCGGCGGCTGCCGGACACAGGACCAAGCCGTCGAAGTTCCAGGGTCCCGCCCCGGGCTCGGTGAGGTGTGCCATCTCCGTGAGGGTGAAGTACTCCCCTCCCATGACCAACAGTGGAGGCCAGGCCAAGCACACGTCTGTGCGCATCTCCAATTGCCACACCAGCGATTCGCGCGTGTCCATCCATTCCGCCAAGGTGCAGAAGACGTCGTCGACCGCGGCGTTCTCGGCCAGCCAGCTCAACTGCCAGCCCGTCAACTCGCTTCCCCCGGCCGTGAACCTGCAGTGGAGGGGGACCTACACCCAGACCCTGGGAAACCGTATGTTCCGCGGAAAGGCGACCTATTCGCCCAGCGCCTTCGAGGTGTCCAGCGAGCAGGTGGTGAGCAACGGCAGTGGTGACCGCGGTCTCGCGCTGACCGGATCGGTGGCTCCGACGGAGTCGTTCGGCGGCTCCGCGTCGATGTCCTTGTACACGACGGACACACCGCATGCCTTCGCCGCCACGTGCGCGGGGCACGGCTTCCACTCCCTCAAGCTGAGCGGCACCATCACCATCGGCTGAGGACGGGCCGGCTCCGCCGGCGCAGGGACCCCCACGCCGTCGCCACCACGAGCCCCACGGCGGCCAGCGCGGCCAGGCCGAGGCCCAGGTCGAACGTCGTGGGGCCATAGCGCACGGTGACCGTGTGGCGTCCTGCCGGGACGCGCACCTGCATCATGACCTGGGCGAAGGGGCTGATGGCCACGGGGTGGCCGTCCACCTCGGCGTGCCAGCCGGGGACGTCGGTCAGCCGGAGCCGCACCACGGCCGGGCCCTTGGTGTCGGTGGTGAGCGTCCATGTGGAGCCGCGGTCGCGCCGCAGCACCGGGACGGGGACGCCGGGCGCGTCGAGCCCCGGGGCGCCCCCACCGGCGGCGAGGGGCACCACCGTGGCGGCGCCCGCCCCCGGGACGCGGTAGAGCTCCTCGTCCCCGACGATGCGCACAAAGCTGAGGCCGGCGGGCACGTGCGCCCCCAGGGGCTCGAGCACGAAGGACACCCCGTAGCGGCGCGCCACGGCGGCGTCGGTCACGGCCGGGCAGAACACCGAGAAGGGGACCCCGGCGTACACGGCGGGGGCCGACGCCTGTCCCGTGGCGTCGCGCCAGGACGAGTCGTAGGCCTTGGGGATGAGCGGCTCGTAGTCGGCGAACTCGGCCACGCCGTAGGCGGCGTTCAGGTCGGGGACGATGCCCAGCTGCTGGCTGAAGCAGGCGTTGGTGCCGAATCCGACGACGGCCGACCCGACGGTGCGGGCCAGGAGGCGCTCGGCCGGGGTGGGCGTGGCGTAGGTCGCGCTAGAGGACACGAGCGGCGCTCCCGCGCCCACCAGGAAGGCCGTCTCGCCGGCCAGGAGGACGACCACCGCCACGCGGGTCACGCGGCGCCAGTGGTGGTCGCCCGACACCCCCCCGGGCCGGCGACGGCCCGCCAGCGCCATGGCGGCCACGACGACGAGCCCCGCCACCACCGATGCCGCCGGCCACAGGAAGCTCCGGGCCCGGATGGAGGCCTCGTCGGGCGGGAGATGGCCCCGCCCGAACCCCCAGATGAGGGCGAGGACCACCGCGCCGGCGGCGAAGGCGCCCCCCAGCCAGCGGGGCGCGTCGCGGCGGGCCCGCAGGTGCATGAGCGTGTCGGCGCCCAGCCCGGCCAGGACGGCCAGGGCGAAGGCGAGGGGCACCGTGGCGCGCCGCCACAGCACCTCGCCGAACAGGGGAAGGCCGTCGAGGGCGGACTCCACGACGGGGATGTAGACGATGCCGCCCATCACCACCGCCAGCACGCCGAAGGCGGCGACGGGGCGGCGGTGCAGCCCCAGTGCCAGCGCGCCCACCACGGCCACGACCACCAACCCCAGGGCGACGACGCCCACGTACACGACGGTCTTGGTGTAGTAGTTCTGGCCGAACCAGTGGCTGCCCGCCACGGGCAGGCCGTCGAAGCCCTGGAACACCAGGCGCGACAGGTCCCCGGCCGGCAGCGCCGGGCTGAGGCGCTTGCCGCTGCGCAGGGACCCCGAGATCAGCTGGGCTCCGGGCAGGAGCAGGGGGGCGCCCAGGGCGGCACCGGCCACCGCCCCGGCCACGACGTCGCCGAGAGGCCGGCGGATGGGGCCCGTGCCGCCCAGGGCGGGGGCGCGGGCCAGGAGCAGGGCGGCCAGGAACACCGCCGCGCTCAGCCCGAGGATCACGAGCATGTCCGGTTGGCCGGCGTAGACCGCGGCGGCCACGACGACGGCGAAGAAGGCCACCCCGCCCAGCCGGTGCCGGCCGCGCACGACCACCACGACGGCGGCGAAGAGCCACCCCGTCCACGACATCACGGCCGAGATCGGCCATCCCAGCCAGCCGAAGAAGGGCCCGCTCAGCTCGAAGACCGTGGCCGCCATGGCGCACCCGAGCACCCCCATGCCGAGGAGGCGACCGAGCACGTACGCGCCGGTGCCCGCGATCACCAGGGTCGCCATGACCTGGACCGTGTACGCCAGGTGCAGCGGGAAGAGGTAGCCGACCAGGGCGGGCAGGCTGAAGACGCCGGACTGCCAGTTGAACGCCAGGGGCGTGCCCAGCACGCTGTCGGGGTTCCACAACGGGAGCACGCCGTGGTGCATCTGGGTCCAGGCCAGGTTGGTCCACGGGATGAACTCGGTGATCTGGTCGAAGGCCTGGCGGTTGTGCACCACCACCGTCGGGTCGCGCGACAGGCCGAAGCGCGCCACCCAGTCGAAGGAGCCCAGGTAGGCGCCGTGGGCGAGGGCGGGTGCCATGACGGCCCCGGCTGCGCCCAGCACCCACAGCACCCCCAGCGCGTCCGCCAGGCGCGTGCGGGCCGGGCTGCTCCATTCGAGGGACCGCCCCCAGGCCATGGGTGCGAAGTATGGCTGGCCGAGCCGGGCGCTCTTGGGACGGGGCGGCTTCCGATGGCAGTGTGAGGCCGTGCGCCTCCGACCAGCATCCCGGCGGGGGCGACGGCTGCTCGCCGTCGGGGTGGTCGTGATCGTCCTGCTGGCGGCGGCCACGGCCCGGCTGTTCGTGTGGTCGCCGGTGGACAGCCCCCGCCGGGTCGACGCCGTGGTGGCGCTGGGTGGCGACCCCGGCCAGAAGCGGGCGCACCACGCCCTGGCGCTGGCCCGGGCGGGCTACGCACCGGTGGCGGTGATCTCGCGCGGCGGCAACCCCCCGGTGCCGTGCCCCCCGCACGTGGCGGGCGTCACGATCATCTGCTTCCGGGCCCATCCCCTCGACACCCGCGGCGAAGCCGAGTACGTGGCCGCCTTGGCGGCCCGCCGGCACTGGACCCGCGTGATCGTCGTGCCCGAGCGCAGTCAGGCCACGCGGGCGCGGCTCCTCTTCAAGCGGTGCACCTCGGTGCAGCTGGTGGTGGCGCCCGTCGACGACCCGCTGTCCGCCCTCCCCTACGACGTCGCCTACGAGTGGGCCGCCCTGGCGAAGGCCCTCGTCCTGCGCCGGTCGTGCTGAGCCCGGCGCAGCGGGAGGTCCGGGCCGCCCTCAGCGCTTGGCGTAGTCGGCGAACCCCTGCCAGTCGATCACCACGCAGGCTTCGTCCCCCACGACCCAGGCGTCGTGGCCGGCGGGGATGACGGCGAAGTCACCGGGGCCGAACTCCGCCTCCTCGCCGTCGTCCATCACGACCTTCATGCGACCCGACACGTAGTAGCCGAGGTGGGCCGCCTGGCAGCTGTCGGTCTTGGCGATCGGCTTCACGTGCTCGCTCCAGCGCCAGCCGGGCTCGAAGGTCGCCCGGCCGACGGGGCCGGCGTCGAGGTTGACCAGCGCCACCTGGCCCTTGCCGCCCTCGAAGGGCCGGACCTCCTCGGGCGCGTCGAGACTCTTGCGGATCATCTGGGCCACGGCAGTTCCCCCTCTTGTCCTGGTGTCGCCCCAGGCTTACCACGTCCGCCGGGCACGTTCTTGGTGGATCCTGAGAACGAGGGGCCGCTCGCCGCGTGTGGCCGTCGCAGGTGTATTCACGTACGCGTTGTCACCGTCGACCGGAGGCCGCGGCGCCCGTATCGTGGCCGCATTGAGTGACTCTGGGGTCCCCCTGACACCCTGTCGCCCTTGGAGTCGCTATCGGGGAGAACGGCTGGGCGAGGGACGGCGCGCACAGCAATGTGTCAGCGTCGTCCTGGCCCGCCGCCCTGGTCCTCCCGCCTGATCCGCTCGGCGCGCGCCCTTTCCCCCGAGTTCAGTCGTCGGCGCGCGCCGACGCCAGGGCCGACGGCCCGTCGCCCGCGGGCGTGGCGCCGGCCGGGTTCGGGACGTCGCGCCGCCGGGCGCGCACGTAGGCGACGGTGAAGGCGATGAGCCCCCCGATCACCGTCCAGCCGAGCACGGGCGTGACGGCCAGGAACGGGCCCGTCGGGAGGCTGAGCGCCAGCGCGGCGCGCACGGCGGCCTCCCCCACCAACCCCACGCCCCAGGTGGCCGTGAGCACGACGAACACCCGGCGCGCCTCGGGCTCGTCCCACAGGCTGTCGAAGGCGGCCACCCCGTGGCGGCCCCGGCCGGCGGTGAGGGCCCGGCCCATGACGAAGATGGCGGGCCTGCCGGGAAGGGCCAGGCTGACCAGACAGAGCGAGCCGAAGAGCCCGGTCACTACCGAGTCCCGCATCTTGAGCACGAGCTCGTTGCCCCCCAGGACGGCCATCGACAGGAGGCCGGCCACGATGCCCACCAGGGCGATGGCCCCGATCGGGTCGAGCCGCCTCCGCCGGGCCCAGCTGACGGCCACGGACGCCGCCGGCGGCCCGCACGACAACGCCAGCGAGGCGGCATCGCCCACGCCGGCGTGGCGGGCCACCAGGTAGACGGCCAGGGGCGCCACCCCGCCGGTGAGGATCTGCGGGGCGAGCGCCCGAAGCGACAGGGCCCCGAGGGCCACGGCTTCGGGATCCGCGCCGCGCGCACCGGGCGCGGGCGAGGAGAAGAGGTCGGGCACAACGGCGGGCCGCGTCGCCCGTCGCCCAGCCGTTGTCCCCGACGGCGGCTCCGAGGTGTCAGGGGGCCCGGAGTCGCTTGAACTCAATACGGTGACGGTACGGCGCCGGGCCCCCACCGTCCACGGAGGAATGCCCTAGGTAGATTCACGCAGGCGGGCGGGCGGGCTGTCCTGTGTCAGTGGTCAGTGACGGGCGACAGCCCAGGAAGAGGGCGTGCCGATGTCCAGGGGCGTTGACAATTGGCGTCGGTTTTGCCATGCTGTGGCGCCGGAGGTTCGGTCCGCCCCCCAGTGACTGGCTTGGACCTCTTGGCGGCGCATGAAACCCGCGGAAGTGCCCCTCTCCTGGAGGGGCACTTCCGCGTCTGGGCCCAACGCGGGCGCCCGACGCGAAGTGGGAATTGTTCGATGATCGAACTAGTCTCCCGGTCGCTGAACGGGGGCGAGATCGAGATGACGAACAAGGTCGACGAGCTGGTTCGGCGCAATACGGAGCTCATCGAATCGGCGAAGAGCCTCCGGGGCGTCCTGGTGCGGTTCGAGCGGGTGCTGGCCAACATGAGTCGCCTGGTGGAAGGGGGTGTTCCCGTCGTGGAGGCCCTGGACCGCCTGGGCGGCCCGCACCTGCGCCCGCAGACCACCGAGGCGCTGGACCGCTTCACCGACGCCAGGCACAACGCCCGGGTGGCGATGTTCGCCCTGGGAGTGGACCAGGGAGCCAGCCTGAGCGACATGGCGAGGGCCTTCGACATCTCGCGGCAGCTGGCCTCGCGCCTGGCGGCGGAGGACGGGCCGGGAACGGCGCGCCGTCGACGGGCACCGTCGCGCTCGCGCTGAGGGGCCGGTCACCCACCGGGCGCCGGCGGCGCCGCACGGCCGGGCCGGGCCGCATCGGCCGGCGCAGGCGACACCGGGCGCCGGTAGTCCGTGACGTAGGCGGGCACGGCGACGTCGTCCAGGCCGGCGTCGGGGCGCGGATCGCCCGCCGTCAGCGCCAGGGGGATCTCCCCCGCCCAGACGGGCAGGTCGAGGTCTTCGGGCTCCTCGATCGGGCCCCCGCTGCGCACCTTGGCCGACCCCTCCTCGATGGGGAAGCGCACCACGGCCGTGGCCCGCAGCTCGGACGCGGTGGGCGGACGGGCGTCGGCACTCCGTCCTGGCGTCACGTGGTCGACGATGGCCGACAGGGCCCGCATCTTCTCGTCGGGGTCCTCGACCGGCGTTGCTGTGCCGAACAGCACG
>DATJBC010000315.1:0-5481 GCA_035515515.1 Acidimicrobiales bacterium
CATCAACCGCATGATGGAGATGGTCAACGGCAGCCGCTTCGGGGTGGCGCTCATGGGCCTGGGCATCCACCGGCGCTCGTTCCTGGAAGCCGCCATCTACGCCGGCCGGCGCGCCCAGTTCGGCAACCGCATCGACAGCTATCCCCTCGTGCGAGAGACCCTGGTCGACATGCTCGTCGACCTCGAGGCCGGCATGGCCCACACCTACGAGTGCGCGGCGGCCACGCGCGCCGCCGAGGACGCCGAGTCGGGTCGCCTGCTGCGCCGCATCCTCGTGCCGTTGGCCAAGATGCGCTGCACCCGGACGGCGCTGTGGGCCGCCTCCAACGGGCTCGAGGTGCTGGCGGGCAACGGGTACATGGAGGACTGGCCCATGGCCCGCCAGCTGCGCGACGCGCAGTGCCACACCATCTGGGAGGGCACCGAGAACATCCTGTGCGTCGACGTGCGCCGGGCCATGCGCGGCGAGCAGGCACACGTCGCCCTGCTGGCGCGCGTGGAGCGCGCCCTGGACACCGCGGCCGGCCACAAGGTGCTGGCCGCTCCGCTCGACACCGTGGCGGGCGCCCTCGCCGACGCCCGCAGCGCCATCAGCTATCTCGAGGGCGCCCCCGACGACCTGGCCCTGTTGCACAGCCGGCGGCTGGCCGAGCTGCTGGCCGACACGGTGCAGGGCTCCTTGCTCGTCGAGGAGGCGGCGTGGGCCCTGGGGCGCGACGGCAACGCCCGCAAGGCCGCCGTGGCGCGGCGCTTCGCGGCGCGGCGCCTGGCCACCCCGGCGCTGCGGGGGATCACCGACCCCGACCGCTCGGTGATCGACCTCTTCGAGCCGATCGTCCGCTACGGGTCCGTCGAGGAGTCCGACCTGGCCGCCTGAGCCGAGGGGGGGCAGGCCCCGGCGCGGGCCGGAGCGGGCGGGACCGGAGGGCGGGGAGCGGCGGAGCGCGCCCTAGACGTCGCGGGGCACGTAGCCGCCGCGGCCCAGCGACGCGCTGGCGAAGGGGTCGGCGTCCTCGTCGACGCCGCCGATCACCTCGGTCACCCAGTCCAGGCGGCCGCGCAGGATGCGCTCCACGCCACCTTGCAGCGTGGCCGAGGAGATGGCGCACGAGCTGCAGGCCCCCTGCAGCTGGACCTCGACCACGCCCCGCTCCACGTCGAACGACACCAGCTCGAGGTCGCCCCCGTCGGCCTGCACGGCAGGGCGCATGAGCTCGACCAGCTCGCGCAGGTCCCGCTCGCGGGTGGCACGCTCGTCGTCGCCGAGCGTGCCGGCCCCGGCTGCGGGGCCCTGGCGCACCACCGGGTCCTGGGTCACCACTCCATTGTGCCGTGGACGGGGCGCCGTCGGCGCACGCCGGCGCCCCGGCCCAGGTGGGGCGCCAGATCTGACGGACCGTCAACTTCGGCCCCCGCTACCATGCGGCGTGCCCTCCGACGCGCCGGTCGCACCTGCCCACCGGCGGGCGGGCCCCCGGCCCGGGGGCCTGGGCCTGATCCTGCCCACCTTCCCCCAGGGCCGCGCCGGCCTCCCCGGGGCGGCCGCCCTGGCCGCCACGTGCCGGGCCGCCGAGGCGTCGGGGGCCCGCGCCCTGTGGGCGTGTGACCATCTCTATTGGCACGGCCCCGCCCTGGAGGCCTTCGGGGCGCTGACCGTGGCCGCCACCGCCACCGCCACGGCGGCCGTGGGGCCGTGCGTGCTGCAGCTGCCGCTGCGCCAGGCCGCCTCGGTGGCCAAGGAGGCCGCCGCCCTGGCGCACCTGTCGGGAGGGCGCCTCGTGCTCGGGGTGGGGGTGGGCACCCATCGCGGGGAGTACGCGGCGGCGGGTGCCGAGTTCGCCACCCGGGGGGCCCGCCTCGACGAGGGGATCGACGCCCTGCGCCGGGCCTGGGCGCCGCCGGCGCACGAGCCCTACGCCCAGCTGCCCGCCCCCGGGCCCATCCCGGTGTGGGTGGGCGGGTCGAGCGAGGCCGCCCTGCGGCGCGCCGCCCGCCGGGGGGACGGTTGGATCCCGCTGTTCCTCTCCCCCGCCGAGTACGGGGCCGCCCAGGACCGCCTCGACAAGGAGGCCGACCGGGCCGGGCGGGCCCCGACGGCGGTGGCGCGCGCCGTCGTGGCCTTCGTGTCGGTGGGCGGCGCCGACGCGGTCGAGCGCGGGCTGTCGTGGATGGCGTCGCTCTACGGGCTGCCCGCGCCGCGCTTCGCCCGGCACCTCGTGGCCGGGGGTGCGCGCGCCTGTGCCGGCGCGCTGGCCCGCTTCGTCGAGGCGGGTGCGTCGCACGTCGCGGTCTTCGTGACCGCCGACGACCCGCTGCTACAATTCGAGGACCTGGCCGGCGAGTTCGCCGGCCTCGTCGCGTGCCCCGGCGACGGCCGACCGGTGGGACCGGCCCGGGACGAGTCGGCGACCACCGGCGTGGAGAGGTGAGGTCGCAGTGCACCAGGACGTGAGCGTCGTCGGTATCGGCATGACGCCCATGGACCGCCGTGACCTCACGCCCGACGCCATGGCGACGGCCGCCGTGCGCGACGCGCTGGCCGACGCCGAGCTGGCCGCCGGGGACATCGGCCTCGTGATCGTGGCCAACGCCCTGGGGGGCAGGTTGTGCGAGCAGGCGTGCATCCGGGGCCAGAGCTGGCTGCGCCCGCTCGACCTGGGCACCACCGGCGTGGTCAACGTGGACAACTCCTGCGCCAGCGGGTCCTCGGCCCTGCACCTCGGGGTGATGGCGGCGCGCGCCGGGCAGTCGCCCGTGCTCGTGGTGGGCGTCGAGAAGATGTGGACCGGGGACCGGGCCGAGACCATCGCCGGCATCGAGGACGGCCTGCCCGCCGACGAGCGCGTGGTGCTGCGCGAGCGACTGGCCAACGACGCCGGCAGCCTCCTCATGGCGCTCAACGCCACCTGGGTGCGCCACCAGGTCGACGAGCGGGGCACCACGCCCGCCCAGATCGCCGCCACCGCGGCCAAGGCGCGCCGCTGCGGGGCGCGCAACCCCCTCGCCCAGTTCCGCCAGGAGGTGAGCCCCGAGGAGGTCCTCGCCTCCCCCACGGTGGTGGCCCCGCTCACGCGCCTCATGTGCTCGTCGTTCACCGACGGCGCGGCCGCCGCCGTGCTCTCGGTGGGAGCCGCCGCGCCCGCGCCCCGGGTGCGCGCCAGCGTCCTCCGCTCGGGCAACGGGGAGCTCGACTACCACGACCGCCTGGCCGAGACGGCCGACGAGGTGTGGAAGGTGGCCGGGGTGGGGCCCTCCGACATCGACGTCGTGGAGCTGCACGACGCCACCAGCGCCGAGGAGCTCTACGCCCTGGAGTCGCTGGGGTTCTTCGCCGCCGGGGAGGCGGGGGCGGCCACCGCCGCCGGCCACACCGACGTCGGGGGCCGGGCCGTGTGCGTCAACCCCAGCGGGGGCCTGGTGGCGCGCGGCCACCCCCTGGGGGCCACCGGGATCTGCCAGGTGGCCGAGCTCGTCGCCCAGCTGCGGGGGACGGCGGGGGCACGCCAGGTCCCCGAGCCCAGGCTGGCGGCGGCCGTCAACACCGGGGGGATCATGGGCGGCCGGGACGCCGCGCTGGTGGCGATCCACGTGCTCGAGCGCAGCTGAGCACCATGGCGGGCGCCGTCGTCACCGGGTGGGGCATCGCCGTCCCCGACAAGGTGGTCACCAACGAGGACCTCTCGGCGCGCCTCGACACCAGCGACGAGTGGATCACCGAGCGCACCGGCATCCGCGAGCGCCGCATCGGGGGCACCACCGCCGAGCTGGCCGTGGCGGCCGGGGCGGCGGCCCTGGAGCGGGCGGGGCGCACCGGCGCCGACATCGACGTCCTCGTGCTGGCCACGTCCACGCCCGACGCGCTGGTGCCGGGAACCTCGGCCACCGTGCAGGACGGGCTGGGCGTCAGAGGCGGCGCCTTCGACGTCAACGCGGCGTGCTCGGGCTTCGTGTACGGGCTCGTGAGCGCGCACGGCCTCGTGCTGGCGGGGGCGCGGCGCGTGCTGCTCGTGGGCAGCGAGACGCTGTCGCGCATCACCGACTGGGACGACCGCAGCCTGGCCGTGCTCGTGGGCGACGGCGCCGGGGCGGTGGTGCTCGAGGCCTGCGACGGGCCGGGCCAGCTGCTGGCCTGGGACCTGGGCGCCGACGGGTCCCTCCGGCACCTGCTGTCGTGCGACCACGGCGGCTACCTGTACATGAACGGCAAGGAGATCTTCCGCCACGCCGTGCGGGTCGTGGTCGACTCGTCCCACAGCGCCCTCGACCGGGCCGGGCTCACGCCCGCGGATGTCGACGTCTTCATCCCGCACCAGGCCAACGCCCGCATCATCACGGCGGCCGCCCAGCGCCTCGGGATCCCCGCCGAGCGCTGCGTGGTGACCATCGACCGCTACGGCAACACCTCCTCGGCGTCCATCCCCCTCGCCCTGGCCGACGCCCTGGAGACCGGGCGCCTCACCCCCGGCTCGGTCGTGCTCATGTCGGGGTTCGGCGGCGGCATGACCTGGGCCAGCGCCGTACTGCGGTGGGGAGGGTGAGCGCGGCCGACGCCCCGGCCACGCGGCCGGTGCTCGTGGTGCTGGCCGCGGGCATGGCCAAGCGCTACGGAGGGTGCAAGCCGCTGGCCCCCGTGGGCCTGCACGGCGAGGCGGTCATCGACCTCACCGCGGGCGACGCCCTGGCGGCGGGCTTCGGCGACGTCGTGCTCGTCCTGGGGCGCCAGACCGGCCCGGCCATCGCCTACCACGTGGAGCGCTCGTTCCCCTCCAGCGTGCGCGTCGCCTTCGCCCGCCAGGGCGTGCCCCTGGGCACCGCCCACGCCGTGCTGTGCGCCCGCCCGCTGGTGGGAGAGGCGCCCTTCGCCGTGGTCAACTCCGACGACGTCTACGGCACGCCGGCGCTGGGGCTCCTGGCGCGGCACCTGTCGGGCCGGCGCGAGCACGCCATCGTCGCCTACCGCCTGCGCGACACCATCGTCAGCGACGACCCCGTCACCCGCGGCACGTGCGCGGTGCGGCCCGACGGGCTGTTGGAGCGGCTGGTGGAGCGGCGCCAGGTGACGCGCCAGGCGGACGGCACCTTCGCCGTGGGTGACGGGCTCGAGCCGGCCGCCCTGCCCGGCGACACCCCGGTGTCGATGAACCTGTGGGGCTTCCAGCCCTCGATCTGGCCCGTCCTCGAGGGCGCCGTGCGGGCCGCCCATCCCGCCGTGGGGCCCGACGGGACCGTCGAGGCCGCCGCCCTCGACGGCGACGGCGAGGTCCTGCTCCCCGAGGTCGTGGGGACGATGATCGCCGCCGACGCCCGGGCCGCGGGCGACGCCCCGGGGCGCGTGCGCGTGATCGACGGCCCGGGGCGCTGCATCGGGGTCACCCACGCCGACGACCTCCTGGTGGTGCGGGAGGAGATCGCCCGGATGATCGGCGGCGGGCTGCGACCCGAAGGGGTGTGGGAGGCGGCCTCCTGAGCGCCGGCCCGGCG
>DATJBC010000316.1:0-2797 GCA_035515515.1 Acidimicrobiales bacterium
CACCTTGGGGGTCCCCATGGCCGATGCTCTCCAGAAGAGCTCTGCCAGCCATTCGAGGAGCTCGAGGCGGTGGATGGCGTCCTTCATGGTCGACCCGTATGCCACCGAGCCGTGGTTCTGCATCATGGCGGCGTTGCGGCCCTCGAGCGCCTTGATCACGTTGTCCGCCAGCTCCTGTGAGCCGAACGTGGCGTACGCAGCCGTACGGGGAGCGCCGCCAAGCTCGAGGCAGCTGTAGTGCAGCGGGGGAAGCTCGTCGTGGCAGCACGACAGCGCGGTCGACGCCATGGCATGGGCGTGCGTGACGGCGAGGGCGTTCGTTGCCGCATAGATTCCCGTGTGCAGGGGCACCTCCGAGGTCGGGGCGAACTCGCCGTCGACCACCTCCCCGGCCAGGTCGATGATCGTGATCATCTCGGCCGTGAGATCCCCGAGATCAGAACCAGTGGGCGTCACCGCGATCAGATCGTCACGACGGGCCGAGATGTTCCCCGCCGTCCCGATGACGAGGCCCTTTTCGGCCAGGTACCGGCTGGCGGAGGCGACCGCCTCTCGTTCGTCTGCCAGCAGCAGTTCACTCATCCTCGTCCCTCGTGTTCGACGTCGGCGCTGTAGCAGGGTGCAGTGTTCCACGCCGGCCGCGCCCGAGCCAACGACTGCGGAGATGCGTCGGCGCCGTGCTCAGGACGCCGGCACCGAGCGCCCCGCCAGTTTCGTGGCGCGGGTCAGGTCCTCGGCGGCGCGCAGCGAGGCTGTGACGGCCTCCTCGAGGGCGAGGCGCTTGGCCTGAAACGCAGCCTCCAACGCGGCCTGACGACCGCCGACCAGGTGGGCGGCGGTGCACACGGGTGCCCGCGCCATTGCGCCCGAGTTGGCCACCGCCGCGCCGGCGCGCCGCCATGCCGCCCTGAACATGCCCAGATCGAAGGCGCCGTCGTGCAGCCGGTTGCGCTCCAGGACCGCTGTCGTGGGCTGGCGCAGGCCACGTACCAGGCCGATGGCCGCCAACCCCCTGAGCGCGTACCAAGAAAGATCGATCTCCCACCAGTAGAAGCCCTGACGAGCGGATGCCGCGTAATGGTGGTGGTTGTTGTGCCAGCCCTCACCGAAGGTGAGCACCGCGAGGAGCGGGTTGTTGCGGCTCGTGTCCCCCGTGGCATAGCGGCGGGAACCGAAGGTGTGGCTGAGCGAGTTGATGGTGAAGGTTGCGTGCCACAGGAGGACGGTCGATCCGAAGAACCCGAAGACGAGCCCGCTCCACCCGCCGACCAAGAGCGACGCCCCCGCGAGAAGCCACGGCATGACGCTGCTGATGCGCTCAAGCACACGAAGCTCGGGGAAGGCGACGAGGTCCCGGACGAGGCTGAGGTCGGCATCCTTGTAGCGGTCGCAGAGGATCCAGCCGACGTGACTCCACCAGAACCCCTCCTGGGGCGAATGGACGTCCCTCTCGGTGTCGGAGAAGCGGTGGTGCGCACGGTGGTGGGCTGCCCACCACAACGGGCCCTTCTGAACGGCCGTCGTCCCCAGGAGCGCCAGCACGAACTGGACCGGACGACTCGCCCGGTAGCTTCGATGGGCGAAGTACCGGTGGTAGCCAGCGGTGATCGCGAACATCCGGAGCGCGTACAGCGTGCCGAAGATCGCCACCGCCTTCCACGTGACGCCGGTGATGACGGCGAGCAGCGGTACCGCGTGGAACAAGAGGAACGGCAGGGACGAGGTCCAGTTGAAGCGCTCGTCCGGCGCCCGGGTCGATGAGCGATCCATGCCTTGTCTATCCAATCAGTATGGGTGCACCCGCTCGTCGGAATCGGCGGGCCGTCGGGCCGGCTTGTGGTGCCGAGCGCTCCCGCCGCTCCTCGGATCCCCTGGCCTCAGCCTTCGAGCGCATGGACCTGAAACACATCACGTACGTCGTTGGGCATCACGAGCCCGTAGCCCTTGGCGGCGTTGAACCATGTCGGGACGCCTTTCGGCACGCTATGTCCTCGTCTCGCCACGCAGGTGCTTGCGGGAGACCCGAGTCCACCGACAACAGCAAACGACTCGCGTGATGCGCCGCTCGCTCCCGGTGAGCATAGCAGGGCCCGTCGGCCGGCCGGCGGGCACGTCCGGAGGGTCCACCGACGGAGCGGTGCCCCTCTGGGCACCCCGATCGGGCCGTGCGAGGCCACCGCGGGCAGGCGACCTCAGGCGCCACGATGCGCTCGTGGGCGTCATCGCGCCGGGCCACGCCGCTCCTCTGTCAGAGTGGGGCGTGGGTGAGCGGCCGCTCGACGGCGGGGTGACGAACGCCGGCCGGGTCGTGCGCGCCGGTACGCACGTGCTTCGCCCGTCGAGCCCGTACTCGAGTTCGGTCCACGCCTTCCTGCGGACGGTGCGCCGCACCGGCTTCGAGGGAGCGCCCGAGCCGGTCGGGATCGACGAAGACGGACGCGAGCGGCTCGTGTTCATCGACGGCGAGGTGCCCGTGGCGCCCTATCCGCAGTGGAGCCAGACAGACGCCGCATTGGGATCCGTCGCCAGGCTGCTACGGGGCTTGCACGACGCCGCACGCCGATTCGACCCGAGTGGTCTCGCCTGGAACGACGCTCTGGCAGACCCAGCGGGCGGAACGCTCGTGTGTCACAACGACGTGGAGCCTTCGAACGTCGCCTTCCGTGACGGCGTCGCCGTCGGCCTGCTCGACTTCGAGTTCGCCGCCCCCGGCCGCGCCGCCTACGACCTGGCCCAGCTCGCCCGCCTCTGGGTGCCGATCGAGGACGACGTCGACCGGGCCCGAATGGGCTGGCGA
>DATJBC010000317.1:0-14399 GCA_035515515.1 Acidimicrobiales bacterium
TCCACCAGGAGCAGGCCACAGGCCAGGACGGTGGGGGCCACGAAGCGCACGATGTCGATGGGGTCCGACCCCGAGAAGGCCACGGTGATGACGCCCATCTGGGCCAGGGCCCCCAGCGCGGCCGCTAGCACGACGAGCAGGGGGATGGTCGCCCTGTCGGTGCACGCCAGCCACAGCGCCGGCACGAGCAGCGTCACCACCACGACCCAGCCCACCGGATAGGCGTCGCGGAAGTGGATGACCGAGAAGAAGATCGTGAAGCGGTCGAAGAAGGCGGCGACGCCGTGCAACGTGGGGTTTGCTCCGCTGGGCCACAGCGTGTTGTAGTCACCCGCCGGCACCGGGAAGCTCGGTGTCCCCGACGACCGCCACAAGGCGATCGCCCATCCCGCGCTCGCCAGCACGGTCGTCACCGCCACCGTGGCGAGGCCCCGCACCGACCGGCGTCCCCGGATCGCCACCGCGCCGAGCACGACGGCCACCACCAGCGCCACCACGAAGTAGAAGCGCAGCGCCAGCACACCGGCCAAGAGGATCCCGATCACCACGTACAGCCAGGGACGGTCCTGCGCGCGCTGGTGGGGGATGTGGCGCAGCAGCACCAGGACGGCCAGCGACAAGGCGGTGACCGAGAACTCGGACCTGAGGTTGACGACGGGCCCGATCCCCAGTCCTATCGCCATGCCCAGGCCGAGCACGACGGCCCCCGCCACCACCCAGCGGCGCCTGGTGCTGCGCACCGCCACCACGAGGACGACGCCCAGCGCGAAGACGAGCTCGAAGGCGCGCAGGGAGGAGTTCCCGGCCACCTTCAGGAACATCGCCTGGTAGAGCTCGCCGGCGCCGTAGCTCGTGATCCGGCGCAGGCTGAAGGGGTCGATGAGCCCCCCGGTGCCCAGCAGGCGCTGGGCGAGGTAGACGTAGGCGCCGTCGTCGTCGATGGGGTTGTACGAGGAGACGCCGACGGCCAGGCCGATGGCGACCACCGTCACCGCGCCCCCCACCACGGCCAGCGCCAGGCCGCGCCCGATGTCCGCGGCGCGACTGGACCGCACCCGGCGCACGCCCGCCGGCACCAGGGGCGCGAGCAGGGCCACGCCAGCGCCGTGCCACGCCACCAACACCCAGAACCAGGCGGCGTCGGCGGCCACGAGGAACCCCCCGAACGCCATGAACAAGGCGACGCCCAGGGCCATCTGCACCGGCGCGGTGACGACGGCGGGCGCGTCGTCCCACCCGGCACGGCGCAACAGCGCCACCACCGCGCGCCCCCATCCCCACGACCCCAGGAACAAGAGGGCCAGGAGCCCGAGCATCGCCAGCGGGCTGCCGTTCACGGCGTCATCCCCCGCCGCCCCCCGGCGGGGCGGGTCGCGTCCCCGCCCAGCCCCCCATCGGTCCCACGGAGCGACAACGGTAGCCGGGCCCGCCCTCGGTCCCGGTGCGCCCGTCGGCCACCGCTGCGCGACCCGCTAGCATGCGCGGCGCGATGCGTGACCCGAACATGGGGCGATGACCTTCAGCGAGACGTTCATCGAGGAATCGGTCGCCCTCCTGCGGGGACTCGACACCTCGGCCATCGAAGCCTGTGCCTCGGGCCTCGCCGAGGTGCGCGCCCGGGGCGGTCGCCTGTTCATCCTGGGCGTGGGGGGCTCGGCCGGTCATGCCTCGCACGCCGTCAACGACTTCCGCAAGCTCTGCAACGTCGAGGCCTACACCCCCACCGACAACGTGAGCGAGCTCACGGCGCGGACCAACGACGAGGGGTGGGACACGACCTTCGTGGAATGGCTGCGCTGCTCGCGGCTCGACGCCAACGACGGGGTCCTCGTGTTCTCGGTGGGCGGGGGCGACCGTGAGCGCCAGGTGTCGGTGAACCTGGTCCGGGCCCTGGAGCTGGCGGTGGAGCGCGGCGCATCGGTGTTCGGGGTGGTGGGCCGCCAGGGGGGATACACGGCCACGGTGGCCAACGCCTGTGTCGTCATCCCGCCCCTGTACGCGGACCGGGTCACCCCCCACACCGAGGGCCTGGCCGCGGTGGTGTGGCACCTCCTCGTGAGCCACCCGGCGCTGGCCGCCAACGTGACCAAGTGGGAGGGCCTGCGGTGACGTCCCCGCGCGGGGGATCGGCGCGCTACTGCATCGTGGGCGGGGCCGGCTTCATCGGCAGCCACATGGTGGACGCCCTGCTGGCCGACGACGCCGTGGAACGGGTGACGGTGTTCGACAACTTCTCGTCGGGGCGCCGCTGGCACCTGGAGCACCACGGCGGGGACCGCCGCCTGCGGGTGGTGGAGGACGACGTCCGAGACCTCGGCGCCCTCGTGGCCGCCATGGACGGCGCCCAGAGCGTCATCCACCTGGCGTCGAACCCCGACATCGCCCGGGCCGCCACCGAGCCCGCCGTGGACTTCGACCTGGGCACCCTGCTCACCCACCACGTCGTGGAGGCCGCCCGCATCTCGGGCACGGGGCGCGTCCTCTACGCCTCGGGGAGCGGCGTCTACGGGGACCTCGGCGAGCTCGAGGCGGACGAGGACTTCGGCCCCCTCGTGCCGGTGTCGACCTACGGGGCGAGCAAGCTGGCCGGTGAGGCGCTCATCGCCTCGTACTGCTTCATGTTCGACCTGAGCGGCGCGGTGTTCCGCTTCGGCAACGTCGTGGGCCCCCGCCAGACCCACGGCGTGGGCTACGACTTCGTGCGGCGGCTGCTGGCGGAGCCCGCCGAGCTGCCCATCCTCGGTGACGGCCGGCAGAGCAAGTCCTACGTGCACGTGTCCGACATCGTCGACGCCGTGCTGCTCGCCGGGGAGCGGGCCCCGCGGCCCTTCGCGGCGTTCAACGTCGCCACCGGCGACTACATCACCGTCAAGGAGATCGCCGACCTCGCCGTCGAGGTGGTGGGGACGACGGGCACCGTGTACCGCTTCAGCGGCGGCGACCGGGGCTGGAAGGGCGACGTCCCCGTGGTGCGGCTCAACACCGACCGGATCCGGGCCCTCGGATGGGCCAACGCCATGAGCTCGCGCCAGGCGCTCGAGGCGTCCCTGCGGTCCATGCTCGACGACGCCAGGTCGGGGCGCCTGACGTGACGCCCGGTGCCGGTGCGGACGCCCCCGGCGTCCGGCGACCGGCCGTGTTCCTCGACCGCGACGGCGTGCTCAACGAGCCGCTCGTGCGCCACGGCAGGCCGTTCTCCCCCCGCCGCCCCGACGAGCTGGTGGTGGTGCCCGGCGTCCCCGACGCCTGTGCACGGCTCCGGGCCCGGGGCCTGGTGCTGGTGGTCGTGACCAACCAGCCCGACGTGGCCCGGGGGCTGCAGAGCGCCCAGGACGTGGCCGCCATCAACGCCCGCCTGCGGGCCGCCATAGCCCTTGACGCCGTGTACGTGTGCCCGCACGACGACGCGGACGCCTGCCCCTGCCGCAAGCCCAAGCCCGGCATGCTCCTGGCGGCGGCCGGGGACCTCGACCTCGACCTCCCCCGCAGCTTTATGGTGGGCGACCGGTGGTCGGACATCGAGGCAGGTCGGAGCGCCGGATGCCGGACGGTGTATATTGACCGGGGGTATCAGGAGCCACGGCCGACGGCCTTCGATCACGCGGTCGAGGACCCGGTGGGCGCGTTGGACTGGGTCCTGACGAAGGTCTGACAGGAGGGGGCCCGTGTCCGATCCTCGTCCGTACGGGGTCAAGATCTTCGCCGACGGCGCCGACCTGGAGGGCATCCTCCGGCTGGCCGGCGACCCCGCCATCTCCGGCTTCACCACCAACCCCACGCTCATGCGCAAGTCGGGCATCGACGACTACCCGGGCTTCGCCCGCAAGGTGCTCGACCACGTGACCGACAAGCCCATCTCCTTCGAGGTCTTCTCGGACGACTTCGACGAGATGGCCGTCCAGGCCAGGACGATCGCGTCGTGGGGCGACAACGTGTACGTCAAGATCCCGGTCACCAACACCCGTGGCCAGAGCGCGGCCCCGTTGATCCGCTCCCTCTCGGGGGACGGCCTGCACCTCAACGTCACCGCCATCCTGCCCCTGGAGCAGGTGCGGACCGTGGCCGAGGCGCTGGCCGACGGTCCGGGCGCCATCGTGTCGGTCTTCGCCGGGCGCATCGCCGACACCGGGCGCGACCCCGTGCCCATCATGCGCGAGGCGGTGGAGATCCTGGCGCCGTACCCCGCCCTGGAGCTGCTGTGGGCCAGCCCGCGCGAGATCCTCAACGTGCCCCAGGCGGCCTCGGTGGGGTGCCACATCATCACGGTGACCCACGAGATGCTGGTCAAGCTGGCCGGCCTGGGACGGGCCCTGCACGACGTGTCGCTCGACACCGTGCGCATGTTCCGCGACGACGCCGTCAGCTCGGCGTTCCTGCTTTGACGGCCAGCGGCGTCGCCCGGCCGCCGGTGCAGGCCGGGCGCGACGAGTGGGACCGGCACTGGGCCCGCTACGGCGAGCCGGCCCAGGGCAACCCGGCCAACGCCTACCGGCACCGGCTGGTGCTCCGGCTCCTGGGCGAGCCCGGCCCCGGCGACGTGGTCCTGGACGTGGGATCGGGCCAGGGCGAGCTGGCCCTGGCCCTCAAGCGTCGCTTCCCGGCGGCGACGGTGCGGGGCATCGAGTACAGCGCCGAGGGCGTGGCCCGCGCGGCCGCCGCGGCGGCCGCCGCCGGCCTGGACGTGTCCTTCGCCCGGCGCGACCTGCTGGAGCCGGCGAAGCCGGGCGAGGCGGGCGCGGCGGCCTCCTTCGCCACGTGCTCCGAGGTGCTCGAGCACGTCGACGACCCCGCCCTGCTCCTGCGCAACGCGGGCGAGTACATGGCGCCGGGGTGCCGCCTGGTGGTGACCGTCCCCGGGGGGCCGCGCTCGGCCTTCGACGAGCACATCGGGCACCGCCGGCACTTCGGGCCCGCCCGCCTGCGCGACCTGCTCACCGGGGCGGGCTACGCGGTGGAGCGCGTGGCCCGGGCCGGCTTCCCCTTCTTCAACCTCTACCGCCTGGCGGTCATCGCCCGGGGCCGGCGCCTCATCGCCGATCTCGAGTCCGGCGCCCCGGGGGCGGCCGGCGCCCCGGGGGCGGTGCTCGCCTTCTTCGACAAGTCGTTCCGGCTCAACCTCCCGTCGTCACCCTTCGGATGGCAGATGGTGGCCGTGGCCCGCTACCGAGGAGGCGAGCGCTCCCCATGATCATCTCCCGCACCCCCCTGCGCGTCACCCTGGGAGGTGGCGGCACCGACCTGCCCTCGTACTACGAGCAGTTCGGCGGCTTCGTGGTGGCGGCCGCCATCAACCGCTACGTGTTCATCGCCATCAACAAGACCTTCGGCGACGACTACTTCCTCAAGTACTCCGAGCTCGAGCGGGCCAAGTTCGTCGAGGACATCAAGCACCCCATCATCCGCTCCGCCCTGCACCTGCACCCCATCGGCCCGGCCATCGAGCTGGTGAGCGTGGCCGACATCCCGGCCGGCACCGGCCTGGGCTCCTCGGGGGCCTTCACCGTGGGCCTGTTGCGGGCCCTGTACGCCTTCAAGCGCGAGCACGTGACCGCGGCCAGCCTGGCGGAGGAGGCGTGCCGCATCGAGATCGAGATGCTGGGCGGCCCGGTGGGCAAGCAGGACCAGTACATCGCGGCGTTCGGCGGCCTGACGTGCTTCGAGATCGAGCGCGACGGGCACGTGAGCGTGTCGCCGCTGCTCGTCTCCAACGACACGCTGCGCGACCTCGAGGAGCACCTGTGCATGTTCTTCACGGGCTACTCCCGGCCGGCCGAGGCCGTGCTCGAGGAGCAGCGCACCAAGTCCAGCAGCGGCGACAAGGACATGCTCGACAGCCTGCACTACGTGATGGAGAACGGGCTCGCCACCAAGGAGGCGCTGCAGGCCGGTGACACCACCCGCTTCGCCACCCTCATGGACGAGCACTGGCAGCGCAAGCGCCGGCGCTCGGCGCTCATGTCCAACGAGCGCATCGACCGCTGCTACGAGGTGGCCATGGCCAGCGGGGCCCTGGGCGGCAAGCTGGTGGGGGCGGGCTCGGGCGGCTTCCTCCTCTTCTACGCCAAGGACGTCGACTCCGTGCGCAGCGCCATGGCGGCCGAGGGCCTGTCCGAGGTCCGCTTCGGGTTCGACTTCGACGGTTCGGCGCCGCTCGTCCGGGACTGAGCGGTGCGGTGCCTCGTCCTCGCCGGAGGGTTGGGCACCCGGCTCGACCCGGTGACGCGGACCGTGCCCAAGTGCCTCATCCCCGTGGCGGGGAGGCCCTTCGCCCACTGGCAGCTCGAGTGGCTGGCCTCGCAGGAGGTGACCGACGTCGTCTACAGCATCGGGCACCTCGGCGACCAGGTGCGCGCCGCGGTGGGCGACGGCACGCGCTTCGGCGTGTCGGTGCGCTACGTCGAGGACGGCCCCCGCCGGCGCGGCACGGCCGGGGCGGTGCGCCTGGCGGTGGACGAAGGCGCCCTCGGGGAGCAGTTCTTCGTCCTCTACGGCGACTCCTGGCTGTCGATCAGCCTGCCGGCGGTGGCCCGCGCCTACGGCGCCGCGGGCAGGCCCGCCCTCATGACGGTGTTCCGCAACCGGGGACGCTGGGAGCATCCCAACGCCGTGTTCGCCGGGGGCATGGTGACCTGGTACGAGAAGGGCCTGGCCGACCCCCCGCCCGCCATGGAGTACGTCGACTACGGCCTGTCGGTGCTCGACGCCGCGGTGGTGCGCGAGCTGGTGCCGGCGGGGCGCGCCGCCGACCTGGCCGAGGTCTTCACCCCCCTCAGCCGGGCGGGCCGGCTGGCGGGGTTCGAGGCCACCGAGCGCTTCTACGAGATCGGCAGCCCGGACGGGCTGGCCGAGGTGGAGGCGCTCCTGGGGCGCTCAGCGCAGCAGGCGCACCGACGGGGGTGACGTCGCGCCGCGGGGCCCGACCATGCTCAGGCCGGCCACGCTCAGCCCGTGCCACTGGGGGCAGCTCCCCACCTCCACGTAGAGGCGGTGGCCCGCCCGGGGCAGGGTGCGGAAGCTGATCAGCCTGCCCCCGGCGTCGTTCGCGGCCATGATGCTGTAGCGCCCCGCCCCCAGGCGCCGGGGCGAGCTGAGCTCCAGCCAGTGGTAGGCGGCCAGGTCGGTGCCCGGGGCGACGCCCAGGGCGGTGATCCGGCTGGGGCCGCTCGAGGCCAGCACCACCTGGCCCACGCTCTGGTGGTCGACCCGGTGGGCGGCACCGTCGGCGCCCATCACCACCGACCCCGCGCCCGGACGCACCAGCGCGGCGCTGACGCCGTGCCCGGGGGCCAGGGGCGACACCGTGCCGTCGGCGTTGGCCGCGTACAGCGACACCGGAGGGTCGCCGGTGGCCTCGGGCACCACCACGTCGAAGCCGATGATCGACGAGCTCGGCGCGCCCGCCTGCCCGGCCCCCCCGGGGTCGACGGAGTTGGGCACGGCGCGGGCCACCTCCGTGGTGCCCCGCACCGCCAGGACCTCGGGCGGGGCCCGTCCCGTGGCGGGGTCGAAGGCCCATCCCTGGAGCTCGGCGGCGCCGGGGGACGTCACCGCCGTGCGGGCCGCCAGGGAGCGGGCCTGGCCGAGGCGGGGCGGGCTGTCCAGGAAGTCGGGCGCGCTGCCCCAGTCGCAGCCGGGGTTGGACAGGTAGAAGGCGGTGGCGTCGACGCGCGCCGGCGCCGGCGGCGGGGGCACCGAGGCGGCCAGGTCGGCGCGCACCATGAGGAACTGGCCGTCCACCACGCCCCAGGGCCGGTAGTGGCCGAGGAGGTAGTCGCTCACGTCGTAGTGGCGCACGGTGGCCTCGATGCCGTCCCACTGGGGCAGGCCGATGCCCGTGCCGTAGAAGACGACCACGGGCGGGCGGCTGCGCTCGAGGTCGGCGACCAGGGCGTGCTGGGCGTAGGCGGTGATGGCCATGCTCACCGTGAAGAAGCGCGTGCCCGGCACCCGGCCCAGGAGGAAGTAGAGCAGGCCGGGCTCGTCGTTGAAGTCGAACACCGGCGCGCCCGCCCCGGCCAGGGTGTCGAGGGAGGCGCCGAGGTGGCGCACCATGGCGGTGTCGATCATCCCCGGCAGGGCGTACCCCAGGCGGGCCAGCTGGGGCGGGCCGGGGGCGCTCGGGTGGAAGTGGCCGGCCACGTCCTCCACGGCGGAGACGGGGGCGGGCGCCGCGGCCACCAGCACCACCACGGTGGCCAGGGTCCCCAGGTGCCACGGCGCCAGGGCGGCCCGCCCGGTGCGCCCCGCCCGGCGCGTGAGGAGGGTGCGCAGCGCCCCGTCCAGCCAGTGCAGGCCGACCACGGCCCACAGGATCACGAGGGGCAGGCTGACGGTGAAGACCTCCGCCATGTGGGGCGGGTCGGCCCGGGCCAGGACCTTGTCGAAGTAGGCCACCACGAACAGGGCGCAGGCCACGAGCACCCAGTCCGAGACGTCCCAGCGCCGCCGCCCCCGCAGCATCCACACCACGCGCCACACCGTGGCCATCACCAGCAGGGCGGGCACCACGAGCTCGACGGTGGGCCCGAGCTGGGTCCCGATCCACGCCGCGGGCAGCGCCCCCGACAGGGCGTGGCCGGGCCCGAAGACGACGTAGTAGTCGACGAAGGCGCCCAGCGCGCCCGTGGCCGCCAGCACCACGACGGTGACGGCGGCCGCCACGGCGCCCGCCAGGAGGCACCAGCGCGTCCGGAACAGCGCCGGCCCCCACGCCCCGCCCCGGGGGCGCGCGGCGGCCTCGAAGAGCACCAGGGTGAGCACGACGCACGCCGCCATGAGGGCGGTCTCGGGCACCACGAGGGCCTGGGCCACCAGGGCGGCCGCCAAGGCCGCGCACCACAGCCGGCTGCGGCGCGCCAGGACGGCGGCGAAGAGGACGAGCACGAGGGGCAGGAAGGCGAAGCGGACGTAGCCCGAGGCCACGGCCTGGACGTCGGGGCTGAACACGAGCCCCGCGCCGGCCAGGCGGGCCGGCCCCAGCCACAGCACGCACACCGCCACGAAGGCCGCCCCGGCCAGGCGGTTGCGCCGGGCGAAGAAGACGGCGAAGAGGTACAGCGACACCCACAGCAGCGGGATGAGGAAGACGGTGAACCCGGCGGTGGAGCCCCACCGGCTGGGGGCGAACACCGACAGCCCGAGCTGGCCCGAGAGGATGTCGGGGAAGACGCCGTGGATGACGTAGAGGTCCCGCCACGGCGCCAGCCCGTGCCCGAACGCCAGCTGGGCGCTGGAGAAGGTCTGCGCCTGGTCGAAGGCGAAGAAGGGCGTGTCGAGGGCGCCGGGCACGGTGGCCGCCATCACCAGCAGCGCCACCGGGCCCACCACGTAGGTGAGGACCGCCGCCTCGGTGTCGGCGGCGCGCGCCGCGCCGGCGCCGCGCTGGCGGCGCACGTACCACGCCACCAGGGCCGCCAGGGCGCCCACCACCAGCCACCACGGCATCCACGGGTAGCGCACCAGGCCGTGGGGGGAGCGCACCGCCACGGCCGTGGTGTGCGACACGGCGTACACGAGGGGCACCACCACCAGGGCGGCGCCCCCGTTGACCACCGCCGCGGCCCGCCCGCCGCGCAGGAGGCGCCCGGCGCCGGCCACCGCCACCACGTAGGCCCCGCCCGCGGCCGCACCCCACGGCGACAGGCGGGCCCCGTGCCCGGCGGCGGCCACCCCCACGGCCACGGTCACGGTGAGCGCCGGCACGGCGATGCGCCCCGCCCGGCGCAGGGCCCCCAGGGCCGCGGGCGCCTCCTCGTGGCCGGCGTCGGGGGTGGCGCGGCGCGTCACCACCGGCAGCACGGGCGCCCGGGCGGCGCCCGGGACCGGCCGGGCGCGTCCCGCCAGGAGCACGTACAGGGCGGTGGCCAGCGCCGGGAAGGCCAGGACGATCAGGTAGAAGGCGTCGAAGTACCGGTGGAGGTCGAAGTCGGCGAAGATCGGGTAGCCGACGACGTCGGTGGTCACCGACAGCTGGTGCGGCACGAGCTGCCACGCCAGCGCGCACAGGGCGGCGGCCACGCCCAGGGCCGCGCCCAGGCGCCCCGCGACGGCGACGCCGCCGGTGCGCGGCGCGCCGGACCCCTCGGCAGCTGTGTCAGGCGCCCCCGCTACGGGACGAGCCACTCGCCATATTTGCTGGCACCCCCCGCGGCGGGCCAGAACTGCACCTTCTGCACGGTCGCCGAGGTGGGCACCTCGAAGGCCACGCAGCTCGTGCCGCTCTTGCCGGCGGCGAGGTGGTACGCGGAGCCGGAGGTGCCGCTGCACTCCGTCAGGCTGATGTGGGCGGGCGAGTACGTCTGGCCGTCCGAGGCGATGACGTCGGCATCGGCGTTGGCGTCACCGGCGATGCCGTCGCCGGAGTTGTTGGTCAGCATGAACAGCGCCGCCACGAAGCGCCGACCGTGCTTGGGCGTGGCGTTGCCGGTGGCGTGCGCCGGGTCCACCACCTGAGAGAGCTCGATCGAGAACTTGTGGCCCGCCCCGGTGAGCAGCGCCAGCGTGTCACCGCTGTGCGCCACGCCGGAGGACCCGGAAGGGTGGTTCACGAGCGTGGCCTGTGCGCTGGAGCAACTGGCGATCAGGGCGCCCACCGCCACCGCGCCGACGACCATCTTGATCTTCCTCATCGAACCCCCTGTCCGGATCGGTGCGATCTTACGCGAAGGCGCAGGTGTGATGCCGGTCGAGGGCAGGTGGTCGTCGTTACACTGCCCGCCATGCGCGATGGGCGGGCCTGGCCCCGGTGGGCGCCCGATGCCCTCGGACTGCTGTGGACCGTGGCGGCGGCGTTGGCGGTCATGGCCCCCGTGCTGCGCCCGGGCGTGTCGCTCGGCTCCTACGACCTGTTGTCGCGCATCGGCCTCACGGCGCAGCCGCACGTGCCCGTGCACAGCCTGTTCCCCGCCGACCAGATCCTCTACTTCGTCCCGCTGACCAACCTGGCCTGGCACCAGGTCCACAGCGGGCAGTGGCCGTTGTGGAACCCCTACAACGTGATGGGCGTGCCGCTCGCCTTCAGCTGGCAGTCCGGCGTGTTCAGCCTGCCGCTGGCGCTGTCGTACCTCGCGCCCGTGCACGACGCCTACATGGTCATCGTCCTGGCCAAGCTGGTCATCGCCGGGACGGGCGCGTACACGCTGTGCCGCGTGCTCGGCCTGCGGCCGCTCAGCGCGGCGTTCGGGGGCACCGCCTTCGAGCTGTCGGGCCCCATGGTGCACTACTCGGGCTGGGCCATGACCGGCGTCACCTGCTACGCGGGCTTCATCGTGGCGGCCACCGTGCTGCTCGTGCGCGGGCGCCGTCGCGTGCGCCACAGCGCGTTCCTGGCGGCCTCGATCGCCCTGGCCGTCTACGGAGGGCATCCCGAGAGCCTGGTGGTCCTGGCCGTCTCGTACGTGGTCTTCGTGGCGGTGGTGATGGCGCTGCGGGCGCGCGCCCCGGGCCAGGCGCTGCGCCGCCCGGTGACCGACGTGGTGGTGGCGGCCGCCTGCGGGGCGGGCCTGGGCGCGCCCCTGTTGCTGCCGGGGCTGCAGGTCGCCCAGCTGTCGGGGCGCGCCGCGGCGTCGGGCGGGGCCGCCTACCCCCTGTCGCACCTGTCGGACCTGGCGGTGGGGCTCCAGGGGACCGACTTCCGGGTGCCCTCGCCCTACCTGGGGGTCCTGGGCGTGGTCCTGGCCGTCGTGGGGGCCCGCCTGTGGTGGCGGCGCCCCGAGGTGAAGGGCCTCGTGGCCGTGGTCGTGGTGGGCCTGGTGCTCACCTACCAGAGCCCCTTCACCGGCGTCCTGCAGCACGCCCCGCTGGCGGGGCGCATCACCTGGAACCGCGACGTGATGCTCGTGGGCCTGGCCGTGGCCGTGCTGGCCGCCTACGGCCTGGAGGCGGTGGTGGGCGGCCGGGGGCGCGACCAGGCCCGGCGCTGGGCCCTGGGCGGGCTCGGGGCCGCCCTCCTCGTGGTGGGGGCCGTGGGCGCGGCGGTGGCGAGCGGGGTCCAGCACACCTCGGGGGGCGACCGGGCCCCGCTGGCCTGGGCGGCCGCCGAGGCGGTGGTGGGGCTGGCCCTGGTGGCCTGGGCGGTGCCCGGCGGGGGCGCCCACGGCCGGGCGGGGCCCCCGGCGGGCCGTCGCCTGTTGGGCCCGGCGCTGCTCGCCCTGCAGAGCGCCCTGCTCGTGGCGCTCGGGGTGTCGTTCTGGTCGATCAGCGCGCAGCCCTTCCCCACCACCGCCGCGCTGCGCACCCTCGAGCAGACGGTGGGCCACGCCACGGTGGGCGTCGGGCCGTGCCGGCCGCTGCCCTTCTCGCCCCCGTACTCCACCGAGCCCGGCATCCGCCCCAACGCCAACGTCGCCTACGGCGTGCACGAGTTCGCCGTGTACGAGCCGGTGCTGCCCAGCTTCTACTACCGGTCGTGGACGTCGGTGAGCGGTCGGCAGCTGCGCTCGGACCTGCGGCGCGTGGGGCTGTTCTGCCCCCAGCTGACCAGCGCCGACGAGGCCCGGGTGTACGGGGTGAGCTACCTGCTCGAGGCGCCCGGCGCGCCCGCCCCCCAGGGCGCCACCGCCGTGCGCACGATCGCGGGCGAGACCCTCTACCACGTGTCGGGCACGGGGGCGGCCACGCTCTCCGCGCTCCCCCCGGCGGGCCGGCCGCTGGCGGACGGCGCCCCGGCGGCGCCGGTGCCCGTGGGCCACCCCACCGACGCCTCCTGGGAGATCCGCACCGACCGGGGCGCCACCTCGGTGCTGCGCCTGCGCCTCACCGCCCTGCCGGGCTGGCACGCCACCATCGACGGCCGGCCCCTGGCCCTCAGCACCTGGGGCAACGGCGCCATGTGGCAGGCCACCGTCCCCCCCGGGCGCCACGTGGTCGAGCTCAGCTACTGGCCGGGGCCCTTCAGCGCCGGGCTGGTGGTGGCGGGGGCCGTGGCGGCCGGGCTGGTGGTGGCGGGGGCCGTGGGCGGGCGGCGGGGCCGCGCTCAGCGCGCCGCGGCCTCCCCCTCCCACAGCCGGGTGCCCAGCAGCGCGAACAGCTCCTCGTTGTAGGGCGCGAAGTAGCGCCGCAGCGACGCCAGCACGGCGGGGTCGGTGCCGTCGGCGCGCCGGGCGTCGTTGAGGCTCGGGAACGGGGCGCCGTGCTCGCCCAGGCCGAGCCACCGGGCCACGCGCCCCGGCGCGGCGGGGTCGGCGAAGAGCTGTTCGCTCTCCACCACCAGGATGCGGTCCCGCGCCACGTGGGCGTACCAGCGCTGGAGCTGTTCGGCGTAGCGGCCCCGGGCGGCGTAGGCGAAGTGCAGGTGCGCGTAGCTGGGCTCGCCCCGCAGGACCCGCTCGGCCGACCCCGCCAGCCGCCCCTCCTCGAGGGCCAGGGCCCTGTCCAAGGGCTCGGTCTCCGCCTTGAGGCGACGCTCGTGCCAGTAGTGCGACACGGCCCGTTGCACGGGGTCGCGCAGCACCGCCACGAAGCGGGTGCGCGCCGGCAGGTCGCGCGCCACGCGCTCGGGCGCCAGGGGGTGGAACAGCAGGTACGGCGTGGCCTCGCCCGTGATCAGCCCGGGCCGCCGCACGGGGAAGTGCGCCCGGTACCAGCGCGGGCCCCGGCCGTAGTGGAGGTCGAAGTAGTGCACCTCCTTGCGGCTGGCGGGCGCCACCCCGGGGTGGCCGCTCAGCCAGTCGTAGAGCGAGGTCGTGCCGCCGCGCTGGGCGCCGATGATCACGAAGTCGGGGAAGGGCCGCGCCGCCACCGAGAGCCGGCGCCAGGCACGCTCCGCCACGGGCGCCGCGTGGGCGCCCAGCGTCCTCAACGACCCCGGCGCCGCCCTCCCGCGCTCCTCCCCCATCGGGTCGAGGATAGGGCCGGGCCACGCGGGCCCCGCGCCGGGGGGGTCGCCCGGGGCTGGGTGCCGCGCGCCGCTGGCGTGGCGCGTGCCGGTGGCGCGCCGCGTGCCGCTGGGGTGCCGCGCGCCGGTGGCGTGGCGCGTGCCGGTGACGCGCCGCGTGCGGGAGGACGGGCGCGCTGGTCGGCGAACCACGTGCCCCGGGCGGCGGCGCTGTCCCACGAGCGCCCCGAGCGGCCCAGCAGCCACACCGTGGCCGGGCGGAAGTCGAGGAAGTAGACCATGAGCCCGATCAGGACCAGCGCCGCGCCCAGGACGGTGGTCAGCCGCCCGATGGCCCCGAAGCCGGTGAAGGCCAAGGTCCCCGCGGGCTTGGTCACGGGCTTGGGGGCCGGCGCCGGTTTGGTGGTGGGGGTGGTCTTGGAGACCGTGACCTTCTTGGGGGGGGTCGTGGGCGTGGTGGGCGGCGGCGTCCCGTTGCCCACCTTGGTGCAGTTGGGCCCGTTGGGCGACTCGGTCCAGCTGTTGTGCTCCTTGAGCGACCACCGCACCGAGTTGTCCTTGTTGG
>DATJBC010000318.1:0-28004 GCA_035515515.1 Acidimicrobiales bacterium
GGCTCGGCGCCGCTGCCCGAGACGGAGGAGACCACCGCCGGGCGCATCGTGGCGGCCGGCGGGTCGGCCCGGTCCTCGTCGGTGTCGGTGACCGACGGCGGGGCCGTCCGGGAGCTGTTCGCGGAGCTCGCCGCCGAGCACGGCGGGCTCGACGCGGTCGTGAACGTGGCCGGCATCACCCGCCAGACCGGGTTCGCCCACGGAAGCGAGGACGACTGGCTGGCGGTGTGCACCGTGCACCTCGAGGGCTATCTCAACGTGCTCAACGGCGCCCTGCCGCTCATGGCCGCCGCCGGTCACGGGCGCGTCCTGGGCGTCACCTCGGGCTCGGGGTGGCGGGCCGCCGACGCCGGCGCCTACAGCTGCGCCAAGCGGGCGGTGGCCGCCCTCACGTGGCAGCTGGGCCGGCGCCTGCCGCCGGGCGTCACCGTCAACGCCGTGTCGCCCATCGCCGCCACGCGCATGGTGGCGGCCGCCATCGAACGGGCCCGCCAGGTCGTGAAGGCCGGCGGCGGCGGCGCAGGCAGGGGCGGCGGCCTGTCGCTCACGTCCATGGCCGGCCCCGAGGCGCTGGGGCCGCTGGGGGCGCACCTCGTCGGCGACGGGTTCGGATGGTGCAACGGCCGGGTGCTCTTCGCGGGCGGGTCGGAGGTGGCCGTCATCGACGAGCCCCGCCTCCTCGAGGTGGTGCGCAGCGGGGACGTGGTCTCGCTCCCCCGGGTCCTCGAGGCGGTCGTCCCCCGCGCCCTGGCCAAGGCGGAGGCCGCCCAGGCGAGCGACGGCGCCAGCAACCCCCGGTTCGGCCCCATCTTCCAGGAGCCCGCACCGGCCGAACTCGCCGCCGCCGACGTCCGCACCTGCGCCGTGGCCAGCGACCGCCCCAGGCTGACGCGGTGCCTGGTGGCCGCCCTCGACGCGCGCGGCGTCCGCTGCCACCACGTCGAGGTGGCCCGGGGGTTCGCCGGTGCCGCCGGCGCGCTGCGGGGCGCGGTGGAGGCCCTCGGTCCGATGGACGCCGTCGTGGTGGCGCCGGCCGGCCACGGCCCCGGCGCGGCCGGGGGCGACACCTGGGCGGGGATCCTCGCCGACCACGAGGGCTTGGTCGCCGCGCTCCACACCGACGCCGCCTGGGCCCGCGCCGTCGCCGACTACGCCGCCGGGGCGGCGCGACCGGTGCGCCTCGTCACCCTGACCGACGCCGCCTCCAGCGGGGGGCGCAGCCGCGCCCAGGCCGCCGCCCAGCTGGCGCGGGCGGCGGCGGGGTCCACCGAGGGACGCGTGGCCGCCTTCGCCCTGAGCCTCGAGGCCCCCGAGGAGGGCGCCGGCCCGCCCGCCGGCGAGCTGGCCGCCCATCTCCTGGCGTCGCCGGAGCCCAGCGCCCTCGCCGGGGCCGAGCTGGTGGTGGGGGGCGGCTGGCTCGGCCTGCGCGCCCACCCCCGGCCGGCGGGCTCGGTCACCTACGGCGGCCCCGCCGTCCCCGATTGGCTCGACGCCACGCTCCGCGAGATCGCCGGGGGTGGCCCTGTGTCCACCGAGGCCCGATGACCGCCCGACCCGCCCGCGTGGTGGACGCCCACGTGCACCTGTGGGACCCGGCCCGCACCGAGTGGTACCCGTACCTGGGGCGACTCCCCGCCCACGGGCCCGGGGACCCGTCGCGGATGTACCGCCGCTTCGACCTCGAGACCTACGAGGCCGAGACGGCCGGGTGGAACGTGGAGAAGCTCGTCAACGTGGCAGCGGCAACCGGCCGGCACTCCGTCGACGAGACGCTCGAGCTCGACGCGCTGGCCGACGCGCGCGGCCGCCCCGACGCCATCATCGGCGGCCTGCCCCCCACCGAGACCGTGGCGCAGTCCGTCGAGCTGCTCGACCGCCAGATGGCGGCCGCCCGCTTCCGGGGGGTCCGCCAGATGGGATCGCTGGACCGCCCGGTGCCGGACCCCGCGGTGCTCCGGGCGCTCCAGGAACGGCACCTCGTGTTCGAGCTCATGACGCACCCCGATCAGCTGCGGGCCGCGGCCGGGCAGCTGGCCGGCTTCGCCGAGCTCGCCGTGGTGGTCGAGCACACGGGGTGGCCCCGCTCCGGCGCCGACGAGGAGCGCGCCATGTGGCGGGCAGGCATCGAGGCCTTGGCGGACCTCGGCAACGTGTCGTGCAAGCTGTCGGGCCTGGCCATGCCGTTCGGCTCGATGGCCGCCCCCGCCCTCCGGCCCTGGCTCGAGACCGCCATCGAGGCGTTCGGCACCGACCGGTGCCTGTTCGCCAGCAACTTCCCCGTCGACGCCGTGGCGGGGACCTTCGACGAGCTCTACAGCACCTTTAGCACCGTCACGGCGGCCCTCGACGCCGAGTCGCGCGACAAGCTCTTCGCGGGCAACGCCGAGCGCATCTATCGCTGCTGAGCGATCACAAAGTGGGGCCGTGGACGTGATCAACGCGGTGTTGTTCGATTGGCGCGGCACGTTGGTCGTTGACTGGGCTGACGAGTGGTGGATCGAACAGGCGCTGTCGGGCACGAACCGGACACCGGGTCACGGCGAGATCGCTTCGTTGCTCGACTCCCTGGCCGCGGCGCGTGCCATCCCGCGGGTGGCTGCCATGCTGCGCGATGCGGATGTGTCTGCGGACCAGCACCGCTCGTCCAACCTGGCGTGGTTCGATGCTGCCGGCTTGGATGCCGGGCTCGCCACGGCGCTCTACGAGCTCGACTTCGACCGTCGCTGCCATCCGTTCGCCCGTGACGTGGCAGCTGTCCTCGGCCCGCTACGAGAACGCGGCGTGCGCACCGCCGTTGTCAGCGACATTCATTTCGATCTGCGCCCGGAGTTCGAGGCGGCCGGCATGGTCGATCTCGTCGACAGCTTCATGCTGTCGTTCGAACACGGTGTGTGCAAGCCCAATCCGGCGATCTTCCGTATCGCCCTCGACCTGCTCGGGTCGAGCCCCATGAGACCCTGATGGTGGGAGACCGGCCCGAGCGCGACGGTGGGGCGGCCCGACTCGGCATCCCCACCCTCCTCCTACCTCCGCTGCGGGGCTCCGAGGAGCAGCGTCTCCACCTCGTGCTCAATCTCGTGTGGGAGGTCCCGTCCTGAACGCATCGGGGTGTGCAAGACCGCGCCGCCGGCTCAGCTGGGCAGCTTCTCCCACACCGAGACGTGCGACACACTGGCCGCCGTGAAGGGCTCGTGCCTCCAGCCACCCCACCGCTCCCGCAGGGTCATGCCCGCCAGCCGTGCCATGAGGTCGAGCTCGGACGGCCACACGTAGCGCCACGGCACCGACCAGACCCCGCCCCGGCCGGGGGCCGCCCAGTAGTGGTGGGACAGCGCGCCCTGGCTGACGACGTCGATCTCGTCCACGCCGACGTGCTCGGGGCTCACGGCGAAGGCCCGGAACCGCTCACCGGGGGCGAGCCGCTGCAACGGCGGCACGAGCACCTCGATCACGAAGCTGCCTCCGGTCTCGAGGTGTGCGGCGGCGTTGGCGAAGCACGCCACCTGCTCGTCCTGGGTGGTGAGGTTGCTGATGCCGTTGTACACGAGGAAGACCGCCCTGAAGGACGTCCCCAGGCTGGTGGTGGCGAAGTCGCCGATGGCCACCTCGATGGCCTCCGCGCCCGCCTTGGCGCGGAGCCGTTCGACCATGGCCGCCGAGAGGTCGATCCCCGCCACACGGACACCGCGCCGGCTGAGCGGCAGCGCGATGCGACCCGTGCCGATGCCGAACTCCAAGGCGGCGCCGTCGTCGGCGACGCCCGCGAGGAAGTCGACGACGGGGTCGACGACGTCGGGGTGCGCCATGGCGGCATCGAGGTCGTAGCCGGCAGCCACCTCCTCGCCGAAGTGGTCCTCGGGCATCGGGCCGACTGTGCCAGACGCCCGCACGCGTCGCCAGCGCCTCGCCCGGTGCATCGGCGTCCGCGGCCGAAGCGCCCGTCGTGGCGCGGCGGAGGGCGCTGCCATACTGGCGCCATGGAGCGCGGTCCTCGGAACCAGCCCTACTACCGCGACGACCTCGCGCTGGTGCATCACCTGGGCTTCGGCTTTCACGCCGACGCCTGCGCCCCGGGGATCCTTCGGCTCCTCGAGCCAGTCCGACAGGCGCAGGGGCTCGTCGTCGAGGTCGGCTGCGGCAGCGGCCTGCTCACCGCCCACGTGGTCGGCGCCGGCCACCGGGTGATCGCCACCGACGCCTCGGACGCCATGCTGGCCCTCGCCCGGGAGCACGCGCCCGGCGCGGCCGAGATCCGCCGCGTGTGCCTGCCCGACGACCCCGTCCCCGACGCGGACGCCGTCGTCGGCGTCGGGCACGCGCTCAACTACCTCGACGACGAGGCCGAGGTCGAGCGGTCCCTGGCGGCCATGGCGGGCGCCCTCCGGCCGGGAGGGGTGATGGCTATCGACCTCTGCGACCTGTCCTGGGGGCGAGCCCGCGCCGACCAGCCTCCCAAGGTCTGGCGAACGGAGAGCTGGGCGCTCATGACCGAGTTCTCGCTCCCCGCCCCCAACCGCTACGTGCGGGAGATGACGACGTTCGTCCGCCAGGAGGACGGGACCTGGCGTCGAGACGACGAGCGCCACGACAACGTGCTCATCGACACCGCGGCCGTTCCGGAGCTGCTGGCCCGCCACGGCGTCGACGCCACCGTGGCGTCGTCGTTCGGGGACGAGGCGCTCCCCCAGGGCCTGGTCGCCGTCATCGGCCGCAAGTCCTGAGCGACGGCCAGCGCCTCGTAGAATCAGCTGCGATGGGCATCTACGAGGACCAGGTCCTCCCCCGCATCGTCAACGTCGTGCTCTCGGGGGCCGACTTCAAGAAGATCCGGGCGCGGGTGGCGTCCCGATTGTCGGGGGACGTCCTCGAGGTCGGCTTCGGGTCCGGGCTGAATGTCCCGCACTACCCTGCGGAGGTCCGGCGGGTCCTGGCCGTCGACCCCGCATCCGTGGGACAGAAGCTCGCCGCCAAGCGGGTGACCGCCAGCACCGTGCCAGTGGAGTACGTGGGCCTGGACGGAGAGAGCATCCCGCTCGACGCAGGCAGCGTCGACCACGTGCTGGTCACCTGGACGTTGTGCACCATCCCCGCCGTGGGCGCCGCGCTGGCCGAGATGCACCGGGTGCTGCGCCCGGGTGGGGGGCTGCACTTCGTCGAGCACGGCCGGTCCCCCGACCCCGACGTCGCCCGCCGCCAGGACCGGCTCAACGGCCTCCAGCGGTGGTGGGCGGGAGGGTGCAACCTCAACAGGCCCATCGACCGGCTGGTCGCCAGTGCCGGGTTCCAGATGGCCAGCATGCAGAACTACTACCTCAACGGCCCGAAGGCCATGGGCTACACCTTTGAGGGCATGGCGACCAGGCGCTAAAGGGCAGAGGTCTCCGCAACAACGCCGGTGGGGTGACACCGACGTGCTCTCCAGCGACAGGTTGGTTTCGCGAGGAAGTGAGGATGTCTCGTGACGTCACAGCCTGGACATCGAGGGACCCCGTTAGCGCCGCCGCACAACCGTGTACCTCGACATCGCTACGAAGGCGCGCTCGATTGCCCCCTTCGCGCGGGACCGCAGGCATTACTGTTTCAAGATGCCGAAGAATGCCGTCGCCCGTCAGGTCTCCGAGGTCCTCGCCGCTGCCAACGAGCTGCACGAAGCTCTTGTCGTCTACAAACGAGGACTCAGGAAGTTCGCTTCGCTCATCGCGGAGGGCGCAGCCGTCCCGGATGCTCTTGAGACTGTCGAGGGCAATGGCGGCGGGCAGCCGAGGCTCATCCCGAACGCTCTGGACGCCTTCGAGTTGGCTCGCGCCGATCTTCGGACTGCGATTGTCGCCCTGGCGATGCACCAGGGAATGTCCGGCTCCGAACTGGCGCGACGCCTGGGTGTCTCCCGGCAGCTTGTGTCTCGGATCGCGGCCCAGGGGTAGCGCACCGGTTCCCGTGTTGACGCGTACCGGTCAGATCGAGTTCCTCAACCTCAGAAGAGGCCACGGGCCTCGAGCCCACCCCGACCACCGCCGCCAGCTCTCGATCTCCAACCTGACCACCACCCCCGACGGGGCATGCTCCGGGTACAGGTGACACTTGGCCGCCAACGGATTCAGGGTGATAGCCCCGTCCCGTTCGTTGTCGACGATAGCGCCCCGTCTGCTGTGCCCATCAGGATTAAACGGTCACTTCGGTTGGCATCGCTATTGCGTCTCCGAACTACGACACCGCCATCGATGTAGACGCGGATACCGTCCCCAGATTGACGGATACGATCCCAGCCTGATTTCCCGAGCAGCTGACGCCATTTCCTCCTACGACCGGGTCATCTAGGTTCAAGTCTCCCGACACTGACCATGTCGCGAACGGTGACACGTTGACCGCGGATGCACCCGGATAGCTGCCGAACGCCGAAAAGACCACGTCACCTACGCCAGCCTCGCACTGGGAAAAGGGCACGGTCACGTTGGCCGGTGAAAGCGCAAGTGACGACGGTGGTGTTCCGAAGTCCGCAACTCCGATGAGGGGCAATTGCCTAACTCCGGTTCCGGCGCATTCGCTCTCGATCGCGCTCACGGTGGTCCGGGTAGACAGAGCGATGAAGGTGTATCGGGATTGTCTCGAAAACGACCCGGTTACGCTACCGCTGTTCTGACTAAACGCCCCCGGCATCGTGAGGGTCGCGACCTGGGATCCTGGGTTGACGCCAAGAGCCTTGTAGAGCGTGTAGAACACCGTCTTTTGCAAACGAACGTGTTGGGAGGCCCTCCATCGGACCTTGAGATTGCCCGGTTCGGTAAACTGTGAAGCCTGGGTGTTTCCCCAGATGGTGTCGCAGAGGAACTCTCCCGCTCGGAATCGCTCGGAAAAAGTCCCACTCGTGACTGAAACAGGTGTCTGGCCCTGAGGCGTCACAGTAGTGCAGCCGGAAAGGCTGCCACTCACCTTGTAGAACTTTGGGATCGATGTATTCGTAAATGGTGAAGAGAAAGCCAGCGAGCCCGCTACGTGGTTGCAGAAGACACTGTAGCCGGTTGCATCCACCTTCAATCGGGCCGCGCTTGAATCTGGCGCTGGGACCAGTGTGACCGCGATCAATGCACAGGCAGTGACAGTGACAAGGGCCATTACCCGTCTAAGGCGAAGGAGGAAGGGGTGTCGGGCTCCAAAGATGAAACGTAACAACTCGCGCCTGGCGCGGCCGATATAAGTCCCACCCACTCCTCACGCTCCCCTGACGAGCGGCCCCGCTGAAGGGCCGCGGACCCCGCACCTTCTCGTCCCTCCATCGAACCATACTGCAATCCGGGCGCCCACTCTCGAGCCAGCTTTCGCGACTGGCCACAGCGGCAAGAGTCTTGCGCGGTTGCCCGGATACCGACGAGGGGAACTTGCGACACACCATCGGCCCGGTTGACAGGGCAGGGCTGCTGGCTCCGAGACCGTCCCGATGTCGTATCCGCAGTGTTCTGGGTCCGACGTTGCTTGCAGTCGCGAAACACCACCGACGTCCCTCCCGAATCGTGACGAGCTTGATGTTGCTCGCCATCGGCGCCGCATGGCAACGACAGTTGAAAGCCGTCGAACAAGAACGCGCAATGTGCCGTTCTCTTGCCCGGCCTGTTGGCCCACCCACCCCATAATCCCGACTCCCGGCGATCCCGGTCACCCCGCTGGCCCAAGCCCTGGGGATGAGCCCTTCGCCCCCACGGAATCGTTCTGGGGGTCGATGCAGGTCGAGCTCCTCGACCGCCAAAGATGGACGAGGTCGTCGAGCTCAGCCAGGCCATTGCCGACGACGTCGAGAACTTCTACAACCCGGCCCGGCGCCACGGCTCTCTGGGCTACCTGACGCCGGTCGAATTCGAGGACCTACAATCACCTGAACCCCAGGCCACGTTGTCATAACCGCGGTCCACTGAACGGGGTCCAGGCCTAGTGGTGGGCGCTGAGGGACTCGAACCCCCGACCTGCTGGTTGTAAGCCAGCTGCTCTCACCAACTGAGCTAAGCGCCCTCGTGACCCTCCACTCTACTTGGGCCCATGCCGCACCCAGCTGGCCGTGATGCCACGGCGCATCGGCATGGACGGTCCACGGACCCCCGTGGTGTCTCGCGATCTTCGCCTCTTCGGGGGTCGCTAGTGCCACGGTACGGAAGGGATTCATGGCAAGGCCGTGGCGTGGTATTGCGCGACCAAGGGATGTCACGGCCGCGTCTTCGCGGGGACGCATCACCCGGAACACAGCGGCGTCTCCACGTGCAGCGGTTCCCCGGCGTACTCGAGCCCCTCTGCCGTCGCCTGGTGCGCCGGGACGGGTGCCACGGCACGTGGAAGGCGGTCACCCGTTCGGCGGATTGCGGAAGGCGGACGGGGACCAACTGGTGTCAGGGTGTGGCGGCCGGGCATCCGACCGAGCCGGCCTCGATGCTGGCGATCGCCGGAGATGGCCCGGCCTGGTTCGGTTCGGCGCTCAGATAGCCGATGAGCGTGCCCGCGGCCGTGGTCACGGACCAACTTCCGCCCTGGGCGAACGAGGTCTGGAACGCAGCGCCGTAGATCGCCCGAGCACGCGCGACGGTGTCACCGACACGGAGTCCCTGTGCCGTCTGGGTGTCTGCCTGTGGGAGGCTCTCGGCGTTCACCGCCAGCGTGCTGAAACCCACGAAGAACCCTCCCTGGAAGTAGGCGGTGAGGGTGCGCCACTGCTCGGCAGCATCGATGGTGCAGTTGCCGGATTCGTCGATCGGTCCGTGGGTGGGGCTCCCGAGGAGTCGACCGAGGTCGGCGATGGCGGAGCTCTCGGGCTCCCCGAACCTGACGGTCCCGACCCCGTTGCCCGCGAGCAACACGGGCGAACCCGACACCTGACCGTGGAACACGTCGGTGAGGTCCATCTGCGTGGTGCGGCCGGCGTACACGCGACCCATGTTCCCCCACGTCGTGCTGCTCGGGCCCCGGAGGCTGATCGTGTAGTCCCCCGGCGTCAGGGAGAAGCGATACGGCGTGCCCATGTGCAGGGCCTGATGCGCCGCCACGACGCCGTTGTGCGACGCCACCACCTCGTCCTCGGCCAGGAGCGAGGTGGGCGGCACGTTCCCGGAGAACGTGATCCGCCCGGTGAGGACCCCGGTGCTCGCACCGCCGCAACCGGCGAGCAGCGTGAGCCCGCATACGAACATACCGGCGGTGGCGACCAGGTTCCGCGTCACGACCGTCGCATCGGACCGAAGCTCCTCGCCGGCGTGGTCAGGTCCCGTACGGGCGGGTGAGGACCTCCATGTTGTGGCCCGACGGGTCCTCGAAGTAGAAGCCGCGACCGTTGCCGTTCAACTCCCCCTCCTGGGTGTGGCCGGGGTCCGCCCAGAACCGCAGGCCGCGCGCGTTGACCCTGGCGAAGATGTCGTCGAACTCCTCCTCGCTCACGAGGAAGGCGTAGTGGCCGTGGCCCGAGCCCCAGCGGTCGTCGTAGTCGAGGCTGACGCCGTTGGCGGTCTCCACGCACAGGAACGGACCGAAGGGAAGCGGTGGATCGAGCCCGAGGATCTCGGCGATGAAGGTCGCACCCTCCTTCTTGTCCCGCACGGGCACGATGGTGTGGTTCAACAGAACCGCCATGGCGCCACGCTAGTCCTCGGCTTCGGACGCCCCCCCGGACGGCGGCGTCGGGCACGGGCGCTTCACAGCTGTGGACGTCGTCACACCGACGGGCCCGGGCGCCCCCGACGGCGGGCCTCGCCATCGGGGGCCCGGTCACCCCCGGAGAGGGCGTCGAGGGACCTGGCAGCCGACGATCGCCTCGTCGGACCAGGAGTCGAACCCCGGCGCAGGTGGCTGCGAAGCTCCTCGGGGTCGAAGACGCTCGGGCGGGTCGTCTCGAGGAAGTCCCGGAGGATCTCGACGAACCGGTACGGCTCCTCGGCGTGGGGGAAGTGCCCGACGCCGTCCATGATCTCCAAGCGGCTGTTCGGGATGGCCTCGTGTGCGTTGTGCGCGTGCGCCACCGGGATGATGCGGTCGTCACTCCCCCAGACGATCAACGTTGGCATGTTGGCGGCGAGGTAGAGGCGGTCCATGGCGCTCACCGCCTGCCCCCCGGGGTTGATCACGGCCCGCATGGTGCGGACGAAGGCCTGGCGATTGGCGGGCTCGGTGAGCGAGGTGAAGGACCGCCACATCTCGGCGGCTCTGGCGTTCCGTATGCCGCGATCCCGGAAGAAGCGCATGATCGAGTTGCCCCAGTCGCGCGCCGAGGCCGAGAAGATGAGAGGGAGCGCGTACTCCGCCGCCGGCAACGTGATCAGCCGAAGCATCCAGCTCACTTCGTTGCCCAGCCCGCCGGCGTCGACGAGCACCAGCCGCTCACAGCGCTCGGGGAACTGGTAGGCGAACTGCATGGCCACGCCGCCGCCGAAGGACTGCCCGATCACGGTGGCGCGTTCGATGCCCATGACATGGAGGAAGTCCCGCATGCCCGAGGCCTGGTTGCCCAGCGAGTAGTCGCCCAGGGGCTTGGCCGACCTGCCGTGCCCCAGGAAGTCCGGAGCGAGCACGTCGTAGTCGCGTCGGAGCAGCTCCATGGCCGGGAGCCAGGTCTCCGAGCTGCCTGCGATCCCGTGGAGCAGCAGGAGCACCGGGCCCGCACCACCGCGGCGGTATGCCACGTCGTGGCCGTGGATGCTCGTGTGCTCGATGGGGAACGTCTCCGCGGTCACGGCGGGGCCCATGCTCCTATTCTCCGGGGTCCTCATGGCCTCCGACAGGGCCTTTCGCCCCTTGGGGCCACCTCCTGTGATCCATCCTCCCAGGACGGCGGTCCACGGCGGCGGGCTCCGGAGCGGGGAGCGGCGTCACGCCGGGAAGGTCCAGCGGGTGGGGGTGCCGGTGAAGTCGTCCTCGTCCAGGCCGAACGCCCAGCGCGGCGCCAGGCGGAACGTGGCGTTGTCGACGAAGAAGCGCACCTCGATGTCGCTGTCGTACTTCTCGTTGACCCAGCCGGTGAACCGCTCGATGGCGTGCAGCTCCACGATGCGCTCCACCGTGCCCCGCACGACCACCGGCTGCCGGGGGTCGTCGGTGGCGAGCGCCGCGCGCCCGTCGGCGCCGAGGTTGCGGTGTTTGCGTGACCCGGGGCTGGTGCTGAACCAGGCGGCGCCCTCGCGCCACACGCCCCACACGGGCACCAGGTGGGGGCCCCACGCCGGCGCGCCGGTGGCCAGCCAGTAGTCGTGCGAGCGGGCCAGGCGCTCCTCGGCCCACGACCACGCCAGCAGTCCTCGGCCCTCGCCGGGCCCCACGACGCCGTACCCGGGCATGTGCGGGCGGTCGGCGACGGGTTCGGCCACGGCCTCATTGTGACCCGCCGGGGCGCCCGGGCCGGGCGGGGCGCCCCGTCAGTCCGGCGTGGTGCCCAGGTGCCAGCCCCCGCACACCTCGCAGCGGTAGACGCCCAGGTCGACGCCGTGATCGAGGCGGGCCGAGAAGGCGGCCCGGTTGGCTTGGTCCTCCGAGGCGAAGCGGGTCTTGGGCGCTCCGTCGGCCCGCCAGTGGGCGCGTGTCACGGGGCGAGCGGGCGCCGGCCGGCGGGGCCGCCCCCGGCGCCTCCCCGACGGGCTCACGGCGCCGCCGGAAGGGGCGCGCCCGAGGGCGCGGCCCCGGCCGCCCGCCAGGCGGCGGCCAGCTGGTCGAGCAGGCCGGGGGTGGCGGCCGCCACCACGGCCCGGCGCGCCGCGGGGTCGGCGGTCACGAGCTCGCGGCCGTGCAGCTCACCGACCACCGCCCCCGCCTCGCTGCACACCAGGAGGGCGCCCAGGTAGTCCCACGACGCCAGGGCGGCGTGCGACCCCACCACGAAGCCGTCCACCAACCCCTCGGCCACGGCGCACAGCTCGAGGGCGGCTGCCCCGAAGGAGCGGAACTGCGCCCACCCCAGGTGCCGGGGGGGCATGCCGGCGATGGCCACGATCGCCTCCGACAGCGCGCCGCAGCCCGACGGTGCGACCCGGGTCGTGCCCCGCCATGCCCCCGCGCCGCGCACGGCGTGGTAGCGGACGCCCGCCGCCAGGTTGGCCACCACCGCCACGCGGGGGCCCTCGGCGTCGAGGACGCAGATGCTGGTGGCGTACCAGGGGATGCCCCGCGAGGCGTTGGTGGAGCCGTCCACGGGATCGACCACCGCCACCAGGGCGCGACCGGGGTGGTGCGCGCCGCTCTCCTCGGACACCACGCCGAGACCGGTCCCCTCCAGGACCTCGAGCACGGCACGGTCGGCGGTCACGTCGATGGCGTACTGCCCGGGGCGCGTGCCGGCCGGGCGCCAGTCCTCCACGCCGGCGAGGGCGTCGGGCACGGCGTCGGCCACCCGGTGACACAGCGCCAGCAGCGCCTCGTCGTCCATTTCCCGACCCTATCGGCGCCCACGCGCCCGGCCGGGCTCCGCAGCCGACCCGGTAGGATCGGGCCCCTGTGGCCGTCATCGACGTCGCCGGCTATGTCGCCGAGCTGAAGGACCACATCTCGGTCCAGCACGGCTTCCACGTCCACGACGAGCGCCATTTCGTGGAGACCTACTCCCTGCGCCAGACCTGGGAGGTCGACCTCCATCCCGAGGACGCCTGCGGGGGCCCGCTCGACCTCCACCTGGCCCTCGAGGTCGACCCCCGGGTGCTGCTCGCCTTCGAGGACGCCGTGGTGGACCTGCCCGAGGGCGTCGACCCGCCCGACGAGTACCACTTCCAGCTGGTGTTCACCTGGGGGCTGCCCCCGCTGCCGCACGGCCCCGACCTGCTGCGCCTGGCCATCGACCTGGCCGGGGTGGGCGGCATCGAGCTGCCCCTCGAAGTGTCGGCCATCGACTCCTTCGCCTCGGCCACCGACGCCCCCGACCGGCGGCTGTCCATCGTGGCCCGCCACCAGGTGTCGCTGGCCCGGGTGCTCACCGACGACGACGAGCTGTTGTGCGAGGTCTTCAACCGCTGCCTGGCGGTGAGCCAGTTCCTCCTCGACGCCGCACCGGCCTGGCTCGACGGATGAACCCCCGCCACGCCGCGCACGGCGGGTCCCACCCGCCCGGGCGCCGGCGTGGTCACCTGCCAGCGGGCCGAGCCGCGGGCGCCGCCGGCGCGTCGCTGGCCCTCGCCCTGGTGCTGGCGGGGTGCGCCAACCAGGACGGGGTGTCGCTCGCCCGCCAGGCCTGCCGGCACGTCGACCGCTCGCTGGCCCTGTACCGGACGTCGCTCCAGGACGAGGGGGCCCAGGCCTCCGGCGTCCACCGCCAGGAGGCCATGGCCCAGCTGCGCCAGGCGCTGCCGCTGGCGTCGGGGGCGGCGGGCGACGCCGGGGAGTTCCAGGGGCTCATGTCGACCCTGGCCGAGAGCGACCACCTCCCCGAGTCGCTCCTCGTGCACGCGCTCAGCGCCCAGTGCGCGGCGGCGCAGTCCAACGGCGTCTCGGTGGCGCCGGCGACCACGGGGGGCGACACCCCGCCCACCCACCCGCCCCCGGTGGGCACCTGAGCCGTGACGAGCGACGGCGGCGGGACGGCGAGGGTGGAGCGCCGCTTCGTGGCGGTGGACTCGCCCACCGGGCAGGTGAACGGCGCGGGCTTCCACCCCTGCCAGGGCGTGTGGCACGCGCCGGTGGGCGGCCGACCCCGCACGGCGGTGATCGCCGCCCACTACAGCGTCGACTTCTCCGAGCACTACCTGGCCCCGCTGCTGGCCGCCCGGGGGATCGGGTTCCTGGGCTGGAACACCCGTTTCCGCAACAACGAGAGCTGGTTCGCGCTGGAGCACGCCCTGGTGGACGTGGGGGCGGGCGTGCGCTGGCTGCGCCATGAGGCCGGCGTGGACACCGTGGTGCTGCTCGGCAACTGCGGGGGCGGCTCGCTCATGGCCGCCTACCAGTCCCAGGCCACCGCGCCCGTCATCGAGCCCACCACCGGCGGCGCCACCCTGCGCCGCGCCCTGGAGGCGCTCGAGCCGGGCGACCTGTACGTGTCGCTGCAGGCGCACCCCGGGCGCCCCGAGGTCCTCACGAGCTGGCTCGACCCCTCGGTGACCGACGAGGGCGACCCGTTGTCGCGCGACGCCAGCCTCGACATGTACGACCCCGACAACGGGCCCCCGTACTCGGCCGAGTTCGTGACCCGCTACCGCACCGCCCAGCGGGACCGCAACGAGACCATCACGCGCTGGGTGCGGGCCGAGCTCGACCGCCTCGAGGCGGCCGGCTCCTCCGACCGCAACTTCACCGTGCACCGCACGTGGGCCGACCTGCGCTTCGCCGATCCCGCCCTCGACCCCTCGGAGCGCCCCCCGGGCCGGTGCCTGGCCGGGGACCCGCGCTGGGCCAACACCAGCCCCTTCGGCATCGCCACCGCCTGCTCGCTGCGGACGTGGCTGTCTTTGTGGAGCCTGCGCGACTCGCAGTGCCGGGGCGCGCCCCACCTGCGCCGCATCGGCGCGCCCGCCCTGGTCGTCCAGAGCACGGCGGACGTGAGCGTGTTCCCCTCCGACGCGCGCGCCATCCACGCGGCCCTGGGGTCCAGCGACAAGGAGCTCGTGTGGATGGCGGGCGACCACTACCTGGAGGGGCCCGCCGGGGCCCGGGAGGAGGCCGCCGAGCGCATCGCCACCTGGGCCGCGGACCGCGGCGCCTGAGCCGCCCACCAGGCCCGACGGCCGGCGGCGGGCGGGGCGCGCCCCTCGTCCCCGGTCGTTCGCGGCCCGGGGCCGATACCATGGCCGCGTGTCAGGAGTGCAGGACTCTCACGAGGGGACGCCCGAGGACCCCCTCCACGTGGTGATCGTGGACGACCACGAGGTCCTGCGCACCGGGACCCGCCAGATCCTCGAGACCGCCCCCGACATCGTGGTGGTGGGCGAGGCCGACGACGGCGAGGCGGCGCTGGCGCTGGTGCGCGACCTCCACCCCCACGTGGTCCTGGTGGACATCCGCCTGCCCGGCAACAACGGCATCGAGGTGGCCCGCCAGGTCATGAGCACCCATCCCGGGACCAAGGTGGTCATCCTGTCCGCCTACGACGACCCCGAGTACCTCCGGGCGGCCCTGGCGGCGGGCGTGGCCGGCTACCTGCTCAAGACCATGCCCCGGGACGAGCTCATCAACGCCGTGCGGGCGGCCGGGCTGGGCACCACCGTGCTCGACGCCGCGGTGTCCTCCTACCTGGCGCGCGGGACGTCGCGCTCGCCCACCGACATCGACGTGGCGTCGCTCACCACCCGGGAGCGCCAGGTGATCCAGCTGGTGGCGGAGGGGCTGCCCAACAAGGCCATCGCTTCGCGCCTGGGGATCAGCGCCCGCACGATCGAGGGGCACCTCAACCACGTCTTCTCCAAGCTGGGCGTGGCGTCGCGCACCGAGCTCGTGCGCTTCGCCCTGGCCAACAACCTGAGCGAGGCCGTCCCCGCCCCCCGCGGCGGCAGCTGAGCGGCCGCGCCGGGCCCGGACGCGCCACCGGGGCCCGAAGGCCCCGGTCGCCACACCGCCGCCGCGCCGGGCGCGGCCCGGGTCACAGCGCCGGGCTGAACCCCGCCGGCAGGTTGATCGACTTCTTCTCCAGGAACAGCTCGAGGCCGTCGGGCCCGAACTCGCGTCCCACGCCCGACTCCTTGTAGCCGCCGAAGGGGGTGGAGAAGTCGATGGGGATGGGGCTGTTCAGCATGTAGGTGCCGGTGCGCACGGCCCGGGCCACCTTGAGCCCGCGCTCGGGGTCGCCCGTCCACACCGAGCCGCACAGCCCGTAGCTCGAGTCGTTGGCGATGGACACGGCGGCCTCGTCACCCCCGTCGTAGGGGATGACGGCCAGCACGGGGCCGAAGATCTCCTCCTGGGCGATGCGCATGGAGTTGTCGACGTCGATGAACACCGTCGGCTCGACGAACCACCCCTTGTCGATCCCGGCGGGGCGCCCGCCGCCCACGGCGACCTTGGCCCCCTCCTCCTGGCCGAGCTTGATGTAGCCCTCCACCCGGTCGCGCTGGCGCTCGGCCACCAGGGGCCCGACCTCGACGGTGGGGTCGAGGGGGTCGCCCACCTTCATGGCCGACACCGACTCCACCAGGGCGTCCACCACCTCCTGGTAGCGGTCGCGCGGCGCCAGGATCCGGGTCTGGGCGATGCAGGCCTCGCCGTTGTTCATGAGGGCGTTGGGCAGCAGCATGGGCAGCGCCTGGGTGAGGTCGGCGTCGTCGAGGATCACCGCCGCGGACTTCCCGCCCAGCTCGAGGCTGAAGCGCTTGAGCTGCTCGCCGCAGATGGCGCCGATCTTCTTGCCGGCCACCGTGGAGCCGGTGAACGAGACCTTGTCCACCTGGGGGTGGCGCACCAGGTGCTCCCCCACCTCGCGCCCGGCGGGCAGCACGCTGAGCACGCCCTTGGGCAGCCCCGCCTCGGCGAACAGCTCGGCCAGGCGGAAGGCGTCGAAGGGGGTCTCGGGTGCCGGCTTGAACACCACGGTGCACCCCGCCACCAGCGACGGGGCCAGCTTGGCCGCGGCGATGAACATGGGCACGTTCCACGGGCTGATGGCGGCCACCACGCCCACGGGCTCCTTGGCCACGAGCACCTCGCCCATGAGGCCCTGGCGCACGTCGTCGAAGGCGAAGGTCGAGGCCAGGCCCACGTAGTAGTCGAGGATCATCGTGGGCGCGAAGACCTGCGCCATCGACCCCCACGCCACGGGCGAGCCCATCTCGGTGGAGATGAGCTCGGCGAACGACTGCATGTCGGCCTTGATGGCGTCGGACACCTTGGTGAGGATGGCGGCCCGCTCGACGGGGGTCATGCGGGGCCAGGGGCCGTTGTCGAAGGCGTCGCGCGCCGCGGCCACGGCCCGGTCGACGTCGGCCTGGGTGGCGTCGGGCACCGTGCCCGCCGACTGCTCGGTCGTGGGGTTGATCACATCGATGGTGCCCGTGCCCGCAGGGCTCACCCATTCGCCGCCGATGAACAGCCGGTCGTAGCTCGTCGTCACGTCCCCTCCCCGGAGTGGAACCTGTTTCGGTCCCCCGATGCTACCCGTGTTCGCCCCGCCTCCGACAGCCGCCGGGGACGGGTCGGGCTCAGCCCGGGGCGGGCGACCCGGCCACGGGCAGGGTCACCGGCGGGGCGGCGCCGATGACCGAGAAGGTGAGGTCCACGCCCAGGCGGTCGGTCCCCATGACGGCCGACACGCGCTCCTCGACGAGGTAGCCGCCGCGCACCACGGCGCCCACCTGCAACCCAGTGAGCCTGCCCGGGGTGGTGCCCAGGATGGTGGTGATGAAGGACCTCAGGTCGCTGGGCACGAAGGCGTAGACGTCGCCCCGCCGGACCACGTCAGTGGCGCCGGTGGCCACCCGCAGCGGCGACAGCACGGTGTCCACGGCGCGGCCGCCCAGGCCGGGCTGGGCGCGCAGCTCGGTCCAGCGTCCTGCGCTCGTCACGAAGTGGCGCGACCCGGCCACGACGGCCGTGGCGGACTGCCCCGTGGGGCTGAGCCCCGACTCGCGCACGCGGTCGGGCGCCTGGTAGAGGACGTGGATGACGTTGGTGCGCGTGAGCAGGCGGCCCGAGGACCCCTGGGGCACGGGCCCGATGTAGGTGGCCGAGTTGACGTCGACGAGCCGGAACCCCGACGCGTCCAGCGTGGCCTTGGCCGCGCTCTGCAGGTCCGTCTGGGCCACGGGCGGCGCCGTCACGAGGGACAGGGCGATGGCCCCGAAGACGAGGACGGTGAACACCGCCATGATCACGTGCGGCAGCAGGGTGCGTCGGGGGTCCACGGTTCCGGCGGCGCTCAACCGGCCGGCGGGGCGGTGGGCACCGCCTCCTCGCGCAGCCGGTTCGACAACCAGAACACGCTGTTGGGCTGGGGCATGGCGTCCTGCCACCCCGCCACGACCTGCTCCAGGCGGTCGCGGTCGGGGATCCACCCCACCACCGCCACCGTCAGCGAGTCCACCGACAACGAGCCCGAGAACGAGTCGCCGAAGAGGTCCTCGGCGATGGCCGGCGCAGGCTCGCGCATCACGTAGAGCTCGCCGGTGTCCGCCACCCACGAGACCTCGTAGCGCACACCCTGGCCGTCGTGCCACTCGGTGCCGATCTCGATCTCCTCGGAGCGGCGCCGGCGCTCGTCGGCTTCGTAGAACTCCTCGATGTCCATGACCCTCCGTCCGGGCGCGTCGGCCGCCGGCGTCCCTCGCCCTCCGGGCGCAGACTGTGTGGCACCGTCCGCATGACTGTCAAGCATGCCGGGTTCGGCGCCGACGGCCCACCCCGGCCGCCCGCCCGCCGGCGCGGCCGGCCTCAGCCGTAGGCGGTGACCGCTCCCGAGGTGGTGATGCGGCCGATGGAGCCGCCGAGGCTGTTGGTGAACCACAACGCCCCGTCGGGCCCGGCGGTGATGCCCGCCGGGGAGGCCATGGTGGCGTCGGTGTAGGTGGTCACCGCGCCCGAGGTGGTGATGCGGCCGACCGACCCGCCCGCCACGGGGTACGGGAGGATGATCCGGCGGCCCCTGAGCAGCACGCCGGCCTCGTGCTCGACGTGGGAGCGCACGGCCGCCAGGCGGCCGGCGACCGCCTGGCCGGAACTCGACAGGGCCTGGCCCGCGAAGAGCACGGGGAAGTCGCTCGACCCGCCGTTGGTGAACCACAGCGCCCCGTCGGGCCCGGCGGCGATCGACGTGGGACCGTCGATGCCGGGATCGCTGAAGCTGGTGGAGACACCCGACGTGGTGATGCGGCCGATGGTGTCGTTCCCGGCGTTCGTGTACCACAGCGCCCCGTCGGGCCCGGCGGCGATCGACGTGGGGCCGTCGATGTTGAGGGAGTAGTACAGCGTGACGGACCCCGACGTCGTGATACTCCCGATCGAGTTGCTGCCGGTGTTGGTGAACCACAGCGCCCCGTCGGGGCCCGTGGTGATCGCCGTTGGAGAGGCGTCCACGCTGGGATCCTGATAGGTGGTGACCACGCCGGCGGTGCTGATGCGGCCGATGGTGTCGTCGCCGTCGTTGGTGAACCACAACGCCCCGTCGGGGCCGGTGGTGATGCCGGCGGGCAGCGACACGCCGGGACCGGCGTAGGTCGTCAGGGCACCCGCCGGCGTGAGGCGTCCGATGGAGCCGAACAACAGGCTTCCGAGGTTGGCGTCACTGAACAGGCCGCCCAGGGCGTTGGTGAACCACAACGCCCCGTCGGGGCCGGAGGTGATGGACGTGGCGAACAGGGTGTCGGCATCGCTGTAGACGCCGACCGAGCCACCGGTGGACACCCGCCCGGGGCCGAAGACGTTGGTGAACCACAACGCCCCGTCGGGGCCGGTGGTGATGCCGTCGGGCTCGACGACGCCCGGCCCGATGGTGATGGCGCCTTCGAGGTTCAGGCGCCGAAGGCCCTGCTTGCTCCGGCACAGCGACCGGAGCGCCGACGAGGTGGACGACGAGTACAGCGTGGCGGCGCGGTCGTCGGACGCCGAGCCCGGGAACGATCCCTGCGTGGTCGAGGAGTTGCCCGCCCCGGGCAGCGCGAACCCCTGGTGGCCTTGGGCGTCGGCCACGCCCTGTTCGCCGCTGTAGTGCACCGTGCTCGGGGTGAACGAGGCACGGCCCTGGTATTCGGTGTCGCCGACCGTGCCGTCGACGTCACCTCGCCAGGCGATGGAGAACGACCCGGCCTGCGCGCCGTTCCACGAGCAGCCGGCGCCGAAGCCGGAGGCGAAGCTCCCCGTCAGGACCCCCCGCTTGATGACCACGTACGGGTCGCTGGACACGCAGACGGTGAGCTTGCCCCGCACCCTGGCCCTGACCGTCGTGGCGTGCCCGGAGCCCGACAGCGCCGGCGAGAAGCGCACGGTGGCGTCGACGAGACACGACACCGAACCCGGCGCTGCTCCGCTGTATTGCTTGTTCGTCGACGATTGCTTGGTCGTCGAAGCCTTGGCCCAGGAAGGCGACGACGCTGCGAGCAGACAGCCAAGGGCCGCCAGTGCGGCCACGATGCAGAGATAGCCCCGCCTCACCCTGTCTCCCCCGGGCGTGCGGGAGGCCACAGCTGTGCGTCCCCCCGCGTGGACGACCCCAACATAGCCCGTTCCCAACAACCTCACAATGAGGACGCCGCGGCGGGCGACCGCCTCGATCAAGGTCGGGGGCAGGGACGGAGGCCGGTCGGAATCGGGAGCGCAACCCCCGTTGGCAGGCGGGCTCCCGCCATCGGTGCCCACGGCGGGCGGCCGGCACCCTCGTGGCGGGTGCGGACCGCACAGACGTGGGGCCGGGAGGGATCGAACCTCCGACCCAGGGATTATGAGTCCCCTGCTCTGACCACTGAGCTACGGCCCCTCGAGCTGCTGCCGTTCCCGCCCGCCCGGACCTCGGCGGACGGCGCCCGGCGGGTTCGCTCCGGGGGAGAGACTCGAACTCTCAACCTAGCGGTTAACAGCCGCTTGCTCTGCCGATTGAGCTACCCCGGAAGACAGCGTCGGACCCGCGGGCCCGACCCCGCGACGCTATCAGCGGGGCGCTTCAGACCTCGTCCAGGAAGTCTCGCAGGGGCTGCGCGGCGTTGGGGTGGCGCAGCTTGGCCAGCGTCTTGGCCTCGATCTGGCGGATGCGCTCCCGGGTCACGCCGAAGGCCTTGCCCACCTCCTCGAGCGTGCGCACTCTGCCGTCCTCGAGGCCGAAGCGCAGCTCCATGACCTCGCGCTCGCGCTTGGGCAGCGTGCCCAGCGCGTCGCGCACCGCCTCGTGCAGCATCGACCGCGTGGCCGCGTCGTCGGGCACCTCTGCGCCCTGGTCCTCGATGAGGTCGGACAGGCTGAAGTCCTCCTCGTCCCCCATGGGCTGCTCGAGCGACACGGTGTCCTGGTTGATGCGCTGGATCTCGCGCACGCGCTCGATGGGGAATTCCACGCGCCCGGCGATCTCCTCCACCGTGGGCTCACGCCCGAGCTCCTGGAGGAGCTGGCGCTGCACGCGCACCACCTTGTTGATGGTCTCCACCATGTGCACCGGGATGCGGATCGTCCGGCCCTGGTCCGCCAGCGCGCGCGTGATCGCCTGGCGGATCCACCACGTGGCGTAGGTGGAGAATTTGAAGCCCTTGGTGTAGTCGAACTTCTCGACGGCGCGCATGAGGCCGAGGTTCCCCTCCTGGATGAGGTCGAGGAAGGCCAGGCCACGGTTGCGGTAGCGCTTGGCGATCGACACCACCAGGCGGAGGTTGGCCTCGATGAGCGCCTCCTTGGCCTGCTGGCCCTTGCGCACCTGCATGCGCAGGCGGGTGCGCTCCTCCCCCCGCGCCATGCGCGTGCCGGTGTCGGCCTCGGCCCGGGCGATCACCTCGGCGGCCTCGGTGCCGGCCTCGATGCGCTTGGCCAGCTCGACCTCGAGCTCGGCGGTGAGCAGGGGGACCTTGCCGATCTCCTTCAGGTAGGTGTGCACCGGGTCCGCGGCGGTACCCCCGCCGTGGTCGGCCGAGGCGTAGGAGGCGATGCGGCCGCGGCCCGGACGCGGCGTCTGGCGGTCGATGACCTCGTCCACGGGCTCACGCTTGAAGGCCCGGCGGCGCAGCCGGCCGAGCGGGCCGGCGTCGCCGCCCTCTTCCTCTTCGTCCTCCTCGGCGGCGGCCGGGGCGGGCTCGCTGGGCGTGGCCAGGTCGGTGGGCAGCGCCTCCACGACCTCCTCGGCGACCGCCTCGGCCACGGCCTCGGCGACCGCCTCCTCGAGCACCACGGGAGCCGAGCCGTTGCTCGGCTCGTCGACGTACTCGATGCCCTCGGCACGCACGCGCGCCACGACGTCCTCGATGACGTCGTAGGACAGCTCCACGGCCTGCAGGACGAGGATCAGGTCGTCCTGGGTCAGATAGCCGCGCCGACGGCCGACGGAGAGCAGTGTCTCGAAGCCCTCCACCGCCACTCCTTCGGGCGGCGGTCGCACGGACCCGGCCGTTGGGTGAACCTCACTCATGCGCGTCGTCCCTTCCGACAAGCCAGGCTAGCAACCGGTCCGCCGCTGCGAGACTGCGGTCGCGATCGTCCAGCTCGTCGAGATCGTGACGAACACGCGCGATGACCGGCGCGATCTCCCCCACCTCGGCGGGAGCCAGGCGGGCCTGGGCCTCGGCGGCGGCCAGGGCGCGCCGTGCGGCGTTGCGCACGAGGGTCACCACCACGTCATCGGCATCTGCGGCCGGTTCCTCAACCGCCAGGCGGCGCAGCAACGCGGCCACCTGCGGGGCGTCGTGCTCGGCCGCCTCGACCGCCGCGTGCAGGTCGTCGGCCTCGGCCAGGGCCCGGAACGCCGCCCGCTGGAGCTCGTCGGCGAACAGCGCCTCCTCGAGCCGCTCGGCCACCAGCTCGGGCCGGTGCACCGCCAGGCGCAGGGCCTCGAGACCGGGGCGGGACTCCTCAGCCCCGGAGGCGGCCCCCCGGCCCCGGCCGTCCCCGGCGGGTGCTCGGGCCGCCGCGGCGCCCCCGGGGCCCCCGGGGGCGCCCCGGAGCCGCTCGGGCCCGGCGGGCGGTGCCGACGCCAGCAGCCCCCGCAGGGCGGCGGGGTCGAGGCGGCAGCGGTCGGCCACCTGCATGAGGTACTGGTCGCGCACCAGCTCGTTGGGGTGCTCGGCCACCACGGCCAGCGCCGCCTGCGCCGCCTTGGCCCGGCCCTCGGCCGAGCGCAGGTCACCCGACGTCAGCACCCGCTCGACCCGGAAGGCCAGGAAGGGCCGGGCCCCGGTGACGGCGTCGCGCAGCGCGCCCGGGTCGCTGCGGGCCAGGTCGGCCGGGTCGGCGCCCGCCGGGAAGTCGGCCACCGCCACGTCGACCTCGTGGTGGCGCTCCCACTCGTAGACGCGGCTCGCCCCGGCCTGGCCGGCGGCATCGGCGTCGTAGGCGAGCACCACGCGGCGGGCGAAGTTGCGCAGGAGGTGGAAGTGCTCCTCGCCCAGGGCCGTGCCGCAGGTGGCCACGGCGCGGGGCAGGCCGGCCAGATGGAAGGCGATGACGTCGGTGTAGCCCTCGCACACGATCACCTCCCCGCTCTCGATGACGTCGTGCTTGGACCAGTTGAGCCCGTACAGGGTGCGGCGCTTGGCGTAGATGGGGCCGTCCTGGGAGTTCTTGTACTTGGGCCCGGGCGTCCCCGCCGGTGTCGACGCCCCGGCGGAGGGAAGCACGCGCCCGCCCAGGGCGATGGGCCTGCCCGAGGGGTCCATGATCGGGAAGATCACCCGGGCTCGGAAGGCGTCTTGCAGGCGGCCCCGGCGGTTGACGAAGCCGAGGCCGGCGTCGGACAGGACCTTGGCCGGCTCCTTCAGGTGCGTGGCCAGCGCGTCCCAGTCGTCGGGCGCCCACCCCAGGCGGAAGTGGCGCACCACCTCGCCGTCGTAGCCGCGCGAGCGCAGGTAGTCGCGGGCCGGGCCGGCGTCGGGGGCCGCCAGCAGGCGCTCGTGGTAGAAGTCCACGGCCTTGGCCACCGCCTCGTACAGCGGCGCCCGCCGCTGGCGGTCGGCGCTGGCCGTCGGGTCCTCGGTGATGGTGACCCCGGCCCGCTCGGCCAGGCGCCGCACCGCCTCCACGAAGTCCACGTGCTCGATCTCGCGCACGAAGGTGATGGCGTCGCCCGAACGCTGGCAGCCGAAGCAGTGGAACACCCCCATCTCGGCGTTGACGCTGAAAGACGGCGTCTTCTCCTGGTGGAAGGGGCACAGCCCCACCCAGCGCGTCCCCTGCTTCTTGAGCGCCGCGTGCTCGCTGATGAGGGCCACGATGTCGGTGGCGGCCCGCACCCGGGCCACGTCGTCATCGGGGATCGGCACGCCCGGGACCGTAGCCCGTCGCCGTATCGGCGGCGCCCGGCCCGGGCTGGCCCTGGTTAGCGGCCCGCCCGGCGCCGGCGCGTCGCCGCCGAGGCTCGTGGGGCGCCTGATCGGGGCGTGGCACCGCGCGTGGTCGCCGCACGGCCACGTGTGCCGGCGGCGCGCGCCCGGGGCGCGCCGGTGCGCCGCGTGGTCGTCGCCGTGCGGGCCTTGGCCGGGGACCGCTTCGTGGCCGGCGACCGCTTCTTCGACGCGGCGCTCTTCTTCGACGCGGCGCTCTTCTTCGACGCGGCGCTCTTCTTCGACGCGCCGCTCTTCTTCGACACGGCGCGCTTGGTAGCGACCGTGCGCGTGCCGGCCTTGCGCGTGCCGGCCGGGCGCGTGGCAGCGCTCCTGGCCTGCTTCCGGGGGCGCCTCGTCCCCGCCTGGGCCCGGGCGGCCACGGCCAGCACCCACTGCGCGGCCGACAGCCGGGCGATGGGCACCCGGAACGGCGAGCAGCTCACGTAGTCGCACCCGGCGTCGCCGAAGACGGCGATGGACTCGGGGTCGCCCCCGTGCTCGCCGCACACACCCACCTTGAGGTCGGGGCGGCTGGCGCGGCCCCGCGTCACACCCAGGCGCACGAGCTCCCCCACCCCGTCGGGGTCGACGGTCTCGAAGGGGTTGTGCGGGATGAGCCCCTTGTCGAGGTAGGCCGACATCATCCGGCCCTCGACGTCGTCGCGGCTGAAGCCGAAGGTCATCTGGGTGAGGTCGTTGGTGCCGAAGGAGAAGAACTCGGCCACCTCGGCGATCTCCTCGGCCCGCAGCGCGGCGCGCGGGGTCTCGATCATCGTGCCGATGAGCACCTCGAGGCGCCGCCGCGCCGCTCTGGGCACGGCAGGCGACGACGGCGAGCCTGCCAGCGTCGAGGCCACGGCGTCCTCCACCCAGCTCCGGGCGAGCGCCAGCTCCTCGCGGGTGACCGTCAACGGGATCATGATCTCGATCACCGGACGCCCCCCGGCGTTGACGCGCTCCACGGCGGCTTCCATGAGCGCCCGCACCTGCATGGCGTAGAGGCCGGGCTTGATGACCCCCAGGCGCACGCCGCGCGTGCCCAGCATGGGGTTGAACTCGTGCCACTGCTTGGCCGCCTCGAACAGGGCGCGCTCCTCGTCGTCCAGCCCGACGGTGGCCTCCTTGATGGCCAGCTCGCCCGTGTCGGGGAGGAATTCGTGCAGCGGCGGGTCGAGCAGCCGCACCGTCACCGGCAGGCCGTCCATGGCCTCGAGGATCTCGGTGAAGTCGGCGCGCTGGGCCACGCGCAGCTCCTCCAGGGCGGCGTCCTCGGCCTCCTGGTCGTGCGCCAGGATCATGCGGCGCACGATGGGCAGGCGGTCCTCGGCGATGAACATGTGCTCGGTGCGGCACAGGCCGATGCCCTCGGCCCCCATGCGCCGGCCGTTAGCGGCGTCGGGGCCGTTGTCGGCGTTGGCCCGCACCTTGAGGTGGCCCCTGCGGATGGCGTCGGCCCACCCCAGCAAGGTGGCGAACTCCTCGGAGGCCTCGGCTTCGGCCAGGGGGACCTCGCCCAGCACCACCTCGCCGGCGGTACCGTCGATGGACAGCCAGTCCCCCTCGCGCACCCGCGTGTCGCCCACGGTGAACGACGCGCCGGAGATGCGGACCTTCTCCGCCCCCACCACGGCGGGCTTGCCCCAGCCGCGGGCGACCACCGCGGCGTGCGACACCAGACCGCCGCGGGCGGTGAGGATCCCCTCGGCGGCGAGCATCCCGTGCACGTCCTCGGGCGAGGTCTCGCTGCGCACCAGGATGACGCGCTCGCCGCGCTGGGCAGCCGCCTCGGCATCATCGGCGGTGAAGTAGGCACGGCCCACGGCCGCGCCGGGCGACGCACCCAGCCCCTTGGTGAGCACGCTGTGGCCGGACCCCGCGAACTGGGGGTGGAGCACCTGCTCGAGGTGCTCGGCGGTCACGCGCTGCACGGCCTCGGCCCGCGACAGGCGGATGCCGGGGTCGGTCGTCATCTCCACCGCCATGCGCAGCGCGGCCCTCCCGGTGCGCTTCCCCACCCGGGTCTGCAGCATCCACAGCTTGCCCTGCTCGATGGTGAACTCGGTGTCGCACATGTCGCGGTAGTGGCGCTCGAGGCGGGCGAAGATCTTGAGCAGCTCGGCGTGGATGGCGGGGAACTTCTCCTGCAGCGCGGAGAGCGGCTCGGTGTTGCGGATGCCGGCCACCACGTCCTCGCCCTGGGCGTTCACCAGGAAGTCGCCGTACTCCCCCTTGGCGCCCGTGGCCGGGTCCCGGGTGAAGCCGACACCGGTCCCCGACCGGTCGTCGCGGTTGCCGAACACCATGGCCTGGACGTTGACGGCGGTGCCGAGGTCGTGCGCGATGCCCTCGTGCTCGCGATAGGCAATGGCGCGCGGGCCGTTCCACGAGCCGAACACGGCCTCGATGGCCCCCCGCAACTGGTCGTCGGGGTCCTGGGGGAAGGCCGCGGCGGTGTGGCCCCGCACGATCTCCTTGAACGTGTCGACGAGGGCGCGCAGCTCGTACACGGGAACCTCGGCGTCGGAGTGGGCCCCGGTGCGCTCCTTGGCCTCGTCGAGGAGCGTGTCGAACTCCTCACCCGGGATGTCCAGGACGATCCTCCCGTACATGGACACGAAACGGCGGTAGGAGTCGTAGGCGAAGCGCTCGTCGTCGGTCTGCTTGGCCAGGCCCTGCACCGACTCGTCGTTGAGCCCGAGGTTCAAGACCGTGTCCATCATCCCCGGCATGGAGAACTTGGCCCCTGAGCGCACGCTCACGAGCAGCGGGTCGACGGGGTCGCCCAGGCGCTTGCCCATCTTGCGCTCGAGGCGCGCCCGGGCCCGTTTGACCTCGCCGGTGAGCGCCGCGGGCCACCCCCCCGCCATGTAGGCGCGACAGGCGTCGGTGGTGATGGTGAAGCCGTAGGGAACCGGCAGCCGGAGCACCGACGTCATCTCGGCGAGGTTGGCGCCCTTGCCCCCGAGGAGGTCCTTCATGTCCATGGGCGGACGGCGATGGCGGTGGTCGAAGTCGTAGACGAACGGCATGCGTGCTCCTGGCCGGGGGGTGGGCGCGGGGAAGCTCCAGCCTACCGGCGGGGCGGCCGGCCTCAGGGGCCCGGTCGTGGGTCAGGAACCCAGCCGCCCGCCGATCTCCTCGGCCACCCGGTCGATCGGCACCCGCACCTGCTCGGTCGTGTCGCGGTCGCGGATGGTGACGGCCTTGTCCTGGAGCGAGTCGAAGTCGATGGTCACGCAACAGGGCGTGCCCACCTCGTCCTGCCGGCGGTAGCGCCTGCCGATGGACTGGGTGGTGTCGAAGTCGCACACCGCCACCGGCTGGAGGAGCTCGAGCACCTGGCGAGACAGGGGCACGAGGTCCTCGTTCTTCGACAACGGGAGCACGGCCACCTGGTAGGGGGCGATCCGGGGGTGGAGGTGCAGGACCGTGCGGCGCTCCCCGCCCACCTCGTCCTCGTCGTAGGCGGCCAAGAGGAACGCCATCATCGTGCGCGTGGCACCCGCAGCGGGCTCGATCACGTACGGCACGTAGCGCTCACCCGAGGCCTGGTCGAAGTACTCGAGCCGCTCCCCCGACGCGGCGGCGTGGGCCTTCAGGTCGTAGTCGGTGCGGTTGGCGATGCCCTCGAGCTCGTCCCAGCCCCAGGGGAAGTGGAACTCGACGTCGGCCGTGGCGGCCGAGTAGTGCGACAGCTCGTCGGCCTCGTGGTGGCGCAGCCGCAGCTGCTCGGCGGGGATGCCGAGGTCGAGGTACCACTGCATGCGCTGCTCGAGCCAGTAGTGGAACCACGTGTCGGCCTCGGCGGGCGGCACGAAGTACTCCATCTCCATCTGCTCGAACTCGCGGGTGCGGAACACGAAGTTCTGGGGCGTGATCTCGTTGCGGAACGACTTGCCCACCTGGGCGATGCCGAAGGGCGGCTTCTTGCGGGTGGTGGTGAGCACGTTCATGAAATTCACGAACATGCCCTGGGCCGTCTCGGGCCGCAGGTAGGCCACGGCCGCGTCCTCCTCGACGGGCCCGGCGTGGGTCTTGAACATGAGGTTGAACGACCGGGGCTCGGTCAGGTCGTGCGACCCGCAGTTGGGGCAGACGCCCTCGATCTTGTCGGCCCGCCAGCGCTCGTGG
>DATJBC010000319.1:0-3016 GCA_035515515.1 Acidimicrobiales bacterium
TACAGCGGAGGCTGGGGCTGTCGAACAGGATCTCCGCACCGGACGTACGGTCCCTCGCCTCCGTCGACGGCGGCCGCCGCGTCCCGATCACAGGGTTGCGCGGTTCGGCTGGCACCGGCTCACAGCCGAGGACGAAGGCCCCGGGGACCACGAGGCCGTCCGGGTCCCGTCGCCGGGCCGGTCGGCACTAGCACAGGCCGCCCCCCGGCGGGCCCGCACACGGCGCAACACACCACACGCCCCGGGGCCTCAAATGGCACCGATTCGGCTCGCGCGCCGATCGAGGACCCGCGATGGACCTCGGGAGCGACCAGCGGACACCTACCCCGGGGCCGCGCCGACGAGCTCGAGGCCCGCATCCGAACGGGCGATGCCGGCGTCCTGGCGCCGCTTGGTCCTCGCCGGATGCGGGAAGTGCTCGCCAGATCACCACCTGGCCGGAGTCGCCCCCGAGACGGCCACCAAAGGCCCGCTACGCGGCGCCCAGGGCCGGAGAAACGGCGGCGTCGGGCCACCTGACCATCCTCGCCCATCCGACGCGCTCGAACACCCGGATCAGCCTGGCGGAGGGATCCACCATCCCCCGCCGCGCCCCGTGGCGGGCCCAGCTCGGGTGCGCATGGTGGATGTTGTGCCAGCTCTCGCCAAAGGACAGGACCGACAGCAGCCAGACGTTGGTGCTTCGATCCTTGGCATCGAGCGGTTGGCGGCCGAAGACGTGACAGATCGAGTTGACACTCCATGTCACGTGGTGGAGAAGGGCCATCCGTACGGCACCGGCCCAAACGAGAGCGCCGACGGCCCCCACCCAATTACCGGCCAGGCTGTAGCCGATCCCGAAGGGTAGGGCCAAGGACAACAGGGCGAGCAGCGGGAAGAGCCTCCCGATCCTCCGCAAGTCGGGATCCTTGAGCACGTCGGGCGCGTAGCGCTCGGCGCTCGAGGCGTCCGACACGAACAGCCACCCCACATGCGAGAACGCGAGCCCGCGGACCAAGTTGATCCCCCGGTCGCCGTAGCGGTGGGGTGAGTGAGGGTCGCCCGACGAGTCGCTGTAGATGTGGTGGCGACGATGCGTGGCGACCCAGCTCGTGACCGAACCCTCCACCGCCATCGATCCCAGGGTGGCCAGGGCGATCTTGAGCAGGCGCGCCGACTTGAAGCTCCTGTGGGTGATCAGGCGGTGGAACCCGATCGTGACTCCGAAGCCCGTGATCACGTAGAGCACGAGGCCCATGACGGCGTCGGTGAGGTTGACGGCGTGTCCCCAGAGCAGGGCGAGCACGGGGACGAGTGCCAGAGCGGGTCCGACCACGATGACCAAGGTGACCAGCTTCTGGCGCCAGGTCACCACGGCGCGGGCGGCCCCGGGGAGTTCGAAGGGGTCGGTAGCTACGAGCGGCAAAGCACCGGTTGTCGTTCGCATGTGATCTCCAATCCTCATGGCGCGGGGATCGGGTGATGCGACGACCACATGGTCCACCAAGCCGCAGAAGCGCCCACGGAAGGCGCCATCTCTTCATCCTACCGGCCAGGAGTTGGTCGGGTCGGTCGGGCCGGCCATATTCCGGGACGACGGGTAGAGGTTGCGGTCGCAAGGGCCGTGCCTGGATGTCGGGGAGCCCGACGCGCCGTTTCGACCAGGGCGCGATTCCGACTAGCATAGGTAGGGCGCACCGCTGGACTACGCGGGTTGTGCGCCGTTGCCGGTAGCCGAACAGGGTCTCCCGCAATCAAACGAACAGCGTGGAGAACAGCGAGAGCATCATGGCAACCGGCACCGTCAAGTGGTTCAACGCCAGCAAGGGCTTCGGCTTCCTCACTCCCGAGGACGGAACTGCGGACGTCTTCGCCCATTTCTCCTCGATCGAGGGCTCGGGCTACCGCGAGCTGATCGAGGGCCAGAGGGTGGAGTTCGAGGCGGAGCAGGGCCCCAAGGGCCTGCAGGCAAAGCGGGTCCGCCCCATCTGACCGCCGGCCGCCGGCGACCGCCCGGTGGGAGGCGCCGGAGCAAGCGTCTGTCTGCTCTGTCGCCCACGCACGCGGCACTAAGTTGCGGTCGTGTGCTTCTCCCCTGCGGGCGACGTCACCGGTGGAATCGTCGTCTCGGCGATCGGAGTGGACGCCTGCCGGCACCTGCGGGGTCGAAGGAGCCAACTGCTCCTGGCCACCACGCCCTTGCTGCTGGGTGTGCACCAGATCGACGAGTCCCTGGTGTGGTGGAGCGCCGAGGGCGACCTGTCCCACGCGGTGGGTCAGGTGGCCATGTGGATCTATCTCGTGATCGCCCTCGTCGTTGTGCCGGTGCTGGTCCCGGTGGCCATCTGGCACGTGGCGCCCACCAAGCGACGTCGTCGGGCACTGGCGCCGTTCGTCCTCCTCGGGATCGGTGTCGCCGCGGTGCTCCTCATCACCATGCTCCGGGGCCCGGTGACCGTGACACGCGGCTCGTACCACCTCGCGTACAGCGTCGGGCTGCGACACGGCATCGTCGTCGTCGGCCTCTACATCGTGGCGACCTGTGGCTCGCTCCTGTTCTCGGGCTACCGGCACATCCTGGTGTTCGGGCTGGCCAACCTGGTGGCCGTGATCGTCCTGGCCCGGCTGACGGCAGATGGGTTCGCATCCCTGTGGTGCTTCTACGCCGCCCTCACCAGCGGGGCCATCCTGCTACACCTGCGCTTCGCCAAGCCGCACCGGGGCCACCCCTACGCGCTCACGTAGCCGCTCGGTGGCTCGCGCGGGGAGGGACCCGTGCCCGGGTGGTTCTCGTGCCCCGGCACGGACGCGCCCTTAGCCGGCGTCATTCCGGCGCACGCGCGATCGAGTACGTGCTCCGAACCCATTCCGAGTGGCCTCGCCGGGGCCGAGCGGTGGACGGCCGCTCACCGACCCTCCGAGCACGTGGCGTGCACAGGCACATTGTGACTGCGGTCGAAGGCCGAGCCGCCGGACATGTCCTGGCACGTTCAGCGCGCGAAGTGTCCTCGGGGCGACGAGGTGAGGTCGCGCGCCG
>DATJBC010000320.1:0-2265 GCA_035515515.1 Acidimicrobiales bacterium
GGCGGTCCCTTTCCTGGTCGAAAGTTCTTGGTCGAACGCCCGACACCTACCAGATGGCAGGAATCAGGCGAGGGACCGCCACCTCAAACTTCTACGCCGGTCGGGACAACCTCCCTGTCCGGCGGAGGACTGCCCCAAGACGTGGCGCATAACCTGCAGCGGGCCGCCCGGCCATTGGGGCTGGGAGCTATTCGTGCTTGACGTGCAATAGCCAGCCAGCCACCGCTGTTTCCCGACGCTGTCCGTGCGAGATCCATAGATATGCCGGTGATCCTTAATGCTTTTCGGAGTCCGTCACACCGATGGGCTCTGAAAGGAAAGGAGCACCGCCTTGACTGGTCCCGGATCCACTGCATGGCCCGCCTCTCTCGGGCATCCCCAGCTCGATCGGCATCTTGAGTTCGTTGCCGCCAGAAGCCGTCCGAACACTGTCCTGGCAACGGCGTCGGATCTGAAGCTGTTCTTCGCCAGCGTCGGCAAGGAGCCGCTCGAGGTCACGACGGCCGACGTCATGGCGTTCATCGCCGCGCAGCGAGCGCCTCGTACCACCGGGAGGATCGTTCGCCTGGCGGACGGAGAGACTGGTCTGAGCGCCCACACGATCAAGCGACGATTGTCGAGCGTGTCGGGGTTCTACGCCTATCTCATGATGGTGGGCGAGCACGACCACAACCCGGTGCCGAGGGGACTGTCCACGCGGCGCCGGGTGCGGCGAGGAAGAGGGGCATTCACACCGCTCGTGCGCACACCCCGCACTCTGCCGAAGGTCCTCGAGCCGGCCGAAGTCGACAAGCTGGTGGCCGCTCTGCGCCACCACCGGGACCGCGCCATGGTCGAGGCCATGGTCCTCGGGGGCCTGCGACGTTGTGAGGTTCTCGGGCTGCGCCTCGGTGACCTGCACCCGGGTGAGCAGAAGGTGTTCGTGGCCAACGGCAAAGGCGGACACCAGCGCCTGGTGCCCATCTCGCGGCGGTTCTTCCGGTCCGTGGCCGCCTACATCGAGCACGAGCGCCCGACTGAGGCGATGACCGACACGCTGTTCGTGGCGCTCAAGGGGCGGCGCCGGGGACAGGCGCTTTCCGAAGACGGCCTCGACGAGATCGTGCGGGCCGCACGGCTACGAGCGGGCCTGGCGCACTGCACCTGCCACGAGCTGCGCCATACCTGTCTGACCCGCCTGCGGGAGGCGGGCATGGCCCTCGAAGCCGTCCAGGCCCAGGCCGGACACCGTTCCATCGAGTCGACCCGCCTGTATCTGCACCTGGCCAACGAGTGGCTGGCCGACGAGTACGCCCGTGCCGTCCAGACCTTCGACGGGCTCTTCATCGAGGCGGTGCAGAGGTGAGCCCCCTCGAGCAGGCCCTCGCGCACGAGGAACGTAACGGCGTCGGCGGTCCCTGGGACCCGATCGCCCTCGTCCGTCCGGAGCTGGCCGCCACCGCCGAGCGCTATCTGACACAGCTGTCGGTGTCGCTGCGTCCTGCCAGCGTGACGGTGGCCGGCATCGCCCTGCGGCAGTTCTGCCTCCACCTGATCGAGACGCATCCCGAGGTGCGCTGCTTCTCGCAGGTCGAGCGCCCTCACGCCGAGTCGTTCAAGGCCGAGCTGGCCCAGCGGCGGACGTTCGACGACAAGGGGCTCAAGCCCAACACCGTTCGACTGCGGCTCTTGTGCCTGCGCAGCTTCTTCGATCGGCTCATCGAGTGGGGATGGCCCGAGGCCCCCGCCCGTCCCCCGTTGTTCCTCACCGACGTGCCGCCCAAGGACGAGCCTTTTCCGAAGGCCCTCGACGACGCCGCCGCGGCGAGGTTCATGAAGGCGGCCGCCGAGGAGGAGGACCCCAGGCGCCAGCTCGTGGTGGAGCTGCTGGCCCGCACAGGCATGCGGGTGGGCGAGCTCTGTGCCCTTCGGGGCGATGCCATGGAGCACCGCGGCGGCCAGTGGTGGTTGCGGATCCCGCTCGGCAAGCTCCACACCGACCGCTATGTGCCGCTGCACCCGCGTCTGGTGGAACTCCTCACGGCGTGGCGCACACACCACGACGACGGCGGGACGGGGCTCCTTCTCACCAACGACGGCCGGGCGCTCAACCGCCACGTGGTGACGAGGATGGTGCGCCGGGTGGCCCGGGCGGCGGGCATCGGCCATGTCCATCCCCATCAGTTGCGCCACACCCTTGCCACCCAGGCCATCAACCGGGGCATGCGTCTGGAGGCCATCGGGCAGATGCTCGGACACCGGAGCCTCGAGATGACCGCCATCTAT
>DATJBC010000321.1:0-2749 GCA_035515515.1 Acidimicrobiales bacterium
GCGGCGCCGGCGGGCGGGCCGCTCCTCCTCGTGACGGCGCGCGGCGCGCTCAGGGCCCGGGGTCGGCGCCGGGCCAGGTGATGCGGGCCCGGCGGGCCGCCTTCACGTAGCCGTTGTCCACGAACCACCGGGCCGACTCGACCAGGGCCTCGGTGGCCGGGCGCGGTGCGTACCCGAGCTCCTTGCGCGCCCGGGCGTCGTCGAAGGCCATCTGGGTGGTGGACATCCGGGCCGCCTCCAGCGGGACCGACGGGTGGCGGCGCAGGAGCCCGCCCTCGACGCGCTCCGACACCCACGCCACGCCCAGCGACAGCGCCCGCGGCACGCGCAGCGACGGGGCGGGCAGGCCCGTGGCCGTGGCCAGGATGCCGAGCAGGCGCTCGAGCGAGAGGTTCTCGCCGCCCAGGATGTAGCTCCGGCCCACCTCGCCGCGCTCGAGGGCGAGCACGTGCCCCGCCGCCACGTCGTCGACGTGCACCACGTTCAAGGTGGTGTCGACGAACCCGGGCACCCGCCCGTTCAGGTAGTCGAGCACGAGCCGGCCCGTGGGCGTGGGCGCGCGGTCGCGGGGCCCCACCGGGAAGGTGGGCATGACGATGGAGACCGCCATCCCCTGCGCGGCGGCCCGCAGCACCTCGTGCTCGGCCACGTACTTGGACCGCTTGTAGGAGCCGAACAGGTGCGCCACGTCGGGGTAGCGCCGCTCGTCGGCGGCGACGCCGTCGGGCAGGCCGTCGAGCCCCAGGGTCCCCACCGTGCTCGTGTAGACGGTGCGCTCCACGCCGGCGGCACGCGCCGCCTCGAGGACGTTCAGGGTGCCGCCCACGTTGATGTCGTAGAAGTCTCGGCGGTCGCGGGCCCAGAACCGGTAGAGGGCGGCCACGTGGAACAGCATCCGGCAGCCGTCCACGGCGCGCCCCACGGCCTGGGCGCTGCGCACGTCGACCTCACGGCGCTCGACGGCCAGCCCCTCGAGGTTGGCGGCGTCGGCCCCCGGCTCGACGAGCGCCACGACCGAGGCCCCCCGGGCCGCCACGGCCCGCGCCAGCGCGGAGCCGATGAACCCGGTGGCCCCGGTGATGCCGACGCGGTCCCCGGGCCCGAGGGCGACGACGCCGTCGCCCCCGGCCTGCCCGGCGGGTGGCGCGTGGCGCTCAGCCACGACGCCTCGGCGCGGGCCGCCTCCGACGCCGGGGGGCCCTCATCCGGGGTGCCGGCGCAGGGCGCCGCGGGCCATGGTCCGGCCCACCTCCCAGAACAGGCCCGAGCCCTGGGCGGCCGACCCCAGCACGTCGTCGAGGGCGTCCACGAACAGCTCGACCTCCTCGTCGCCGGCCACGAGGGGCGGCAGCAGCTTGACCACGTTCATGTTGTCCGCCGCCACCTGGGTGAGGATCCCGTGGCGGTGGTAGAGGGGGACCACCACCAGCTGCGAGAACAGTGCGCTGCGCATGGCCTCGATGGCCCGCCAGCGCCGCCGGAGCCCCCTGGACTCCGGCTCGCCGAACACCAGGCCGATCATGAGCCCCTTGCCGCGCACCTCGTGGAGGAACTCGTGGCGCTCCACGAGCGGCCCCAGCGCCTTGGCGAAGGCCTCGCCGGTGCGCCGGGCCCGGTCGACGATGTCCTCGTCGTCGAAGGCCTGCAAGGTGGCCAGCCCCGCCACCATGGCGAGCTGGTTGGTGCTGAAGGTGGAGGAGTGGACCACGGCCCGGTCCATGGAGCTGAAGACCTTGTCGAAGACCTTGGCCGACGACAGCATCGCCCCCACCGGGACGTACCCGCCCGACAGCGCCTTGGAGACGGTGACGATGTCGGGCTCGAGGCCCCAGTGCTCGTGGGCGAAGAACGCCCCCGTCCGGCCCATCCCGGCCTGCACCTCGTCCATGACGAACAGGGTCCGGTGCCGCCGGCACAGCGCCTGGGCCTCCCTCCAGTACTCCTCGCCCGCCATGGTCACGCCCTTGCCCTGGATGGGCTCGGCCACGAAGGCGGCCACGTCCCCCCGGGCGAGGGCCCGCTCGAGGGCGGCGATGTCGCCGAACGCCACGCCGCGGGCGGACAGCAGCGACCCGAAGCCGGCGCGGAACTCGGCGCCGCCGTTGAGCGCCAGGGCCCCGGTGGTGAGCCCGTGGAAGCCGTGGTCGCAGTAGACGATGGTGTCACGCCGGGTGGCGGCGCGGGCGAACTTGATGGCCGACTCCACCGCCTCGGCACCCGAGTTGGTGAAGAAGACGCGCTCGATGCCGGCATGGGCCCGGGCGACCAGCGCCTCGGCCAGGACCCCGGGCAACAGCGCGCAGTCCATCTGCACGAGGTTGGGGAGGTCGGCGTCGATCGCCTCGTGCAGGGCCCGGGTGACGGCGGGGTGGCCCCGTCCCAGCGCGAACACGCCGAAGCCGGACAGGAAATCGAGGTAGCGCCGGCCCTCGGCGTCGTAGAGGTAGCACCCCTCGCCCCGCACGTAGTAGCGGTCGAAGCCGATGGTCTTGAGCACCCGGCCCATCTGCGGGTTCATGTAGCGGGCCTGCAGGGAGAAGTTCTCCCCCTGCCGGGCGCGCAGCACCTCGGCGAGGTCGAAAGGCATGAGCGACTCCTGGTGGGCGGCGGCGTCGGTCAGGCTATCGGGCGCTCCCCGCGCCCCTTCCCGCCGGCGCCCACGTCGCGCGCCCCCGCGGCCGCGGCGCGCGCTGGTGCGGGCGGCGCCGCCGCCGCCGGGCGGCGCGGCGACGGGCGGGCGGGAGGAGGA
>DATJBC010000322.1:0-4494 GCA_035515515.1 Acidimicrobiales bacterium
GGAGCCGCCGTCACCACCACGTGGAAGGTGTACCTGGTCCACAACAGCGCGCTGGTGAGCCCGCTGCCCGTGCAACCCGACGTGCTCACGGGGGTCGGCCAGGGCCAAGCCGCCTGGTTGCCCCAGGCCCAGCGCTGGTACGCCGATCCCGCCGGCTTCGGCCAGGAGCTGGTGGCGGGAGGGCCCGCGGCGTGGGCCACCGCCCCGGGAGGCGTGGCGCCCAAGACGCAGGTGGCGCTGCCGCCGGTCACGGTCACCGGCATCACGGCGACGACGGACCAGATCCGCTTCCACGTGGACCGCACCGGGGTGCCCGTGCTGGTCAAGACCTCGTACTTCCCGAACTGGCACGCCCAGGGCGCCACCGGTCCGTGGCGGGCCGAGCCCAACCTGATGGTGGTCGTGCCCACCGCCCACGACGTCACCTTGAGCTACGGGTCGAGCGGCGCCGACAAGCTGGGCGACGTGCTCACGGTGGCCGGGCTGGTGGCCGTGGTGGCGCTCCTGCGCCGGCGCACCGTGCAGGCCTGAGGCAGGTACCCGAGGCTCGAGCACGCCTGCGGGCGCGCCAGCCCTCATCATTCCCTAACGCGTGCCTCACGGCCCCCGAATGGCCGGGGTCGACCATGGCCCCAGGCCTGCCGGCAGGTTCAAGGGACGAGCACCACGGACCGATCCAAGGTCCACCGGATCCCGGGCCCGCCGGGCAGGACCCGAGACACGAGGAGGAAGTGCACATGACGGCTCGCAAGCTCGCCGTGGCTGCGTTGTCCGCCGGCGTCGCCGTGACACTGGCGGCGTGCGGGACACAGAGCGCATCCCACGTCGTCCAGCGCAGCACGCCGCCCACCACGGCCGCCCCGTCGACGACGGTCGCGGGCGGTGGAGCAGGTGCCGGCTCCGCCACGTCCGCGACCGTCACGGCCTCCGACGTGCTCAGTCAACAGACGCTGAATCAGGTCGCCGCCGAGCTGGGGAGCCTCGACAGCAGCTTCAGCACGGCGAATTCCGACCTGAACAACCCGCAAGGAGATTCCTGAGATGAGGCACACCAATCGCACGCGGCCGTGGGCCGGCCGCCTGGCCGCCGGCGCGCTGGCGGCGGGAGCCGTCGCCGTGCTGGTCGCCGTTCCGTCGGCCGCCTTCGCGGCACCGTCGGTGGCGGACGCCACGGGCACGACCGCACCGAGCTCCACCTCCGCGCCGGCGTCGAACCCGCTGTGCACCGCGGCCACCCTCGGGCAGGCCCAGCAGCGGGTGGAGGCCGCCCTGAGCGGGCGGGTCACGCAGCTCAACACGTTGCTCACCGCCGTGAACAGCACCGCGAACCACCTGAGCGCCCCGGACCGGGGCACCCTGCAGAGCGACATCTCCACCGTCGAGCTGCCGGGGATCCAGGGGCTTGAGCCCCAGGCCCAGCAGGCCACGACGTGCGCGGCCCTGCGCAGCGTCGCCCGCCAGATGGTCTTCGACTACCGGGTCTACGTCGTCATGACGCCGCAGACCCACCTGACCATCGTGGCGGACGACGAGACCTTCGTCGAAGGCGTCCTGGCCGGACTGGAGCCGAAGATCTCGGCTGCCATCCAGAACGCGCAGAGCCAGGGCACGGACGTCGCCGCCGCGCAGAGCGCCTTCGCCGACTTCCAGAAGCAGGTCACCGCGGCCCAGGGCGCCACCACCGGCGAGGCGGCACAGGTGCTGGCCCAGAAGCCCCAGGGCTACCCCGGGAACTGGACGGTCTTCCGCAGCGCCCGCAGCAACCTCGGCAACGCCCGCCTCGACCTGCACGCCGCGCTGGCCGACGCCCGCCAGATCCGCTCGGACCTCCAGTAGGCCCGGCGCCGGCGGCCGGTGCACGTTGCCCGGAGCGTCGCCCGCCGGGGCGGCTCCGGGCAACGGCGCGCCCCCGGGACGACGCCGGCGGCTGCGACCCCGGCGCGCCGGCGTGACCGGACGTCCCACGGCCACCAGCCGGGGCGACGCCCCTGGGGAGGCCGCGGGGGACCGGGGTAGGATCCCTGGGTCATGCCCGCACTCGATGCCGTCTTCAAGGCGTACGACGTGCGCGGGACGGTTCCCGAGCAGCTTGACAGCCGAGCCTGCCGCGCCATCGGATGGGCCTTCGCGCGGTTCGCGGGCGCCGACCGCCTCGTCCTGGCGCGTGATATGCGGGAGTCGGGAGAGGAGCTGTCGGCCGCCTTCGCCTCCGGGGCGCGCGTGGCGGGCGCCACGGTCGTCGACATCGGGCTGGCGTCGACCGACATGCTCTACTTCGCGTCGGGGCGCCTCGACGCCCCGGGCGCGATGTTCACGGCGTCGCACAACCCTGCGGGCTACAACGGCATCAAGATGTGCCTGGCGGGGGCCCGGCCCGTGGGGCAGGACACGGGCCTGGCGCAGACCCGCGCCGGGGCCGAGGAGGCCATGGCCTCGGGGGCGGACGAGGGCCGCGAGACCGGTGGCTACGAGCGCCACCAGATGCTGGACGAGTACGCCGCCCACGTGCGCTCGTTCATCGACGTGGGCGCCCTCCGGCCCCTCACCGTGGTGGCCGACACCGCCAACGGCATGGGGGGCCTGGTGGCGCCGCGGGTGTTCGACGGCCTCCCCGTGCGGGTGGAGTTCCTCTTCCCCGAGCTCGACGGCACCTTCCCCAATCACCCGGCAGACCCGATCCAGGAGGAGAACCTGAAGGACCTGAAGCACGCCGTGCTGGCCTCGGGCGCCGACGTCGGCCTGGCCTTCGACGGCGACGCCGACCGCGTCTTCCTCGTCGACGAGCAGGCCGAGCCCGTGTCGGGGTCGCTCACCACGGCGCTGGTGGCGCGGGCCATGCTCGAGAAGTACCCGGGCGCCACCGTGCTCTACAACCTCATCTGCTCGAAGGTCGTGCCCGAGACGATCGAGCAGTACGGGGGCACGGCCGTCCGCACGCGGGTCGGGCATTCCTTCATCAAGCAGGTCATGGCCGAGACCGGGGCGGTCTTCGGCGGCGAGCACTCGGGCCACTACTACTTCCGGGACAACTACCGGGCCGACTCGGGGCTGATCGCCGCCCTCGTGGTGCTGGAGGAGCTGTCGGCCGCCGGGGTGCCGTTGTCGGAGATGCTGGCCCCCTACCGGCGCTACGCCGACTCGGGCGAGATCAACACCACGGTGCCGGACCCGCCCGCCGCCGTCGAGGCGCTGGCGGCGCACTTCGCGGCCGAGGGCCGCCCGGGGGACCGCACCGACGGCCTGAGCGTAGAGTTCGACGACTGGTGGTTCAACGTGCGGCCCTCGAACACCGAGCCCCTGCTCCGGCTCAACGTGGAAGCGGCGTCGACGGCAGCATGTCACCGCCGCACCCGGGAGATGCTGGACCTGGTGGCGGAGATGGCCGGCGCCACCCGCGGCGCCGGCCGCTGAGGCAGCCTGTTGACCGACTGACCCCGACAGCGCAGACCGGGCTCCGGACCGCAACGCTCCGGCCCGCAGCGCTCCGGGAACCGACCGTTCCGGAACCGACGCCACAGACGACACGACGGGGGCTGAACGAACGATGGCACTGGATCCCTTGCTGCTCGAGGTCCTGGCGTGTCCCGAGGACAAGGGGCCGCTTCTGTACTTCGAAGACGAGGACCGCCTCTACAACCCCCGGCTGCGGCGCAGCTACGAGATCCGGGACGACATCCCCGTGATGCTCATCGACGAGGCCACCACGGTGGGGGACGAGGAGCACGACCGGCTCATGGCCAAGGCGGCGGCCCAGGGGGTGCCGTCCACGCTCGCCGACGGCGCGCCATGAGCGAGGTCCCCGCCGCCGAGGGCGCCCTCGACTCGCTGGACATGTTCGAGGTGACGGCCGCGCTCCCCGAGCAGGTGGCCACGGCGGTCGGCGCCGCCCACGGCCTCGACGGGCTCCCCAAGCGCGAGTACATCGAGAACGTGGTGGTCCTGGGCATGGGGGGGAGCGGCCTGGCGGGCGACGTCATGGTGGCGGTGGCGGGGCCGTTCGTGCCGGTGCCCATCGCCGTGGTCAAGTCCTACGACCTCCCGGACTTCGTGGGCCGCGGCTCGCTCGTGTTCGCCATCTCCTTCTCGGGCAACACCGAGGAGACGGTGGAGGCGGCCGGTGAGGCGGCCGACGCCGGGGCCAGCCTGGTGGCCGTGACCGGGGGCGGCGAGCTGGCCCGCCTGGCGGACGAGTGGGGGGCACCCGTGGTGCCCGTGCCCGACACCATCCCCCAGCCCCGGGCCGCGCTGGGGGCCATGGCGGTGCCCCCGCTGGTGGTCCTGGAGGACATCGGGCTGTTCCCGGGGGCCTCGCAGTGGGTGGCCCTGGCCGTGGACCAGCTCAAGGACCGCCGTGACCGCCTGGTGCTCCCCGGGAGCCCGGCCCAGGACGTGGCGCGCCGCATCGGCCGCACGATCCCCCTCGTGCACGGGGCCCAGGCGGTGGGCTCGGCCGCCGCCCTGCGCTGGAAGGCGCAGGTCAACGAGAACGCCAAG
>DATJBC010000323.1:0-2054 GCA_035515515.1 Acidimicrobiales bacterium
GAGTTCGACACCATGACGCCCTACCCCGTCATCGACCTCATGGACGACCAGCACAACGTGGTCGACATGGGGGGAACCATGCGCCTGGGGTCCTACGGGGCGCTCCTCGAGCCCGGGTCCCAGGTGGCCGCGGCCTACGGCACCACGGTGGTCTCCGAGCGCCACCGCCACCGCTACGAGGTGAACCCCCGGTACCGCTCCAAGCTCGAGGAGGCGGGGCTCTCGTGCTCGGGCAGCTCCGCTGACGGCGTCCTGGTGGAGTTCGTGGAGCTGCCCGGCCACCCCTTCTGGATGGGGACCCAGGCCCACCCCGAGTTCAAGAGCCGGCCCGACCGGCCCCACCCGCTGTTCCGCGAGCTCCTGGCCGCCGCCCTGCGGCGCGCCGAGGGGCGCCTGCCGCGCCTCATCGCCATCGACGCCGACGTCGGTGCCACCCCCTGAGGGGCCCTCGGTCCCCGACCCCCCGGCGTCCGGCCCCGCCCCCGGGCGCGCCCCGTTCCGCCACACCGGTGACGAGGTCCGCGTCGAGGGCTGGCGCATCACGGTGGTGCGCGGCTCCTTCGTCGCCCCCGACGGCACCCCCTTCACCCGCGACATCGTCCGGCACCCCGGGGCGGTGGCGGTGGTGCCCGTCACCGACCACGGCACCGTCCTGCTCGTGCGCCAGTACCGGGGGCCCGTGGACCGCGAGCTGCTCGAGATCCCGGCCGGCACCCGCGACGTCGACGGCGAGGACCCGGCGCGCACCGCGGCGCGCGAGCTGGAGGAGGAGGTGGGCGTGCGGGCCGGGCGGCTCGTGCGCCTGGGCGCCGTCTTGAACAGCCCCGGGTTCTGCGACGAGGAGACCGTCCTGTTCCTGGCCCGGGACCTCGAGCCCGGCGAGCGCTCGGGTCACGGCGAGGAGGAGCGCTTCCTCGACGTGGTGGAGGTGCCTCTGGCCGACGTGGACGCCCTCGTGGCCGAGGGCGTCCTCACCGACGCCCAGACGGTGCTCGGGCTGTTGCTCGCCCGACCGCACCTGGGGCCGGCGCAGTGAGGGGCGCGGCGCTCGACGAGGACGGCGCCGGGGCCGCGCTCAGCCGCGGTGCCGAGGAGTACCTCACGTGGCTGGCCGTCGAGCAGGGACGGTCGCGCAACACGATCGTGTCGTACCGGCGCGACATCGTGCGCTACGAGACGTTCCTCGCCGAGGCGGGCCGGCGCCCCGACGACGCCGACCTGGCGCTCGTGGAGGAGCACCTGGCCGACCGGCGCGCCGCGGGGCTGGGGCCGGCCTCGCTGTCGCGCGCCCTGGCGGCGCTGCGCGGCCTGCACCGCTTCCTCGTCGAGGAGGGCGCCGCCGCCGCCGACCCCACGGCCGAGGTGCGCCCCCTGCGGGCGCCGCGCCGGATCCCCAAGGCGCTGGACGAGCCCGCCGTGACGGCGCTGCTGGCCGCGGCCGCCGGCGAGGACGCCCCGGCGCGCCGCGACCGCGCCATCCTCGAGGTCCTCTACGGCACGGGCATGCGCGTGTCGGAGCTGGCCGCCCTGTCGCTGTCGGACCTGGGCTCGGACACGGGGCTCGTGCGGGTGCTGGGCAAGGGCGACAAGGAGCGGCTCGTGCCCCTGGGCCGCTGCGCCCGGGAGGCCCTCGCCGACTGGCTCGGCCCCGGCGGGCGACCCCGCCTCGAGCCCCGGCGCTGGGCGCGTCGGGGGGACGCCGAGGCGGTCTTCCTGAACGCCCGGGGGGGACGGCTCACCCGCCAGGGGGTGTGGGGGGTGCTCAAGAAGCGCGCCCGGGCGGCCGGGCTCGAGGACCGGGTGCACCCACACGTCCTGCGCCACTCGTGCGCCACCCACATGCTCGCCCACGGCGCCGACATCCGGGTGGTCCAGGAGCTGCTGGGCCACGCCTCCATCGCCACCACGCAGCTCTACACCCGGGTGTCGGCCGAGCACCTCCGGCACGCCTACGAGCAGGCGCATCCGCGCGCCGGGAGGCCGGGGGGGCAGTAATCTCGGGGGGTGCCCAACGACGCCCCCACGGTGGATCACCGCGCCCTTCTGGAGGAGGA
>DATJBC010000324.1:0-15353 GCA_035515515.1 Acidimicrobiales bacterium
GCCGCCGGCGTGGCTGGCGCGGGGGCCGCGCAACCCCTGCCCGGCGCGCGCCGCGCGGGTACGGTGGGGCCCTGGCTTCCGGCACCGGCGTGCCGGCGGCCCCGACATCGGCAAGCAGAGGCGTCCCCGGGGCGGGGCGCCGGTGAGCGCTCCGGGCACGAGGCCACGCACGGCGCCCGGGCCCGACGGGGGGTGCGGGACACGGACGGATCACGGTCGGGGACGCAGCGGGCGAGCGGCTGCGGGCGGCGGGCGGCGTCCCGCCCGGACCCCTCCGCGCGGGACGCGAAGAAAGCGTAGAGCGGTTGACTTCGCGCGTTTCGTGGGGCAAACTCGCGCCTGCGGCACCAGCTGAAACAGCTGTTGGGCGGGGGCGCGGGGGAGGTCGGATGGCAGGCAGGGCGCTGCGCGCATCGCCGCTGTCCGTGATCGCCGTCGTGATCGTGGTGGCCCTCAGCACCCTCGCCTTCTTCGCCACCAAGCACAGCGCCGATCAGCAGAGCAAGGCGCTCCTGCAGAACGACACCGACCAGGCCGCCGTGATCGCCTCGTCGATCCTCGGCAACCTGGCCTCGGTCGTCGACCCCGTCGCCACCGCCGTGACCCTGTCGAACGGGTCGGTGCAGGTGTTCGAAGCGCAGGCCAAGGCGCTCGGCTTCCCCGTCGTGCTGGCCCGCCAGGTGAACGGGCGCTACGTGGTGCTGGGTGCGGCGGGCCAGGGCTTCAGCGTCGGGCAGGTCCTCACCGGCCCGGCGGCCACCACCGTGGCGCACGCCAACGCCACCGTCACGCCCGGCCCGGTGACGCGCTCGGGCGACCGGGCCACGGTGGGCTTCGCCGTGGGGCCGCCGCTCGTCCCCCTGGGCGACGCCATCTACGCCCAGGTGACCCTGGACCCCTTCACCGCCACGCCGGTCACGACGGGCAAGCCCTTCGCCGCGCTGCGGGTGGCGCTGTTCGGCTCCAAGCACCCCGATCTCGGCAACCTGTTCGTGGCCACCACCCGCCAGCTGCCCCTCGGCGGTCCCGTGGCGCGGGCGCCGGTGCCGGTGGGGAGCGCCACCTGGACGTTGGAGGCCGAGGCCAAGGCCCCCCTGGCGGGGAGCTTCGCCACCCATGCGCCCTTGTTCATCTTGCTGCTCGGGATCCTGGTCGCCCTGGCCGTGGGGACCACGGTGGAGATCCTGGTGCGGCGCCAGCGCTACGCCGCGCAGCTCGTGGCGCAGCGCACCGGCGACCTCGAACGTTCGCTGCGGGAGCTGCACGAGGCCCAGGACGCCCTGGTGCGCGGCGAGCGACTGTCGGCGCTGGGCGAGATGGCGTCGGTGGTCGGCCACGAGCTGCGCAACCCGCTCACCGCGGTCACCAACGCGCTGTTCCTCATCCGTCACGAGGTGGGCGACCCGGTGCCGCAGGCCCTCGAGGCCCACCTGGCCATGGCCGAGCGCGAGACCGACAAGGCGGCCACCTTGGCGTCGGACCTCACCGCCTTCGTCCGCCCCCGCGACCCGGTGCTCGAGGACGTCGAGCTCAGTGAGGTGGTGCACGAGGTGATCCAGTCCGCGCCGCCGCCGGCGGGCGTGGAGTTGTCGCTGGAGGTCGCCCCGACCACGGTGGTGGCCGACCGCCACCAGATGGCCGAGGTCGTGACCAACCTCGTCACCAACGCCTACCAGGCGCTGTCCGACGGTGGCTCGGTGCGCGTGGGCCTGCGCGCCAACGGCGCCGTCGCGCTGCTCAGCGTCGAGGACGACGGCCCGGGCATCGACGACGTCACCGCGGCGCGGCTCTTCGAGCCGTTCTTCACCACCAAGCCCAACGGCACGGGGCTGGGCCTGGCCATCGTCCGCCGGGTGGTGGAGGTGCACGGGGGCAGCATCACGATCGGGAACGTCGACCCCCACGGCGCCCGCATCGAGGTGGGCCTCCCGGCCGACCTGCGGGCCAAGGTGCGGGCGTGAACGGCGCCAGCGTGCTCGTCGTCGACGACGAGGAGTCGGTGCGGACGTCGGTGGCCGCCATCCTGCGCAGCTCCGGCTACGAGGTGATCGAGGCCGCCGACGGCGAGGACGCCCTGGCCATGCTCGACCGCCACGACGTCAAGGTCGTGATCCTCGACGTGCGCATGCCGCGCCTCGACGGCATCGGCGTGCTCGACGCCCTGGACGAGCCGCCGGCCGTCGTCCTCATGTCGGCGCACGTCCTGGCGGCCGACGTGCGGGCCCGCATCGAAGAGAAGGTGGTGTCGTTCCTGCAGAAGCCGGTCCCCCCCCGGCGTCTGCTCGACGAGGTGGCCGCCGCCGCCCGGATGGCGTCGTGAGATCCGGGGGCCACGGGGGGGCGTGATGGTCCATGCACAGCCGCCCGACCCCGGCGCACTCGTGCTGGTCGTGGACGACGACGACGTGCTCCGGCAGGGGCTCATCGACGTGTGCGCCACCGTCGGCATCCGGGCCATGGGGGCGGCCTCGGCCGACGAGGCCCTGCAGCTGCAGACCACCCACCGCCCGGCCGTGGTGGTGTGCGACTTCCGGCTCCCCGACAGCACCGGGATCGACCTCGCCGGGGAGCTCAAGATCCGCGACCCCGAGGTGCCGGTGCTGCTGCTCACCGGGTACGCCTCGCTCGACAGCGCCATCGCGGCTGTGGGCCAGCTCGACGCCTATCTCATCAAGCCCGTGCCCCCGCACTCCTTCATCCAGTCCGTTCGCCACGCGCTGGCGCGGCGGGCCCTGGTCAACGAGAACCGTGACCTCGTCGAGCGCCTGGAGCGGCTCAACACCTACCAGGCCCTGTACGACCCGCTGACCGGGCTCCCCAACCGGGCCCTGCTCGACGACCGCCTCAGCCAGGCCATCGCCAGCGCGCGCCGCACGGGCAGCATGCTCGCCGTGCTGTTCGTGGACCTCGACGGCTTCAAGGTCGTGAACGACCTCTTCGGCCACCACGTGGGGGACGAGCTGCTGTGCCAGATGGCCGACCGCCTGGCCAACACCCGGCGCCAGTCCGACACCGTGGCCCGCTTCGGCGGGGACGAGTTCGTAGTCGTGTGCCCCGACATCAAGACCTCGGCGGCCGCCTGCCGGATCGCCGACCACCTCCTCGACGAGCTGGCCGTGCCGGCCGAGGTCGGCGGGGTGGAGCACCGCCTCACCGCCAGCGTGGGCATCGCCGTGACGTCGCCGGGATCGGCACACGAGAGCGCCGAGACGCTCCTGCGCAACGCCGACACCGCCATGTACCGGGCGAAGGAGGAGGGGCGCGCCGGCTGGGAGCTGTTCGACGACTCCATGCGCGACAGGGTGCTCGAGCGCTTCGAGGTCGAGCGGGGCCTGCGCGCCGGCATGGAGTCGGGGGACCTGACGGTCGTGTACCAGCCCCTCATCGACCTCGCCACGGGCGAGGTGGTGGGGGCCGAGGCGCTCCTGCGCTGGTACCGCGACGGGCACGGCACCATCCTCCCCACGTCGTTCCTGGGGGTCGCCGAGGAGTCCGGGCTCATCGTCCCCATCGGGCGCTGGGCGCTGGACCAGGCGTTGTCGGAGCTGGCCGCCTGGCGCGCCGAGGGGCTCGTGCCCGAGCGCTTCCGGTTGTGGGTCAACCTGTCGCCGCACCAGCTGGCCAACCAGCACTTCGCCGACCTCGTGCGCGAGACGATGGAGAGCCACGCCATCCCGCCCGCGCTGGTGGGCTTCGAGGTCGTGGAGGACGCCCTGCAGGACGTGGGGGCGACCATCAAGATGCTCCACGCGCTGCGCGAGCAGGGGCTGTCGATCAACCTCGACGACTTCGGGGCGGGCCACTCCAACCTGTCGTGGCTGCAGGAGCTGCCCATCACGGGGATCAAGATCGACCGGCGCTTCGTGGCCACCCTCGACGTCGTCGGCGACAGCCGCAGCACGGCCATCGTGCGGGGCCTCGTCAGCCTGGGACACTCCCTGGGGCTGTCCATGGTGGGTGAAGGGGTGGAGAGCAAGGCACAGGGCGACGCCCTGCGCTCGATGGGCTGCGAGCTCGCCCAGGGCTACTTCTTCGGCTACCCGGGCAGCGCCGCACAGCTGTGGGCGCTCGCCGCCGGGAGCACGGCGGAGGTGCCCGGCTGACGGCCCGGGCGCGGCGCGCCGGGGGGCCCCTCAGGCGGGCTCGCCCTCGCTCAGCTCGGCGCCCGCCTGTGTCAGCGCCTCGGTGGTGGCGCGCGCCCCGAGGGGCTGTCCGCCACCGGCGTCGCGCCAGAACGCGGGCACCCGCCACAACAGCACGGCCACGCCGGCCACACAGGCGAGGCCGCCCGACCACACGGCGAACTGCGGCCCGCCGATGCTGGCGGCCACGCCCGTCTCGGCGTCGCCCAGACGCGGCCCGCCCGCCACCACGGCGAAGAAGGTGCCCGACAGCCGTCCCTGGAGGTGGTCGGGCACCGCCCGCTGCTGCACCGCCTGACGGAACACCGCCGAGATGACGTCGGCCCCGCCCGCCAGGGCGAGGAGCACGAGGCCCACCCACAGCACGGGGACGACGCCGAAGACGGCGATCGTCGCCCCCCACAGCACCACGCAGGCGGCGATGGCCCGGCCCTGGCGGCGCACGCGGCCGCACCACCCGGTGAACAGCGACCCCACGAGCGCCCCGGCGCCGGGGGCGGCGAAGAGCAGTCCCACCGTCTTGGCCCCGCCCTTGAACAGCCCGGTCCCCAGCGCGGGGAACACGGCGCGGGGCATGCCGAAGATCATGGCGTTGAGGTCGATGACGTAGCTGGCCGACAACAGCGTCTCGCCCCGCAGGTGGCGCAGGCCGTCGGCCATCGAGCGCAGGCCCGTGGGCGTCCCGCCTCCGCTCGGCATCAACAGCGGCAGCTGGGCGGCGGCCACCAGCGCCACGGCGAAGGTGCCGACGTCCACGCCGTACACGGCGCCGAGACCGATCGTGCCGATGCACACCCCGGCCAGCGCCGGGCCCGCCACCAGCGCCACCTGCTGGACGAGCGTCTGGAGGGCGATCGCCGACGTGACGTCGGCGTCGTCCACGAGCATGGGCAGCGCGGCCCGCCGCGCCGGCCAGTCCATCCCCTGGAAGCAGGCGTTGGCCGCCGTGCACGCGAAGAGGGGCCACACCGCGGGGTGCGCCACGGTGGCGTTGGCCACCAGCCCCCCCGAGCCGCCGGCCATGGCGATCTGGGTGAACACGAGCAGCCGCCGTCGGTCCATGGCGTCGGCCAGCGTCCCGCCCCACAGCGCACCGGCCAGGAGGGGCACGAGCTGGACGGGACCGATGAGGCCCACCATCAACGTGGAGTGCGTGAGCGCGTAGGCCTGGAACGAGACGGCCACCAACGTGAGCTGCGAGCCCAGCCCGGACAGCACCTGTCCGCCCCACAGGCGGCGGAAGTGGCGGTGGCGCCGCAGTGGTGACACGTCGACGACCAGGCGCGGCACCGGGCCACAGTAGCGGTGGTCCGTCGCGCTCCGACGCGTTGCGCCGCGCGCGGGCGTCGCCGCGCGGCGGCCCGTGGCGGGCCCGTGCGACAATGGCGGGCCCGCAGTCACACCCGGCGGCCGCGTCGGGCCGCCTGTTGCGCGGAGGGAACCCGATGTCCGAGACCGATGCGTTGCTCACCGGGGCGGCGCGCCACGCCGCCTCCTTCGACGGTGGCGGGCTGCCCCCGCAGCCGGCGCGACGCGTGGCCGTGGTGACGTGCATGGACGCCCGGGTCGACCCGGCGCGGATCCTGGGGCTGCGCGACGGCGACGCCCACGTCCTGCGCAACGCCGGGGCCGTCGTCACCGACGACCTGCTTCGCTCCCTGGCGGCGTCCCAGCGCCTCCTCGGGACCGCCGAGGTCATGCTCATCCACCACACCGAGTGCGGTGTGCTCACCTACTCCGACGCCCGGTGGCGCGGCGAGCTGGAGGCCGAGACCGGGGTGTCCCCGCCGTGGTCGGCCGAGGTGTCGACCGACATCGACGCCAACGTGCGGGCCGGCCTCGAGGCCCTGCGCTCGAGCCCGTTTCTCGTGGCCACCGACAGCGTGCGGGGCTTCGTCTACGACGTGCGGACCGGGGCCCTGCGCGAGGTGGCGGCCGACGGTCGCCGCTGACGCCGCCGGCCCGCGGGGAGGACCGGAGCGCCCGCCGGCCCCATCGGCGCCGCCGTCACCGCACCGACACGAGCGGGTCGAGGTGCGCCGTGGCCCAGCGGACGAGCGACCCCGGCGTCATGTCGGTGCCCCGCTCGGTGCAGGCGGCGAAGTCCTCCGGTGCCAGGCGGCCCTGGGCGGCGTCGCGGGCCCGGCGACACTGCACGGCGGTCCCCAGCGGCGTGCGGGCCAGCCCGGCGCACAGCACGGCCGCCGTGTCGAGGGCGCCCGCCTGCACCAGCGGGTCGAGCGCGCTCACCAGCGTCTGCAGCTGCTGCGACACGTCCCCGGACCGCTGGAACTCCTCGAGCAGGCGCTTGAGCGCGGGCAGCGAGCCTCGCCGGTCGCCCCCGCGGCTCTGGAGCTCGAGCAGCGTGCGCTGCGCCTGGTTGGCCACCAGGTTGCACCGTCCCGACACGGCCAGGGCCACGGCCTCGTCCAGCGCCGCCATGGCCGGTGCGGGGTCGTCGTCGTCGTCGAAGGTGCGGCCGATCGACACGAGACCCATGGCCCGCAGCGTGGCGCTCTGGCACGCCGTGGCCAGCTCGAGGAGCCGGCGCGCCGCCTCCTGCCCGGTGGCGCGGTCCTTGGCGAAGGACGCCAAGAGCGCCCGGTCGAAGAGGGCCACGGCCCTCGGCATCGGGAAGCGGGCCTGGGCCAGCCCCTCCATCTCGTCGAGCAGGGCGTCGGCCTCGTCCAGGCGCCCCGCGGCGGCGGCGGCGAAGACGAGCACGTTGCGGGCGGGCCACAGCCGGTCCCCCTCGGTGGGGGGCTCGGCCCCGAGGCTCCGGCGGGCCAGCTCCTCGGCGTCGGCCATGCGCCCCTCCACCATGGCGGTGTTGGCCGTCATGGCCAGGGCCGTCGCCCGCAGGGGGTGGTCCGCCGGGCCCAGGGCGGCCAGGGCCTCGGTGGCCCACCGCCCGACCTCGATGCGCTCGCGCACCACCAGCTCGTCCACCACCGCCCGCAGCAGCGCCCCCCCGAGGTCGAGGTGGCGGGTGTCGAGACACCAGCGAAAGGCGCGCCGCACGTTGTCGAACTGCTCGTCGAAGTCGGTGAGGGCGGCGGCCTCGCCCGGCCCGTAGGGGGAGAGGGCCTGCTCCTGGGCGAGCCGGGCGTAGTGCGCGGCGTGCGCCGCGGCGACGGCCGCGCCGTGGCCGCTCTGCTCGAGCGTGCGTGCCGCGTACATGCGCACGGTGGCGAGCATCTGGTAGCGGGCCCGTCCCGGTGTGGCGCCGGTCGTCGTCACGAGGGACTGGTCCCACAGATCGGCGACGATGCCCGACGTCTCGACGGGCGACAGCGACACCGCCGTCCCCACCGCCTCCGCCGCGTCGAGCGTCCACGGCCCGCTCAGCGCCGACAGGGCGGCGAAGAGCGCCTGGCTGGGCGGGGCCAGCTGTGCGAAGGACCAGTCGATGGTGGAGGTGAGCGTGCCGTGGCGGTGCCCGGCGCGCTGGGGGGCGGCCAGCAGGTCGAGGGAGCGGGCCAGGCGCTCGGCCAGGTCCGACGCCGACATCGCCGCCAGCCGGCGCGCGGCGAGCTCGATGGCCAGGGGCAGCCCGTCCACGCAGTCGACGATGGCGCGCAGCGCGGGGTCGCCGTCGTCGTCGACCGCGGCGCCCGCCGCGCGGGCGCGGTCGACGAGGAGGGCGGTGCCCGGGTCGGGGCCGCCCTCCCCGCCGGTGCCGGGGCCGAAGGGGTCCACGCGCACCACCTGCTCCCCGGCGACGCCGAGCGCGCAGCGGCTGGTGGCGAGGATGGTGGCGGCGGGCTCGGCCCGCGCCACCTCCTCGAGCAGCGCCGCCACGGCCGGCGCCAGGTGCTCGCAGTTGTCCAGGACGAGCACGGCCGGGGTGAAGACGAGCCAGTCGGTGACCAGGCGGCGCAGGTCCTCGACCGAGGCCGCCTGCAGCGCGAGCGCGGCCGCCACGGCCTCGACCACCTCGTGGGCGTGATGGGCCGAGGACAGGTCGCAGAACCATGCGCCTCCCGGCGCGGGCGGGAGGCGGCGGGCGGCCTCCAGGGCCAGGCGCGTCTTCCCCACGCCGCCGACGCCGGTGAGCGTCACCAGGGACCGGGCGCCCAGGAGGGCGGCCACCACGGCCAGCTCGGCCCCGCGCCCCACGAAGGCATTGGCGGGGACGGGCAGCGAACCACTGCCGGGGCGTCCCACCCGCAGGCTCATGAAGGCGGGTCCGAGGTCCTGGTGGTGCAGCTCGCTCACGTGCGCCAGCGGGGCGAGGTCGGGCAGGCGCCAGTGGCCGAGATCGAGGAGCTCGCACTCCGGCGGGAGCCCCTCGCGCACGAGGGCGGCGCCCGGCTCCGACACCACGATCTGTCCGCCGTGGCCGGACCGGGCCAGCGCGGCGGCCTCGTGGAGCACCTCGCCGAACGCCGTCCCCGCCCGCACGTGCACGTCGCCGACGTGCAGCGCCACCACCACGGCCGTCGCCCTCTTGGGGACCGAGCGCTCGGCGGCGAGGGTGCGCTGGACGGCCAGAGCGGCCGCGGCGGCGTCCGACGGACTGTCGAACAACGTGCACGAGCGCCCGTCCCAGCCCCCGCACGGCCGCCCCCCGTGCTCGCGCACGACCCGGGTGACCACGGCGTCGATGTGGGCCAGCTCGCCGGTCGCGCCCCGCGGGCGGCCTTCCCAGGGGCCGGCCCTCGAAGCCACGTCCGTCATGAGCACCGCGGCGCGCCCGTCCCGGTCGGCGAGCGGCGCCGGTGCCCCGGGGGTGGCGCGGGCCGCGTCGAGCAGCGGGTCGTGCGCCAGGATGGCGCGCTCCAAGGCGCGGATCTGCGGCTCGGGCTCCACGCCCAGCTCGTCGGCCAGCCGACGGCGCAGCGTCTCGTAGGTGCGCAGGGCGGCCGCCTGGGACCCGGCGCGGTACTGGGCCAGCATCAGCTGGCCCCACAGGCGCTCCTCGAGGGGGTGCTCGTCCACCAGGCCCTGCAGCTCGGGCACCAGGGTGGCACCCTCGCCACAGGCGAGGTCGGCCTCGATGCGCTCGCCCAGGGCGTCGACGTGGGCGGCCTCGAGCCGGGCGCGCTGGGCCGCGGCGAACGGCACGTCCAGGCCGGCGAGCGCGCCGCCGCGCCACAGCGCCAGCGCCTCGTAGAGCAGCCGCCGGGCCTCCTCGTGGTCGCCGGCCCGGCGCGCCCCGCGGGCGGCGTCCACCAGCGCGCTGAAGCGCGTGGCGTCGACGTCGTCGTCGGCCAGCGCCAGGGTGTAGCCGCCGTCCGACCACACGAGTGCGCCGCCGGCCGATCCCAGGGAACGGCGCAACCGGTAGACGAGGGTCTGGAGGCTGCCCGTGGGATTGCGGGGGAGCGCCTCACCCCACAGGTCGTCCACCAGGCGGTCCCGCGACAGCGGCCGCCCCGGGTCGAGGGCCAGACGCGCCAGCAGGGCACGCTCCAGCGTCCCCGCGAGCTCCACGTCGGCCCCGTCGCAGCGGACGGTGACCGGCCCGAGCAGGCCGACCCCGATCACCTCGCCTCCCCTGGTCACCCCCGGGCCCATGGTACGGGACGCCTGCTCGGGTTGCCCGGGGCGACACGGTCCCGTCACCCACGCCCCCGTCAACGCCCGGTGTCCGTCGGGCGCAGGCGTCGTGGCGGCCACGGCGTGAGTGATTTGTCAGGGCGCCTCGGCATCAATGGGCCAGTCGGTCGGAGTCGGGTGGGGACAGTGGAGGCCGTCCCTCTGGAGATCACGGGTGGTGCCCCTGAACGCCCCTCACGAAGACGACCCGGTTCCCTCAGCCGCATCCCAGGGAGGCGCGCCGATCCCCGGTGACCGGCTCGACGCGCTGCGCCTGGCGGGCGACGAGCCCGCCGACGCCGCGGTGGCCGCCCTGGTGGCGGGGGCCGCGCCCGACGAGGTGCGCGCCCGGCTGCGCGCCCTCGTATCGGACCTGCGCGGCCTCCACGCCGTCCCGGAGGTACGCGCCTGGGTCGACGAGGTCGTGCCCCGGCCCACGTGGGTGGACGGGCGCCTGGTCCGAGACGGCCAGGGCGTGTTCAACCGGTGGAGCCTCGACATCGTCACCGCCTTGTTCTGCGCCTCGCTCCCCTTCGCCTACGCCGCGGCCCAGGGCGTCGAGGTGCTGGAGCAGGTGTCGCAGCTGGCCGAGCACGGGACCGTGGCCCGGCGCATCGCCGAGACCGGCCAGATGCTCGTGGACATCAGTCGTCCCGGGGGGCTGGACGACACTGGCGTCGGCTACCGGGTCCTGCGCATGGTGCGCCTCCTCCACGGCGCCATCCGGGCCACGCTGCTCGCCCCCGGAGCGGTGCCCGGCGTGGGGCCCGCCTGGGACGTCGCCCACCTCGGCGTCCCCGTCAACCAGGAGGACCTGCTGGGGACGCTCCTCAGCTTCACGACCGTGGTGTTCCGCGCCCTGGACCGCATGGGCATCGCCCTCACGCCCGCCCAGCGAGGCGCCTACCTGCAGCTGTGGGGCCTCGTCGGGCACCTGCTCGGCATCACCACGGCGGGCGACATCCTCGACGACGCGCGCGCCGAGGAGCTCACCGACGCCATCGCGCACCGGCTGCAGGCGCCCTCGGCGGCGGGCCGTCACCTCATGGGCATCTTGATGTCGGAGATGGAGCTGTCCATGCCATGGGGGCTGGGCAAGCTCCCGCGCACGCTGGTCCGGTACCTGCTGGGCGCGGACGTGTCCGACATGCTGGGCGTGGCCCCACGCGCGCCGTGGTGGCCCGTGCTGGGCGCCCTGGCCCGTGCCAATCGTGCGGTGGGGGGGCTGCCGGGCGGGACCCGTGTCCTGCAGGCGCCCTCGCGGATGGTGGGCAGGGCGATGATCCGCCTGTGGATCGACCGGACCATCGTCGGCGCCACCACCACGCCGCTGCGCCTCGATCCCGCCCTGCTGCGCGCCTGGGGCGTGGGCAGCGCACCCACGCAGCACACCCTCGGGCTCCGGGGCCGGCTCCGGCGCCGGCGGGCCCAGGCCCGACGACGGCGCCTGGTGGCCCGGGGCGCCCCCGTGGCCGCCGAGGCGGCCCCCACCGCGGGCGCCCCGCCGGACGGGCGCTAGCCGTGGTCGCCCCCCGACTGCACATCGGCGCCTGGGGCCGCCGACGCGACCGGGAGCGGGTGGCGCGCCACGCCGGCGACCTGCCCGCCAGCGGCCGGGGGCCGCGTGCCGCGCCCATCACCGGCCCCATCACCCGCGCCGATGTCGGCAAGATCGCCAGCTCCGGCTTCCCGCTGTGGGAGTCGATCGAGACCATGCAGCTGCGCAACCGCCGCATCACCTTCGCCTACGGCGACCTCTCGCACCAGCTGGCCGCCGTGCTGGCCGGCAGCCAGGACCGGGCCACGTGGGACGCCAACTGGTGCACGTTCGCCACGTGGTCGAGCCGCACCATCGGGACCTGCATCGACGCCGAGCCCGAGCACGGCCTCATCCAGCACACGGTGCGCACGCTTCCCTCGTGGCTGCGCCACGGGCTCTCGAGCCTGGCGGAGCGCCTCCTGCGCCGAGGCCACGGCGCCATCTACCGCACCCTGGCCGTGGGCAACCGCCTGGTGTTCCTGGAGGTGGCCACGGCGGCGAGCAGCTTCGTGGCGTGCTTCGGCGGCGCGGACGCGAGCGGTCCCGGGGACTTCGAGCGCTACTGGGCCGAGATGCGGCGCTTCCTCGGGGGCCTGCGGCACCTCGACCCCAGCTGGGTGGCCACGCCCGCGCCCGACCCGTCGATCCTCGAGGCGGGCATGCGGGCCTACTTCGACGCCCTGGGCGAGGACGACGCCAAGGCCAAGGCCGAGCTCGTGCTGTTGGGCAACCTGCTGGTGGGCGCCTACGAGCAGACCCGGGTGGACACCTACCTGCGGGCCACGCTGTCGGTCGACACCGAGGGACAGCTCGACGACCTCGTCCGGGGGCGGCCCCGCGGGCCCGCCGCCGCCGTCAAGGAGGCGCTCCTGGCCCCGGCGTCCGCCCTCTACGCCCGCTTCTCGACCCGCTTCTTCCTGGTCCTCGAGGTGCCCGTCCCCGGCGGGACGGTCGACCTGCACGTGGGCCGTCCCGTGCCCCCGCTGGGGTCGGACGACCGCCTCCGGTTCCCCACCGTGCTCCAGCACATCGAGAGCCCCGAACTCCAGGCGGTGCTCACCCGCTACGACCTGTCGGAGCGCCGGGACGCCCGCACCCGGGCGACGGACTGGGCGCGCTTTTCCGACCGGATGAACTACATCACCGCGCTGTTCCGCTCCCGCCAGCGCGACCCCGAGCTCTTCACCGACCCGTGGACGCCGGCGGAGGCGGATTGCCTGGCGCTCGGGCGCCTGCCCCCGTGACCGGCGGCCCACGGGGCCGCCGCGGGCGCCCACCAGCGCCGTGTGAGTCGGCGGTGAGTCGCCGGGCCGACGATGCCGTGGTGGGGAGCGCATCCTCGGTCCTGCTCGTCGGCGTCCAGGCCATGCCCGGTGACGCCCTGGTCGGCGAGCTCCTCCTGGCCGGGCCGCTGTGGAAGGCGGGCGAGATCACCGTGTGGAGCTCGGGCCGCCGCCTGGCGGCGGTGGAGCCGGTGCTTGCGGACCTGCTCACGTCCGGGACGCTGTGGAGCTGCGCGGTCCTGCGCGAGGTCCCCCAACCGAGCCAGCGCTGGATCGCCACCCTGTGGCACCGGGCACTGGTGGTGGAGTCGGGCCTCGACGGATCGCTGTCGGAGGCGCGGTGGTCACAGACGCGGCCCTGGCTCGAGAAGCCCGGTGTCCCCACGCTGAGCGTCCTGCGCCCGTCCTCGCACGCCGAGCCGGGCCCGTCGTCGCGGAAGGTGGGCTGACGATGCCGGAATCGGCGGCGGACACCTCGAGGCGCCGGGCCGAGCAGCTCGACCGCGAGAACCGGGCCCTGGCCCGGGCCGTGGCCCTCATCCGCGGGCGCCGGGCCCATCTGACGTCGGAGTGCGACGTGCTGCGGGCCAACATCGAGGTCGTCAACCGGGCGATCGCCGATCTGCAGGCCCCGCCACGTCCAAGCAGTCGCCGGAGCGCTCCCTCGTACTGCCGCGTGCGGCGCGGTGGCACCTGAGCGTGTGCCGGCGACGGGCGGGCACGGTGCCCGTCCACGCCCGACACGATGGGAGGTGGGACGGTGGGGATCTTCTTCGAGCGAGCCGGTGCTGCATCGGCGTTGGTGCCGATCCTGGAGCACGCCTACGCCCAGCCGCCGCCGCCCGACGCCGATGCGACGGCTGCTGCCGTGCACCAGCACCTCGCCGACTTCAACCCGGTCGTGGCCGCCGTGCGGAGCGCGGTCGTGTCCGAACCACCAGCCGACCCGGGGGCACAGGCGCAGCAGGCCGCGCAGGCGGCCGCCAACGCACTGCTCGGTGGGGCGACCCTCAACACCGGGCGGTTCCTCGTGGCAGCCGCCATCTTCCTGGCACTGCTCGGGACGGCCATCGGCTGTGACGCCTCTGGCCTGACATCGTCGACGACGGCCATCTACAGCCTCGTGTCGAGCATCTTCGGTGTCATCGTCGGCGTCCTCGGAGGGGAGAACACGTCGTAGCGGTGCCCGCGGTGGGGGCGGGCGGCCCCTGGCCATGCTGTGAAATGCTCCCCGGGGGGCGCGGTTCCTCGAGACGATTCCCAGGGGGCAGGCATGGATTCCATCGTGGGAGAGGTGACGGCGCCGGCGCCGAACCGGGAGCCGCGCTTCGTCGTCGCCGCCCGGGAGCAGCTGGCCGCCGCCAAGCTGGCCGCCTTCGGGGCGGCCGGGCGCCGCCCGAACGTCCTCGTGATCCTCATGGACGACGTGGGATGGGGGGACTTCGGCTGCTACGGGGGAGGCGTGGCCGTGGGCGCGCCCACGCCCCACATCGACCGGCTCGCCCGCCAGGGGCTGGTCCTCACCTCGTGCTACAGCGAGCCGTCGTGCACCCCCACACGGGCATCGATCATGACCGGGCGCCTGCCGATGCGCCACGGGCTGCTCGTGCCCCCCATGTACGGCATGCCCGGCGGCCTCGCCGGGGAGGTCACGCTGCCGAGCGTGTTGTCGGAGGCGGGGTACGTGACCCAGGCCGTGGGGAAGTGGCACATGGGCGAGAACACCGAGAGCCAGCCCCAGAACGCCGGGTTCGACGACTTCTACGGCTTCCTCTCGGTCAGTGACATGTACACCGAGTGGCGGGACCCGTACTTCTTCCCCGAGGTCGTCTACAGCGAGAGCCGCACGGAATGGGTGCGGAACATGCCCTTCAGCAAGTGCTTCGTGCACGCCGAGCGCGGCGGGCGGTTCGAGGAGGTCGAGGAGGTGACCATCCCCGTCCTGTCGCTGCTCGACGACAAGTGGTGCGCGTACTCGGAGGCGTTCATCGAGCGCATGGGCCAGGACGGCCGGCCGTGGTTCCTCTATCACTGCACCCGGGGGGCGCACTTCGACAACTACCCCCACCCCGACTTCCTGGGCCGCTCCCCGGCCCGCCACCCCTACAAGGACGCCATCCTCGAGCTCGACGCCATCTGCGGGCGCCTCGTCGCCGCGCTCGAGCGCTCGGGGCAGCTCGAGGACACGATGGTGGTGATCACGTCGGACAACGGCCCGGAGATGGAGACGTGGCCCGACTCCGCCTTCACCCCCTTCCGCTGCGCCAAGGGGTCGACCTGGGAGGGCGGTGTGCGGGTGCCCGCCGTGGTGTCGTGGCCCGGCATGGTGGAGCCGGGCCGGGTGAGCGACGGGATCGTCCACCTCCTCGACCTGTTCGCCACGTGCCTGACGCTGGCGGGGGCCGAGGACCGGACCCCCGTCGACCGCTACATCGACGCGGTGGACCAGGCCTCGTTCCTCCTGGCGTCCGGTGACGAGGACGAGGTCGTCTCCAACCGCAAGTTCCAGCACTACTGGCTGACCGCCCAGTACTCGGCCCTGCGGGTGGGCGAGTACAAGTACCTCACCACCTCGATCACCGACGACGACACCGACGTCCACAACCCGGGAGGGTTCACCGGCTCGGTGCAGCGCTACGGGTACGGCCGGCTCTACAACCTCTACCTCGACCCCAAGGAGACGCGGTCGTACATGATCCGCAAGCTCGTGTACATCGACGCCATCCTGGCCGAGATCGCCCGGCACCAGCGGACGTTCCGGGAGTGGCCGAACAAGCCGGTGTGAGCCCTCCGCGCTTCCGGCTGCCCGCGGGCTCCGGGCGCGGGCCCGGGGTGCGGGCGCCCGCT
>DATJBC010000325.1:0-3500 GCA_035515515.1 Acidimicrobiales bacterium
CTGCCGGAGCCAGAGTGAGACAGACCTACCGAACTCTCACAACTGAACACCGATCGGTTGTGGGATTTCGTGGGCTCCGGCCGGGAACCTCGGTGGTGCACGGTGAGCTACCGGTCTTCTGACCAGGAATTCTGCGGTGGAGACGATGGGACTCGAACCCACGGCCCCCTGCTTGCAAAGCAGGTGCTCTTCCAGCTGAGCTACGTCCCCTGGGGTTCCGGTGGCCCGGAATCGCCAGTCTCGCATACGCGGCGTCGACCAAGGGCTGACGCGGGGCGCCCCCCCGCGTGGAGCTCAGACGGGCGAGCCTGGTCCCGGCCACCGGGGGACCAAGGACCCTGGGAATGAGCAGTGCCAGGGCGCACCATGGTCTGGAGGAGGTGCGACATGTCGGTTCTCGTGACGTATGGCTCGAAGCGCGGCGGAACGGCGGGCTTGGCCCAGATGGTGGCCGACGGCTTGCAGGCCGCGGGACAGACCGCCGACGTGGTCCCGGCGCGCCAGGCCAGGAGCCTCGGGGGGTATGACGCCGTCGTGGTGGGAGGCGCCCTGTACGCCCTGCACTGGCACCGTGACGCCCGGCGCTTCGTGAAGCGCCACGCCGCTGAGTTGCAGCGGGTTCCCACGTTCTTCTTCTCGAGTGGCCCGCTCGACGACTCGGCGTCGACGCGTGAGATCCCGCCCGTCAAGGGTGTGCAAGCGCTCATGGACCGGGTGGGCGCCAAGAAGCACATGACCTTCGGCGGCCGGCTCGCCCCGGACGCCAAGGGCTTCCCGGCGAGCGCCATGGCCAAGAAGCACGCCGGGGACTGGCGCGACGCCAAGCAGGTACGGGACTGGACGGCGGCGATCGACCTCGAGCTTCGGGCCAGGGCCGCCCGGGTCTGACCGAGGACCCGCCGGGGGCGAGGCCCGCTTGAGCAGGGCGGGCCTCGTTCGCAGCCGGACTAGGGGATCAGGCCCAGTCGCCGGAGTTCGAGTGCCAGGCCATCGGGCGACGTGAAGGCGTGCGTCACGAACCCCCGCTCGGCCGCCGCGAGGACGTTGGCGAGGGTGTCCTCGATGTAAAGCGTATGTCGGGGGTCGAGCCCGAAGGTCTCGACCAGGAGTTCGTAGAAGGCCGGATCCGGCTTGGCGATCCCCACCTCTCCCGACACGAGCGCGCCGTCGAAGAGCTCCAGGAACGGGTAGGCGGCCCTGGCGTCGGCCCAGCTGGCGGCGCCCCAGTTCGTGGAGGCCACGACGGGGACGCCGCCACGCTGCAGGCTCCGCAGGAGGTGCACCGTCCCCTCGATGGGGCCGCCGTACATCTCGGAGAAGCGCTCGCTCCACGCCCGGATCTCCGTGGCCCACTGCGGATGAGCGGCGACCAGCGCGGGGATGGTGTCGCCGTAGGAGGCGCCCAGGTCGTGCTGGGCGTGCCAGGCCGGTGTGCACACCTCGGACAGGAAGTGTTCCATGGTGTCCTCGTCGGCGAACAGCTTTCGGTAGAGGTGGCGCGGGTCCCAGTCGATCAGCACGCCGCCCACGTCGAACACGACGCTGTGGATCACGGGGGGAGACTCGGCGGGCACGACCCCGTCGACGCTACCGCCCGCTGTGGGCCGCCCCAGCCGTGGAACGCGCCCTCGCCAGCAGCGCGCCCCGCTCCCTGCGGGGCGCGGCGGTGGAAGGGTCGCCCCTCTCGCCCACTGCCGCCGGTCAGGCCGCAGGTATGGACCGCCCGGTCCGGGCCACCGCCGCGGCCGGCCCTGGCCCGGCAGTGCCCGCTGGACCACTGCCGTGACACTGCGGCGGCCGGCGGGGCGGTATCATGCACATTGGGGATTTGCGAACCGAGTGGGCGTCACGCCGGCGTGAAGGTGAAGGACCGGATCACCACCGATGCGCCCGCGCCGAAGGCCGGGGCTCGCCCGCCTGAGAGCCAGAAGTTCATGTCGGCTCGTTCGCCCCCGGCAGGAGGCCGGTTCTTGCCGGTGTAGGTCCACCTCGTCGGAGAGGCGTTGGACGCGGAGAACGTCAGCGACGTGGCCGTCCACCGGAACGAGAACGTGGCCGGTAGCGTGGGCTGCTCGGTGATGCGGACCAGGTTGCCGCGCCGCCCGGAGGGCTGCACCACGAACTGGGCGTTGGTGTGGTCGAAGATGTTGCTCCAGCGCGACGCCTCGACGTCGATCTCCCGGTGGTGATAGGCGCGCGCGTTGGCGTAGGTGAACAGGCCCAGGACCATGTTGGGGTCGAGGTTGTCGACGCGGGTGTCGACCACCCAGGTGTAGGTGCCGTAGCCGAGGCTGTGGCTGGCGTAGACCTCACCGACGGTCCAGTGGGAGCCCGACTTGGTGATGGCGAGGTGGAGGCGGCCCTGGTCGTCCACCCAGGCGTTGCTGGCCGCGAAGTAGTTGGGCCCCGGGCCCATGCGGTGCGCTCCCGCCTTGACGATCCACGTGTAGCCCGAGAACGACAGGGTCCCCGGGGTCCCGGCCGAGGCGGGGCGGGGGAACACCGTGCTCAGCAGGGCCAGCGAGACCACGGCGATCGCCACGACCACCGGCAGCCGCCGTGCCCGGCGGGCCTGTCCCCCTGTCCCCCGCACACACCCGACGCTAGCGCGCCGGGGAGTCGTGCTCCCGGGTCAGCGCGGGTCGGGCTGGTCCAGGTTCCAGTGCAGCGCGACCGTGCACATCCAGTCGGTCTCGTCCCCGGAACGGGGGATGAGGTTGAAGCGGCTGATGGTGCGCTGCCCGCCTTCGTGGTCGCCGTAGAGGAGCTCGATGGAGATGAGGCGGCGCTCGTTGATGGCCGCCACCAGGTCGTCGTAGTCGGGGTCGGCGGGCTCGCGGATGGCCGCCTGCCAGAAGCTCAGGTCGCCGGCCGGGACGTAGAGGTCTCGAGTCTGCATGCGGAACGCCTCGAGCGGGGCGTGGGCGCGCCCGGCCCGCTCCCGGTCGGTGGTCGGCCACCACCCGTGCAGCACCGCCAGCCCCGAGCCCACGTTGCGCAGGGACATGGCGAGGTAGATGTTGCCGTCCACGACCTCGGCGATGGCCCGGCCGCCGTGGACGCTCGCCCAGTGCATGTCGTACCAGTTGACCTTCTCGGTGCGGTCCTCCAGCCGGGAGGGCACCAGCACGGGGCGGACGCTTATCAGGTGGGCGCGCTCGGCGGTGCGCGAGGCGCGGTTGGCAGAGCGCACCGAGGCGAAGGTGGCCACGGCGAGCACCAGTGTGCCGCCGGCGGTGGCGAAGGAGGCCACGTCGGTCCAGTCGATCATGGGAGCAGGCTACGTCGAGCGGCGCTGCGCGCCACCGGCTCCCTCGTCACCGGGCCCCTTCGGGGCGGGGACCCGCCGATCAGCGCACGAAGTAGGTGATCTCGTCGATGCGCTGCATGACGGCCTCGTCGAGCAGCGGCACCGCCTCGAGCGCCTTCATGTTCTCGGTCACCTGCTCGGCCCGGCTGGCCCCGGTGATGACGGTGGAGACGTGTGGGTTCTTGATGCA
>DATJBC010000326.1:0-8072 GCA_035515515.1 Acidimicrobiales bacterium
CACCCGTCCCCAGCTGGTGGCCGACGGTGTGGGGGAGCTGCGCGTCGAGCTGCCGCTCGGGGTGCTCACCGACTCGGTGGTGGAGCGGCTGAAGGGGCTCCTGGCCGAGCACCCCGGTGACGAGCCGGTGTTCCTCCACGTCGGCCAGCGGGTGCTGCGCCTCCCGGCCGAGTTCAACGTCGACAGCCGGCGGGGCCTTCTGGGAGAGCTCCGCATGCTGCTCGGGCCGAGCGCCATCGTCGCCTGAGCGCCCGTCAGGGCCGCCCACCAGGGCGCGGGCCGCATTGCGGCCCCGTCGAGTGGGCCGGGGCCCGCCGCGTCCCGTATTCTGGTGGGTACCCCCGAGCCGCAGCAGGCCCTGGCATTGCCATCGCCGACGGCGCTTCGGGGGCCGGAGCAGCGAGACGAGCACGGAGCTGGCGATGCCGTTTGAGGTCGGGACCAAGGACTGCACAGCGCTGAGCGACGCCGAGCTGGCCGAGATGGCCGACCTGTGCGTCGACCGGGAGCCGGGGTTCGACATCGGCTTCCTCTCCAAGCAGTGCGAGGAGTGGGTCCTGGTCAGCCTGGCGCGCGAGGGCCGGAAGCTGCGGGGCTACTCGTTCTCCACCCTGGAGCGCATCGGCGGGACGCCGTCGCTGCTGGTGGGCCTGGCCACCGTGGACCGCACCGCCAAGGCGGAGCAGGCCATGCGGCTGCTCTTGGGCGACCAGTACCGGCGGGCCCTGCTCGCCTTCCCCGACGAGGACGTCCTGGTGGGGACGCGCCTGGCCACGAGCGAGGCCTACAACGTCTTCGCCGGGCTGGCCGACGTGGTGCCCCGCCCCGGGCACAAGGCGTCGGGCGAGGAGCGCGCCTGGGGCCGGCGCCTGGCCAAGCGCTTCGGGGCCGAGGGCCGCATCGACGACCGCACCTTCATCCTGGCGGGCGACGGGTCGAGCGCCGGCGCCCTGGACCTGGGCGGGCCCAAGGTGAAGCCGCCCGCCGAGGGCGTGGCGCCGCTGTTCAAGGCCGTGAACCTCAAGCGTGGCGACCGCCTGGTGGCCTTCGGCTGGGCCATGGCCGAGGACCTCGCCTCGGGCCGGCTGGCGGCCGGCAGGGTCCGCTAAGCCGGGCAGACACCCCGCAGGCCGCCCCGGCCCCCGCCGGAGGGGGTCACGGACGCGGCAGCAGCGCCGCCACCGTCTTGTAGCAGTGGCCCTGGCGCGGCCGGCTGAGCGCCACCACCAGGAACTGGGGGCGAAAGCCCAGGGCGGCCGCCAGGTCCCTGCCGTAGAGGCGGTCGCGCCGCGAGGCGTCGAGGACGGCCACGGCCCGGCGGTCCTCGACGGGCAGCCAGTTGTCGCTGCGGGCCCAGCCGAAGCGGGCCCACACCGTGTCGTCCTGGCGCCGGCGGAACAGCACCGGCCCGCGGCTGGGCACCACCAGGGCCACCGACGGGCGCATGCCGTCGAACTCCCAGTAGGGCGCGGAGGAGCCGGGGAAGCCGAGCACGTGCTCTTGGTGCGTGGCCACCAGGTCGCGCAGCACCCGGCGCACGCGCCGGCCCCGGGAGGAGCCCAGCACGGCGGGGACGCCGGCCACGCTCACCGCCTCGGGCTGCGCCTGGTCGTCGCGCTGGGGGTCCTCGGCCCACCGGGCGTCGACCACGTCGAAGGGCGACAGGTCGGGCGTGCGCTCCGGTCCCCAGTCGATGCGCAGGCGCACCACGGCCCCCGTCTCGAGGTCCACGGCCGGGCAGTCCTCGGCGGTGCAGGCGAGGACGAGGCACCGGCGGGTGCCCGGGGCGGGCTGGGGCAGCCGGCCGCGCCGGCGGGGGGCCTCGGTGTCGCTCCCGGCGGTCACGGCCGCCCCGTCCCGGCCCGCTCGGCCACGCGCTCGTCCTCGAGGCGGGACGCGAGGTCCTCGGGGGTGCGCGCCGGGGTGCGGCAGGCGTAGTGCCGGCACACGTACCCGAGGCCCTCGTCGCGCCCCGCCCACAGCGGCGAGGAGGGGTCGGGCTCGCCCCAGGCCAGCACCATGGTGGGCTCGAAGCGGGCCCGCGCCGCCCCCAGCAGGTCGGGGCGCTCGCCCGTCACGACCACCTCGGTCACGCCGCCGTCGGCGAGGGCGGCGGCCGCCACCGTGTTGGCCGCCGCCAGCGGGTGCTCGGCCGCCACCGGGCGCAGCACGCCCAGGATCCTCTGCGCCGCCTCGGCCAGGGCGTCGTCGGCGCGCAGCGCGGCCAGGCGGGCCAACGACAGCGCCGCCACGGAGTTGGCGGCGGGCACGGCGCCGTCGAGCACCTCGGTGGGCCGCACCACCAGGCGCTCGGCGTCGTGGCCCGTGGTGAACAACAGCCCGTCGTCACCGGCGAACAGCCCGAGCATGGCGGTGGCGGTGGCGGCCGCCTCGTCCAGCCACCGGCGGTGCCCGGTCAGCTCGGCCAGCCGCGTGCACATGTCGACGACCCAGGCGTAGTCGCCGGCGTAGGCGAGGTGCCGGGCGCGGCCGTCCTGCCACGACCGCAGCCACCGGCCGTCGGGGCGGCGCAGGTGCGCGAGGAGGAACTCGGCCACGCGCCGCGCGGCGTCGGCCCAGTCGCGCCGGCCCGTCACGGCGGCCGCCTCCGCCAGCGCCGAGGCGAACATGGCGTTCCACTCGGTGAGCACCTTGTCGTCGAGCCCGGGCCGCACGCGCCCGGCGCGCGCCGCCAGCAGGCGCTGGCGGGCGTCCTCCACGGCGGCGGGCCGCTCGAGGGGGGCGTCGCGGGGCCGGCGCAGGATGGTGCGGCCCTCGAAGTTGCCCTCCTCGGTCACGCCGTACCACTCGAGGGCCGCGGGGACGAGCTCGGCGGGGAGCGCCTCGGCGACCTGGCCCGGCGTCCACAGGTAGAAGCGCCCCTCCTCGCCCTCGGAGTCGGCGTCCTCGGCCGAGCACAGCCCGCCGGCGGGGGACGACAGCGTGCCGAGCACGTACCCCACGGTCTCCTCCGCCACCGCCAGCCAGCGGCGCTGCCCGGTGACCTGCCAGGCGTGCAGGTAGGCCCGCACGAGGCCGGCCTGGTCGTAGAGCATCTTCTCGAAGTGGGGCACGGTCCAGGTGGCCTCGGTGGCGTAGCGCGCGAAGCCGCCGCCCAGGTGGTCGTAGATGCCCCCGGCCGCCATGGCCCCCAGGGTGGTGGTGGCCATGGCCAGGGAGGCGGCGTCGCCGGTCAGCCGGTGCTGGCGCAGGCACAGCTCGATCAGCTGGGGCTGGGGGAACTTGGGGGCCGGGCCGAAGCCTCCCCAGGTGGCGTCGGCGCGCCCTCCGAGCTCGCCCACGGCCCGCTCCAGCAGCACGGGGGCGGGGACGGGGGCGGCCTGGTCCCCGGGCGCGCCCCAGCGCTCGGGGAGCACGACGCGGCGCCGGACGGCGTCGGCCAGGGCGTCGGCCTGCCGCTCGACGTCGGCGCGGCGCTCGCGCCACAGCTGGTCCACCGCCGCCAGCACGCGGCGGAAGCTGGGCAGGCCGGGCCGGTCCCGGGAGGGGAAGTAGGTGCCGCCGTAGAAGGGCCGGCCGTCGGGCATGAGGAACACCGTCATGGGCCACCCGCCCTGCCCGGTGAGGGCCTGCACCGCCTCCATGTACACGGCGTCGACGTCGGGGCGCTCCTCGCGGTCGACCTTGACCGACACGAAGCGGGCGTTGAGGTCGTCTGCGGTGGCCTCGTCCTCGAAGGACTCGTGCGCCATGACGTGGCACCAGTGGCAGGCCGAGTAGCCCACCGACAGCAGCACGGGGCGGTCCTCCCGGCGCGCCCGCTCGAAGGCGTCGTCGCCCCAGGGGTACCAGTCGACGGGGTTCCCGGCGTGCTGGCGGAGGTAGGGACTCGTCTCCTCGGCCAGACGGTTCACGCCTCGGAGCCTACGGGCCGAGACCGGCGCCCTAGGGTGAGGCGCCGTGGATCTGCGCCTCGACGGCAAGGTGGCCCTGGTGACGGGCGGCTCGCGCGGCATCGGACGGGCCATCGCCGCACGCCTGGCCGAGGCGGGCGCGGCGGTGATGCTGTCGTCGCGCAAGGCCGATGCGCTCGAGGAGGCCGCCGCGTCGATCGCCGCGGCGACGTCGTCACCCGGCCGGGCCGGCGCGGTGGGGTGGTACGCGGCCCACGCCGGGGACCCCGAGGCGGCGGCCGCCTGCGTGGAGGCCACCGTCGAGCGCTTCGGGTCGCTCGACGTCCTCGTCAACAACGCGGCCACCAACCCCTACTACGGGCCGGTCATCGACATCGACCTGCCCCGCGCCGACAAGACGCTGCAGGTCAACCAGCTCGCCCCCCTGGTGTGGTCGCAGTGCGCGTGGCGGGCGTCGATGGCGGCGGGCGGCGGCGCCATCATCAACGTCGCGTCGATCGGCGCGATGTCGGTCGAGCCCGGCATCGGCTGGTACAACGTGACGAAGGCGGCGCTCGCGCACCTCACGCGCCAGCTCGCCTACGAGCTCGGCCCCGGCGTGCGCGTCAACGCCCTGGCGCCGGGCCTGGTGCGCACGGACTTCGCCCGGGCCCTGTGGGAGGGGGCGGGGGACGCCGTGGCCCGGCGGCTCCCGCTCAAGCGTCTGGGCGAGCCCGACGACGTGGCCAAGGCGGCGCTGTTCCTCGCCTCCGACGCGGCGGCGTGGATGACGGGACACGTCCTCGTGGTCGACGGCGGGGCCATGGCCATGCCTTCGGGGGGCGTGTGACGGTGAGAGGCTGGCCCGATGGCCTCGCTCGCCGCTGACCTCGAGTTCCGGGGGCTCGTCCACCAGGTCACCGACCCGTCGCTGCCCGGCTGCCTCGACGGCGAGCCCCTCACGGCCTACATCGGCTTCGACCCCACCGCCGACAGCCTGCACGTCGGCCACCTCCTGCAGGTGCTCGTGCTGCGCCGCCTGCAGCTGGCCGGGCACCGGCCCATCGCCCTGGCGGGCGGGGGCACGGGCCTCATCGGCGACCCCGGGGGCAAGACCGAGGAGCGCCCGCTGCTGTCGGAGGAGGCGCTGGGCGACAACCTGGCCAAGATGCGCGCCCAGCTGGGGCGGTTCCTCGACTTCGGGACCGGGGCGGGTGGGGCCCTGCTGCTCGACAACGGCGCGTGGCTGCGGCCCCTCGGGCTCATCGAGTTCCTCCGCGACGTGGGCAAGCACTTCACGGTGAACCAGATGACGGCCAAGGAGTCGGTGAAGGCCCGCCTGGCCCGCCCCGAGACGGGGATCTCGTTCACCGAGTTCAGCTACATGCTGCTGCAGGCCTACGACTTCCTCCGGCTCCACGACGACCACGGGTGCCGGCTCCAGCTCGGTGCCAGCGACCAGTGGGGCAACATCACCATGGGCATCGACCTGATCCGGCGCATGCGCCGCCAGGAGGCGCTGGGGCTCACGACCCCGCTCGTGCTCAAGGCGGACGGCACGAAGTTCGGCAAGACCGAGTCCGGCACCGTCTGGCTCGACCCCGAGCGGACGAGCCCCTACGCCCTGTACCAATTCCTGCTGCGCAGCGAGGACGCCGTGGTGGGGACGTACCTGCGCTACTTCACCTTCCTCGACCGCGAGGCCATCGAGGCGCTCGACGTGGCCACGGCGGAGCATCCCGAGCGGCGCCAGGCCCAGCGGGAGCTGGCCCGCGCCGTGTGCGCCCTGGTGCACGGGGACGCCGCCGCGGCGCGCTCCGAAGCCGCCGCGCAGGCCATCTACGCCGGGGGCATGGCGTCGCTGGACGAGGCGATGCTGCTCGAGGTGCGCCGCGACACGCCCACCTCGGACCGGCCCCGGTCGGCCCTCGACCCACCCGGCGTGCCCGTGGTCGACGCCCTGGTGGACGCCGGGCTGGCCCCGTCCAAGAGCCGGGCCCGCACGCTCGTGGCCCAGGGGGCGGTGTCGGTCAACGACCGCAAGAGCGACGACGTCGACGCGCGCGTGTCGCGGTCGGACCTCCTGTTCGACCGCTTCCTCGTCCTGCGCAAGGGCCGGGAGTACCATCTCGTCTGCTTCGAGTAGGGGTTCCACGCCCTCGCTCGTGCGGGGACGGCACCGCGGCGCGCGGTGACGGCTCGCCGGCTCGTCGACAGGGAGGCGCCGTCGGTGGTGTACGCGTTGTTGGGCGCACTGGTCATCGCCGTGGCGCTGGCCGGGGCCGGGCTCAGCCTCTTCGCGGCGCGTCGGCGCCCGTGACGGTGGACCGGTGAGCGGGCCCATCGACCTGGGCGCCGCCCCGCCCGAGGTGGTCCTCGAGCCCGCCCCCCCGGCGGCGGCCGAGCGCCTGGCGCTGGCGCTGAGGGCGCCGCGCCCGGCCCGGCGCGACGCCGTGGCCGACGTGGTGGGCTCCTTCCCGGCGTGGTCCGAAGGGTGGGCGGCGCTCGGCGAGCTGGCCCGTGACGACGTCGAGGCCTACGCCTGCTTCCGGGTGGGATACCACCGCGGCCTCGACGCCCTGCGCCGCAGCGGGTGGCGGGGGAGCGGCTTCGTGCGCTTCGAGCACGAGCCCAACCGAGGGTTCCTGCGCTGCCTCGAGGGGCTGCGCGCCGCGGCGGCCGCCATCGGCGAGACCGACGAGGAGGAGCGGTGCGCGCTGTTCCTCCGCCAGCTCGACCCGGCCTGGACGCCCCCCGGAGGGCCGGGCGCCGGCACGCGGTGAGGGGCCGGGGGGCGCTCGTGCTCGCCGCCGGCGTGGTGCTCGTGGCGTGCGGCAGCCCCTATCCGGGCAGGACCCTCGGGGACCAGGTCCGCTCGTGGGCGAGCACCACGGGCTGGAGCGGCTCGCTCGCCACCTTGCGCGCCGACGCCCGCCACGTGCGCACGCTGGAGACGGGGCACGACCCGCGGGCGCTGCGCACGGCGTGCGACGCGCTCGTCGACGACGCCCTGAGCGCCAACCAGGAGCTGCCCGCCCCCGACGGGGCCCTCACCGCGATCCTGTCGGGCGCCTACGCCTCGGCCGCCGCCGCGGGCCGTGACTGCCTGGCGGGCGCGGGCGGCCGGGCCGCCCTGTTGGCGCGGGCCGGCCACGAGCTCGACCAGGCGGGATCGGGGTACGTGAAAGCGCAGGCCCGCATGGACGACCTGTCGTCGCCGGGGGCGGCCTCGTGAGCCCGCCGCGGGCCGTGGTGGGCCCGGTGCCCCCCGGCCGCGACGCGCCGTCCTACGACCGGCTGCGCCGGCGCATCCTGTGGTCCATGCCGAGCGGGCTGTACGTGCTCGGGACGCGCGCCGGCGAGCGGCGCAACCTCATGACCGTGAGCTGGGTCACCCAGGTGGCCACCGAGCCCAAGCTGGTGGCGGTGGCGGTGGAGCGCGCCGCGCACAGCCACGGGCTGCTCGTCGAGGGCGGCGTCTTCGCCGTCAGCCTCCTGCCCCGCTCGCAGCGCGCCCTCGTCCGCCTCTTCGCCAAGCCGGTCCTCGACGCCGCCGTCGACGAGGACGGTGTGGGCACCATGCACGGCGAGGGCGTCCGCGCCGTGGCCACGGGGGCGCCCGTGCTCGACGCCGCCTCGGCGTACTTGGACTGCGAGGTGCGCCACACCCTCGAGCTCGGGAGCCACACCCTCTTCGTGGGCGAGGTCGTCGCGTGCGACGTCATCGAGCACCCCGCCGCGCAGGGCGACACCGGCGCCCAGGGGCCGCTGCGCATGGAGGACACCCGCATGAACTACGGCGGGTGAGCCCGGCCTCAGCCCGTGCCCCCCTCGTCTCCCTGCCCACCGGGGCGCGCCGCGTCGCCGGAGCGGAGGTCGACCCGCAAGGTGAGCACGCCGTCGTCGAGGCTGGCGTCGGCGTCCCCGACGATGGCGAAGTCCATGAAGTCCAGCTGGGCCTGCTCCATGAAGCGCTTGCGCTCGGGCCCTTCGATGGGGGGGATGCCCCGGGTGCGCACCGCCGCCGCCCGGGCCCGGAATCGCTCCACCATGGCGGCAGGATCGAAATCGTCGGCCACGCAACGACTCTACCGGCGCCCCTCAGAGGCCCCCTGACCAGCCCGAAAAGGCCCCGGGGGTGCCGACGGGGGGCGGGCGGGCGCCCGATACACTTGGGCGGAGTCCCCGCCCTTATCCGCATGCCGGCGGGACGGAGGA
>DATJBC010000327.1:0-8856 GCA_035515515.1 Acidimicrobiales bacterium
CGTAGCTGACATCATCGAGGTGCGCGCCCAGGGGGAGGGGGACCTGGCACAGCTCCTCGACCTTGTGCTCGTGGGCGACTTCGTGTCGCTGCATCTCGCTGCCCGTGAGGGCATCGACCCCGGGCCGGTGCCGATACTCGAGGACCTGAAGAGCTACCTGCACGAGGCCTGAACCTCCTCCCCAGCCACTCCACCGCCGAGCCATCGCACCACGCACCAGCCGTCACGACGGCCATCTCACGAGGAGCAGACAATGCCCACGCCCGCCATTGATTACGACGTCGCCGACCTCGGGCTCTCCGAGCTCGGTCGGCAGCGCATCGCGTGGGCCGACGCCAACATGCCGGTGCTCGCCTCCATCCGGGAGCGCTTCGCCAAGGAGCGCCCGCTGGCGGGGGCGGTGGCGGCCGCCTGCCTGCACGTGACCACCGAGACCGCCAACCTGCTGCGGACCCTCAAGGCGGGTGGCGCCCAGGTGCTCATCTGCGCCTCCAACCCCCTGTCCACCCAGGACGACGTGGCGGCCTCCCTGGTGGTGCACGAGGAGATCCCCACCTTCGCGGTGAAGGGCGAGGACACCGACGTCTACTTCACCCACATCGACGCCCTGCTCGACCGCCACCCCACGATGACCATGGACGACGGGTGCGACCTCGTGTCGCGCATCCACTCCTTGCGGCCCGACCAGGTGGCCGAGATCGTGGCCGGCACCGAGGAGACCACGACCGGCGTGATCCGCCTCCGGGCCATGGAGGCCGAGGGTGCGCTCAAGTACCCCATCGTCGCCGTCAACGACGCCGACACGAAGCACATGTTCGACAACCGCTACGGCACGGGTCAGTCCACGCTCGACGGCATCATCCGGGCCACCAACGTGCTGCTCGCCGGCAAGCGCGTCGTGGTGGCCGGCTACGGCTACTGCGGCAAGGGCGTGGCCAGCCGGGCCCGCGGCCACGGCGCCCAGGTGATCGTGACCGAGATCAACCCGCTGCGCGCCCTCGAGGCGGTCATGGACGGGTTCCGGGTGGAGTCGATGGACGAGGCCGCCGCCGAGGGGGACGTGTTCATCACCGTCACCGGCAACCGGGACGTGCTGCGGGCCGAGCACTTCGAGCGCATGCACGACGGCGCCATCGTGGCCAACTCCGGCCACTTCGACATCGAGATCGACCTCGTGGCGCTGGCCGACATATCCGAGGGACGGCGGCGCGCGGTGCGGCCCATGGTCGAGGAGTTCCTGGTGCGGGGCAAGCGCGTCCTGGTCGTGGCGGAGGGGCGCCTGGTCAACCTGGGCGCGGCCGAGGGCCACCCCGCGGCGGTCATGGACATGAGCTTCGCCAACCAGGCCCTGGCGGCGGAGTGGGTCATGGCCAACGCCGCGAGCCTCGAGCGGCGCGTCTACGACGTGCCCCGCAGCATCGACGCCGAGATCGCCCGGCTGAAGCTCGACACCATGGGGGTGGCCATCGACCGGCTCACCCCGGCGCAGGAGGAGTACCTCGGGTCCTGGCAGACGGGCACCTGAGGACCCCGCCGGCCGGGAGGGGCGCGGGGGCTGCACGCTGGGCCGCAGCCCCCGGGGCGCCCCGCCCGGGACATGCCGAGGACGGGGGCGTAGCCTGGAGGCGTGGGCCGCGTCCGGGTCTGTGGTTGCAAGTCGAAGCCAGTCGCAGGCGAAACGACCCACGTAAGGCAACTCATGGTTGCTGAGCATGGTGCGACTTAGAGGTAAGCCCTGCCCGTCGGGGCGCCGGCTGTCGGCGCCCGGCGGAGAAGGATCGAAGCACGCCGCCACCAGTGCTGCCGGGCCGTGCACGACGCGGCCGCCGGCACTGCGGCCGCCACATCCTCGGCAGGCGAGTGTGGGGACAAAGACCAGGTCAGCCGGACGCGGCTCGCACCCACCCGCTCCGCCGCGCACGCCGGCGGCGGCGCGCTCGCACGCCGGAAGGAGGTCTGTCCGACCCACGCCCTGAAGCACCACCACAGCCCGAAGGAGGTCAGCGGTGGACGTCGCCGTCCTGGGATGCAAGCAGACGGTGCCCGACGATGTGCGGGCGCTCGCCTTGGAGAAGATGGCCAAGCTGGGACGATTGAACCCCGTGCTCGAACGAGCCGAGGTTCGCATGACCGAGGAGCGCCTCGCCGCCGGGTCGGCGACGCGGGTGTGCGAGGCCGTGCTCAGCGGCCACGGCTACACCCTGCGGGCCAAGGCCGCCGCCCACGACCCGGTGGTGGCGCTCGCCATGGTGGCGGGCAAGCTCGGGCACCAGGTCGAGCGCCTCAAGGGCAAGCGGGTGGCCCGCTCGCATCCCCGGCGCCCCCGCGTGGCGTAGCCCCTGCACCCAGGCGGTCGGCGGCGGGCCATGGCCGCAGGGGCCGCAGGGGCGGGCGGTAGACTTGACTCCTCATGAGCGTCTTCACGCGCGTCCTCAAGGCCGGCGAGGGCAAGAAAGTGCGCCGGCTGGCCGAGCTCGTGCCCCTCGTCAACGAGCTCGAGCCCGAGATCGAGGCGCTGTCCGACGCGGACCTCGCCCACCGGACGGTGCTGTTCCGGGAGCGCCTCGACAACGGGGAGTCGCTCGACGACCTCCTGGTGGAGGCGTTCGCCACCGTCCGGGAGGCGGCGTGGCGGGTGCTGGGCCAGCGGCACTTCGACGTCCAGCTCATGGGGGGCATGGCGCTGCACTTCGGGTGGATCGCCGAGATGCGCACCGGCGAGGGCAAGACGCTGGTGTCGACGCTGCCGGTGTACCTCAACGCCCTGGGGGGGCGGGGCGTCCACGTCATCACCGTCAACGACTACCTGGCCCGCCGGGACGCCGAGTGGATGGGCCGGGTGCACACCTTCCTGGGGCTCCGGGTGGGCCGGGTCAGCCCCGACATCCCCGACTTCGAGGACAAGCGCGACGCCTACGCCGCCGACGTCACCTACGGAACCAACACCGAGTTCGGCTTCGACTACCTGCGTGACAACATGGCCCGGGCCCGTGACGCCATGGTCCAGCGGGGTCACGTGTTCGCCATCGTCGACGAGGTGGACTCGATCCTGATCGACGAGGCCCGCACGCCGCTCATCATCTCGGGCCCAGCCTCGGAGTCGGCCAAGCTCTACTACCAGTTCGCCGGCATCGCCCGGACCCTGTCGCGCGACGCCGACTACGAGGTCGACGAGGAGAAGCGCATCGTCTTCCCCACCGAGGCGGGCATCGCCAAGGTGGAGCGCCAGGTCGGCGTGGACAACATGTACGAGCTGGTGTCGGTCAACTACGTGCACCACCTGACCCAGGCGTTGCGGGCCAAGGAGCTGTTCCACCGGGACAAGGACTACCTCGTGGACCAGGGCGAGGTGAAGATCGTCGACGAGTTCACGGGCCGCACGCTGGAGGGACGGCGCTGGTCCGACGGCCTGCACCAGGCGGTGGAGGCCAAGGAGCGCGTCAGCATCAAGGAGGAGAACCACACCTGGGCCACGGTGACCCTCCAGAACTTCTTCCGCCTCTACGAGAAGCTCTCGGGCATGACGGGGACGGCGGAGACCGAGGCCGCCGAGTTCGCCAACACCTACGACATGCCGGTGGTCCCCATCCCCACCAACGTGCCCATGATCCGCACGGACCAGGCCGACCTCATCTATAAGTCCGAGGCCGCCAAGTTCGCGGCGGTCGTGGACGACATCGTGGAGCGCTACGAGAAGGGCCAGCCCGTCCTGGTGGGCACGGCGTCGGTGGCCAAGTCCGAGCAGCTGTCCAAGCTGCTCGACCGGCGCGGCATCGCCCACCAGGTCCTGAACGCCAAGCAGCACGCCCGGGAGGCCGAGGTGGTGGCGCAGGCCGGGCGCCTGCACGCCGTGACGGTGGCCACCAACATGGCCGGCCGGGGCGTGGACATCCTGCTCGGCGGCAACCCCGAGGGGCTGGCGCACCGCGAGGCGATGGGCCAGGGGCTCGACCTCGAGAGCGAGGAGGGCCAGGCCGAGCACGAGAAGCTCCTCGCCCGCTTCGAAAAGGAGTGCTCCGAGGAGGGTGACGTCGTCCGGGAGATCGGTGGCCTGTACGTGCTGGGCAGCGAGCGCCACGAGTCGCGGCGCATCGACAACCAGCTACGGGGCCGCTCGGGCCGCCAGGGGGACCTGGGCGAGAGCCGCTTCTTCTTGTCGCTCGAGGACGAGCTCATGCGCCTGTTCGCCACGGGTGCCATGCAGTGGGTGATGTCCAAGACCCTCCCCGAGGACGTCCCCATCGAGGCCAAGATGGTGACCAGGGCCATCGAGCGGGCCCAGCGGACGGTGGAGGGGCGCAACGCCGAGATCCGCAAGGACGTCCTCAAGTACGACGAGGTCCTGAACGAGCAGCGCAAGGTGATCTACGCCCGGCGCCTGCAGATCATCGACGGCGAGGACCTGCGCGAGCGCACCGAGGAGCTGCTCGAGGAGACGGTCGACGAGCTCGTGCGCTCGGCCTGCCCCAACGACTACGCCGAGGACTGGGAGCTCGAGCGGCTGCTCGCCGAGGTCCAGCAGTACTACCCCACGGCCTTCACGGTGGAGGACCTCGAGCAGGCCGCCACGCCGGCGCAGATCGCCGAGAGCCTGCTGGCCGAGGCGCTCGACGCCTACCGGGCCCGCGACGCGGCGTTCCCCGGGGGCGAGGAGGAGGCCCGCGGCGTCGAGCGCGAGATCATGCTGCAGATCATCGACCAGCGCTGGCGCGACCACCTGGCCGAGATGGACTACCTGCGCGAGGGCATCAACCTCCGCGCCATGGGGCAGCAGGACCCCCTGGTGGCATGGCAGAAGGAGGGCTTCGCCATGTTCGGCCAGATGATGGAGGCCATCGACGACGACTACCTGCGCTACGTCATGCACGTCCAGGTGGTGGCGGGCCCGGCGGCCGCCCCCGACCTGCGCAACGCCAGCTACCAGGCGGCCGAGGACCCCGTCCAGGGGGCGAGCCTGCTCCAGGCCATGCGGGGCTCGATCACCGAGGCCGAGATGGCCGCCGCCGGCCAGGGGGTCCCCGAGGGCCTCGACCAGGGCGGCCGGCCCGTGCCGGGGGGCCCGGTGTCGCCCCGCCACATGGCCGACGGCGAGTCGCAGGCCCCGCTCGTGAAGGCCCCCACCGAGAAGCTCGGGCGCAACGAGCCCTGCTGGTGCGGGAGCGGCAAGAAGTTCAAGCTCTGCCATGGCGCGGCCTGAGCCGCTCCCCGGCGCAGAGCCCCGCGACCTCCGGACGGAACTGGCGGACCTGCGCAAGCGCCTCGAGGAGGCCGAGGGCTACCTGGGCCTCGACGCCCTGCGGTCCCGGCGCGCCGAGCTCGAGGCGGCCGTGTCACGGCCCGACCTGTGGGACGACCCCGACGGCGCCCGCCAGGTGACCTCGGAGTACAGCGCCGTCAACGACGACATCGCCGTGCTCGAGGCCCTGGGGGGCGACCTCTCGGACGCCGAGACGCTCTACGAGCTCATGATCGAGGAGTCCGAGGCGTCGGTGTCGGGCGAGCTGGCCGACGCCGCGGACGACCTCGAGCGCCGGTTGTCGGAGCTCGAGCTGCGCGCCCTGTTCGCCGGCGAGTACGACGAGCGCGACGCCATCGCCGAGCTCCACGCCGGCACGGGCGGCACCGACGCCCAGGACTGGTGCGAGATGCTGCTGCGCATGTACCTGCGCTGGGCGGAGCGCCGCGGCTTCGCCTTCGAGGTCGACGAGGTGACCGAGGGCCAGGAGGCCGGCCTGTTGTCGGCGACTTTCATCGTGAAGGGCCGCTTCGCCTACGGGCTGCTGTCCGCCGAGCGCGGCGTGCACCGCCTGGTGCGCATGTCGCCCTTCGACGCCCAGCACCGCCGGCAGACGAGCTTCGCCTCAGTGGACGTCATCCCCTTCCTCGACGACGCCGAGTCGGCGCTGTCCATCGACGACAAGGACCTGCGCATCGACACCTACCGGTCGTCGGGGGCGGGAGGCCAGCACGTCAACAAGACCGACTCCGCCGTCCGCATCACGCACCTGCCCACCGGCATCGTGGTGTCGTGCCAGAACGAGCGCAGCCAGCACCAGAACAAGGCGAGGGCCCTGCAGATCCTGGCGGCCAAGCTGGCCGAGCTGCAGCGGGCCGAGCGGCGGGCCGAGCTGGACTCGCTGTCGGGGCCCAAGGTGGAGGTGGCCTGGGGCAACCAGATCCGCTCCTACGTGATGGCGCCGTACCAGATGGTGAAGGACCATCGCACCGAGTACGAGACCGGCAACGTCGACGCCGTGCTCGACGGTGACATCGACGCCTTCATCGAGGCCGAGCTGCGCCGCCGCCGGCCGGCCGGGACGTGACGGGGCGCACGCCCCCGGGCGCCGACGGCCGTGCCCGGAAGCGGCTTCGTTCCTGCTCAGCGGGCCCATCCGCCATGTCGCGGGGCGTACCACGTATGTATGTGTGTGTGCTTCTCCGACCGGTGTGGGGCGCGCCACGCGCCACACCGTGCCCTGTGCCCGGCCGACGGGGGCTGGTAGGGTCACGGCACCTTCACGTGTCCGGGCGGCCGGCCCCGGCCGGGACACGTCGCCGAGGATCCGCTCGATGATCCGCTTCGAGAACGTCACCAAGACATACAAGACCGGCTCCCTGGCGCTGCGCGACCTCACGGTGGAGATCGAGAAGGGGGAGTTCGTCTTCCTGGTGGGCCCCTCGGGGTCGGGGAAGACCACGTTCATACGGCTCCTCCTGCGCGAGGAGGTCCCCGGCAAGGGGCGCATCTGGGTGGCCGGGCGCGAGATCGGCCACCTCAGCCAGTGGCGCATCCCCTACCTCCGCCGCAACATCGGCTGTGTCTTCCAGGACTTCCGGCTGCTGCCCACCAAGTCCGTGTTCGAGAACGTGGCCTTCGCCCTCGAGGTCATCGGGCGTCCCAAGCACGTCATCGCCGCCCAGGTGCCCCAGGTGCTCGACCTCGTCGGCCTATCGAAGAAGCGCGACAGCCTCCCCTCGGAGCTCTCGGGCGGCGAGCAGCAGCGGGTGGCCGTGGCGCGTGCCTTCGTCAACCGGCCGCTGGTCCTCCTGGCCGACGAGCCCACGGGGAACCTCGACCCCGCCACCAGCCAGGGCATCATGCGCCTGCTCGACCGCATCAACCGCACCGGCACCACCGTGGTGGTGGCCACCCACGACGCGGGGATCGTGGACCAGATGCGCCGGCGCGTGATCGAGCTCGACCACGGCACGCTGGTGCGCGACCAGGCGCGCGGGGTGTACGGCTATGGCACCTGACGCCTCCCCCCAGGGCGGGAGCTGACATGCCGGCCTCGGTGGAGTACGTCGCCCGGGAGACGGCGGCCAATCTGTGGCGCAACCGCCTCATGACCATCGCCGCCGTGCTGACCGTGGGGGTGTCGCTCTCGCTCGTGGGGGCGTCGCTCCTGCTGCGCCAGGGCGTGGCCCACGCCACGACCCAGTGGGCGCACGGCGTGAACGTGCTCGTGTTCATGGACCCCGGCGTGTCGAAGTCCCAGCTCCACTCCATCGAGGGGCAGCTGCACCAATTCCCCTTCGTGCGCACCTGCACGTACCGGTCCCAGGCCTACGACCTCGACGAGGCCAAGCACCTGCTGCCGCCCACCGAGTACCAGGTGCTCACGGTGGCCACCATGCCCTCGTCGCTGCGATGCCAGCTCGACAACCCCGGCGAGGCCACGGCCATCTCGAAACAGCTGAAGGGCTTCCCGGGCATCAACAGCGTGCAGACGCCGACCAAGCAGATCCACAACATCCAGAACGTGAGCCGCATCCTGCAGGTGGTGTTCTTCGTGCTGGCCGTCATCCTGCTGGTGTCGGCGTCGGTGCTCATCCTGAACACGATCCGCCTGGCCATCTTCGCCCGACGGCGCGAGGTCTCGGTCATGAAGCTCGTGGGCGCCACCAACTGGTTCATCCGGGTGCCCTTCATGTTCGAGGGCGTGGCGCAGGGCCTGCTGGGGGCGCTGTTCGCCTCGCTGGCGGTCTTCGCCCTGCACTGGGTGCTCGACGCCTACAGCAACCTGAAGACGGGGAACATCTGGTACCAGATGCAGATGCCCCTGCACGAGGTCATCGTCACCAGCCTGGTGGTGGTGTTGATCGGCGTGGCCATCGGGTCGGTCGGGTCGCTCTTCGGCATCCGCCGCTTCCTCGACGCCTGACGCCGCGTCGACCCGCCGCCGGGTTCCCTGCGCCGCCGCCCGCTCAGCCCTTGTTGGCCCCGTTCTCCCGGACGAAGTCGTTGACGGCGTAGTAGGCGTCGATGGACTCGCCGGCGTCGCCCCAGAAGCCCTCGAGCACGTCGTAGGCCATGGTGCGCTGGTCCACGAAGTAGTTGTTGACGTCGGTGATCTCGAGCTCGCCCCGGCCCGAGGGCTCGAGGTTGCCGATCACGTCGAAGACCGAGGCGTCGTAGCAGTAGATCCCGGTCACCGCGTAGTTGCTGGGCGGGTCCTCGGGCTTCTCGACGATGCGGGTGATGCGGCCCTCGGCGTCCATCTCGGGCACGCCGAGGTGCCGCAGGTGCACCGGGTCGTGCTCCTCGGTGAGGAGGATGCGCGCTCCGGCCCCCTGGGCGGCGAAGTTCTCCACCGTGGCCCGGAAGCTCCGCTCCACGATGTTGTCGCCCAGCATGACGAGCACCGAGTCGCCCGCCGCGAAGCGCTCGGCCAGGCCCAGGGCCTCGGCGATGCCGCCGGGGCGGTCCTGATAGGCGTAGGACAGGCGGTCGATGCCGTGCTCGTGGCCGTTGCCGAGGAGGCGCAGGAACTCGCCGGCGTGGGTGCCCCCCGTGACGAGCATCATCTCGTTGATGCCCGCCAGCACCAGCGCCTCGATGGCGTAGCTGATCAT
>DATJBC010000328.1:0-8525 GCA_035515515.1 Acidimicrobiales bacterium
GGCCCGGCGCCAGCTGTACCTGACGCACGCCTGGAGCCGCACGCTGTGGGGGTCCACGAGCCACGCCATCCCCAGCCGCTTCCTGTCCGAGCTCCCCGCCGAGCTGCTGCGCGACGTGGGGTCCTCGTGGTCGGCGCGGCCCGACCCGCTGCGCCCGTCGTCGTGGGGGCGCCGCCGCCTGGGCGGGGGCCGGGGGGCCGAGCCCGGGGACTGGGACGGCGTGGACGAGCCCGTGGGCGACGCCGCGGACTTCCACGACCCCGACCCCTGGGGCGGCGACGACGCCCCCGCCGAGGGCCCGCCCGACCCCGAGCGTCCCCGGCGCCCGGCGGCCCGTCCCACCGGGGGGCGCGCCGGGCGGCGCAGCCGCCTGCCCAAGATGGCGCAGTGGCGCCAGGAGGGCGGCGCCTGAAGGGCGGTCCCCTCAGCCCGGCAGGCGCCGCCACAGCGCGCCGGGCAGCAGGCGCATCACGCTGAAGACGGCGCCCAGGACGCGCGGCGACCACACCACGGCGCTGTGGCGCTCGAGGCCCCGCACCACGTCGGCGGCCACGGCGTCGGGGGTGGTGGCGAAGGGGGCGGGGGTGCGCCCCTCGGTCATGCGGGTGGCCACCCAGCCGGGACGGACGATGGTGAGGGCCGCCCCCGAGCCCCGCAGGGCCTCGGCCAGCCCCTGGGCGAAGGCGTCGAGCCCGGCCTTGGCCGACCCGTAGACGTAGGTGGCGCGCCGCACGCGCACCGCCGCCACCGACGACAGCACCACCAGGCGGCCGTGGCCCTGGCGCCGCAGCACGCCCGCGAAGGCGGTCATCGCCGCGGCCGGCCCGGTGAAGGTGCCGGTCACCACGGCCGCCGTCCCGCGGGGGTCGAGCTCGTCGGCGGCCTGGTCCCCGAGCACCCCCGCGGCCACCAGCACCAGGTCGACCTGGCCCAGGCGGGCGGCGATCTCGGCCGCCCGGGCCTCCAGCGACGCCACGTCGGTCACGTCGAGCACGACGCTGTCCACGGCGTCGGCCCCCAGCGCCGACAGCTCCTTGGCCGCGGCGGCCAGGCCGATCTCGTCCCGGCCGGCCAGCACCACCCGCCGCAGGCGCCGGGCCACGAGCGCCCGGACGACGGCGCGGGCGATGTCGGAGGTGCCCCCCACCACCACCGCGCTCTGGGGCATGCCCGTGGCGTCGTTCACGACGAGGCCCGGGCGCGCGTGCTCGGGGCGCGGCGCGTGCGCGCCCGGCGGCGCACGGCGGCGGGGGGGACGATCCCCGTGCGCCGGGCCAGGTCCGACACGAGGACCCCCCCCGGGTCGACCGCCTGGCGGACGGCTTGCCACTCGGCCAGGCGCGGGTACATGGCGGCCAGCAGCTCCGGCCGCAGGCGGGAGTCCTTGGCGAAGTAGACGCGGCCCCCCGCCCCGGCCACGGTGTCGTCGAGGGTGTCGAGCAGCCGGCCCAGCCCGGGCGGCCCCACGGGCAGGTCCAGCGTGAGCGTCCAGCCCTCCATGGGGAACGACAGCGGCCCGGGGTCCCCGGGGCCGAAGCGCTTCAACACGGCCAGGAACGACGCCACCCGGGCCGAGCTGAGGCGCTCCAGCGAGAGGCGCAGGGCGTCCTCGGCGCCGAAGGGCACCACCAGCTGGTACTGCAGGAACCCCCGCGGCCCGTAGAGGCGGTTCCAGGCCCCCACTCCGTCCAGGGGATGGAAGAACGACGCCATCGACGCCACCTCGCCGCGCCGGGTGCGGCCCCGGCGGAACCACACCTCGTTGAAGGCCGCCACCGTCACCGGGTTGAGCAGGCCCGGGGGGGCGGTGACGGGCACCGACAGGCGCACGGCGGGGGCGAAGGCGAGCGGGTCGCCGCGACGGCGCGCCGGGAGCTCGTCGACCCGGGCGTGCTCGGCGCGCGTGAGCACCCCCCGGCCCAGGCGCGCCCCCCGGGCCAGGCCGTCGATCCACGCCACCGAGTAGCGGTACTCCTCGTCGTGCGCCGCCATGCGGGCCATGCAGTCGTCGACGTTGGCGGCCCGCTCGGTGTCGACCACCATGAAGGCGCTCTCCACCCGGAGCATGGCGATGGTGGCCTCCACCACCACGCCCGTGAGGCCCATGCCCCCGGCCGTGGCCCAGAACAGCTCGGGGTCCGCGGTGGGCGACACCTGGCGCCGGCCGGTGGGGGTGGCCAGGGTCATGCGGGTCACGTGCGAGCAGAACGAGCCGTCGCTGTGGTGGTTCTTGCCGTGGATGTCCGCGGCGATGGCCCCGCCCACCGAGACCAGGCGCGTCCCCGGGGTGACGGGGACGAACCAGCCCCGGGGCACGAGCGCCCGCATGAGGGCGTCGAGGCTGACCCCCGCCTCCACCCGCACGAGCCCGGTGTCGAGGTCGGCGTCGAGGACGGCGTCGAGGCCGGCGGTGTCGATCACGACCCCCCCGGCGCACTGGGCGGCGTCGCCGTAGGCGCGGCCCAAGCCCCGCGCCACCACGGGGCGGCCGGCGGCGGCGGCCGTGGCCAGGACGGCGTCCACGTCCTCGGGGGTGCGCACCCGGACCACCTCGGCGACGCTGGGGGCGGTGCGCCCCCACCCCGTGAGCGGGCGGGACACGCCGTGGAGCCCCGCGGGCCACGACGGCGCGGCCGTCACGGCCGGAGGGCTCCCTGGGCGGTGGCGCTGGCCATGGTCGACGGGTGCAGGTGGTGGGTGGGGGGCGGGGCGGCCGTTGTCGTGGGCGCGGCCGGCGGCCCGGGCCGACGCTACCAGGCCCCCCGCCGCCGACGAGGGCCGGCGCGCCGTGTGGCGCCGCGACGTGGGGTGATGCCTACACTCGGTGCCCGATGAAGCGTCCCTACCGCGTGGTGGTGGCCAAGCCCGGGCTCGACGGTCACGACCGGGGCGCCAAGGTGATCGCCCGGGCCCTGCGCGACGCCGGGTTCGAGGTCATCTACACCGGCTTGCACCAGACCCCCGAGCAAGTCGTCCAGGCCGTGGTGCAGGAGGACGCCGACGCCGTGGGCCTGTCGCTGCTCTCGGGGGCGCACCTCACCCTCGTCCCCCGGGTGATCGAGGGCCTACGGGCCCAGGGCCTGGGCGACGTCCTGGTCATCGTGGGCGGGATCATCCCCGACGGCGACATTCCCCAGCTCAAGGAGATGGGGGTGGCCGAGGTCTTCACCCCGGGCGCCCCGCTCGACACCACGGTGCAGTGGCTGGCCGACGCCCTCGACCGCCGGGAGGAGGCCCCGGCCGGGAGCTGACCCGGCCGCGCCCCACGGGCCCGGCCGCCCCCCACTGCCCGCACGCGCCGGCGCCCCCGACGGCACGGATCGCAACGAAGAGAAGGAGACGACGCCGGTGGACCTGTTCGAGTACCAGGGCAAGCAGTACTTCGCCCGCTTTGGCATCCCCACCTCGGCGGGGGGCGTGGCCGACACCGTGGAGGAGGCCGTCGCCCAGGCGGAGCGGGCCGGCTACCCCGTGGTGGTGAAGGCGCAAGTCAAGGTGGGCGGGCGCGGCAAGGCGGGGGGCATCAAGCTGGCCGCCGACGCCGGCGAGGCGCGGGCCCACGCGGCGGCCATCCTGGGCATGGACATCAAGGGCCACCGGGTGCGGCGCGTGTGGGTGGAGCACGCCTCGGACATCGCCTCGGAGTACTACGCCAGCTTCACCCTGGACCGCGCCGCCAAGCGCCACCTGTGCATGGTCTCGGCCAAGGGCGGCGTGGACATCGAGGAGGTGGCCGCCACCGACCCCGGGGCCATCGCCCGGCTGCACGTCGACCCCGTGGACGGCCTCGCCCCCGAGCGCGCCGCGGCCGTCGTCGCCCAGGCCGGCCTCGACCCCGAGGCCCGGGCCCAGGCGGCCGAGCTGCTGGTGGCGCTGTACCGCTGCTACACCCAGGGCGACTGCGACCTGGCGGAGATCAACCCCCTCATCCTCACCACCGACGGGCGCGTGCACGCCCTGGACGCCAAGGTGACGCTGGACGACAACGCCGCCTTCCGCCACCCCGAGTGGGAGGAGTTCGCCGAGACCGAGACGCTCGACGAGCGCGAGCGCCTGGCCAAGGAGAAGGGCCTCAACTACATCGGCCTGTCGGGCTCGGTGGGCATCATCGCCAACGGCGCCGGGCTCGCCATGAGCACCCTCGACGTCGTGAACCAGGTGGGGGGGAGCGCGGCCAACTTCCTCGACGTGGGGGGCGGCGCCAACGCCGATGTCATGGCGGCCGCCCTGGAGGTCATCAACAGCGACGCGGCGGTGCGGTCGATCTTCGTGAACATCTTCGGCGGCATCACCCGCTGCGACGAGGTGGCCAAGGGGATCGTGGAGGCCCTGGGCCGCGTCGACCTGCGCTCGCCCATCGTGCTGCGCCTCGACGGCACCAACGCCGAGGCCGGGCACGAGATCCTCGCCGAGCACGTCTCGGAGCGCCTGATCGTGGACGACACCATGCTGGGCGCGGCGCGCCAGGCGGTGGCGCTGGCAGGGGAGGCCCGGTGAGCATCTTCGTCGACCAGTCGACCAGGGTCGTGGTGCAGGGCCTCACCGGCAGCCAGGGCCGCTTCCACGGGCTGCGCAACCGCGACTACGGCACCAAGGTGGTGGCCGGGGTGACCCCGGGCAAGGGCGGCACCGACGTGGACGGCGTCCCCGTCTACGACAGCGTGGCCGACGCCGTGGCGGCCACGGGCGCCGACGCCTCGTTCGTGGTGGTGCCGCCCAAGGGCGCGGCCGCGGCGATCCTCGAGGCCGCCGCCGCGGGCATCGGCTTCATCGTGTGCATCACCGAGGGGATCCCCGCCCAGGACGAGGCCCTGTTCTACAACACCTTGCTCCGGGACCACCCCGGCACGCGCCTGCTCGGCCCCAACTGCCCCGGGGTGATCTCGCCCGGCAAGTGCAACATCGGCATCACCTCCGGCGACATCGCCCTCCCGGGCGGGCCGGTGGGGATCGTGAGCCGCTCGGGCACCTTGACCTACCAGGCGCTGCACGAGCTGTCCCAGCAGAAGGTGGGCCAGACCACGTGCGTGGGCATCGGCGGCGACCCCGTCCCCGGCACCAGCTTCATCGACTGCCTGGCGGCCTTCGAGGAGGACCCCGAGACGCGCGCCGTGATGATGATCGGGGAGATCGGCGGGTCGGCCGAGGAGGAGGCGGCCGCCTTCATCAAGGCGTCCATGACCAAGCCCGTGGTGTGCTACGTGGCCGGGGTGACGGCCCCGCCGGGGCGCAAGATGGGCCATGCGGGCGCCATCATCTCGGGCTCCCAGGGCACCGCCCAGGCCAAGATGGCGGCGCTGGCCGACGCCGGGGCGGTGGTGGCGCGCAACCCCACCGAGGCCGGCGAGCGCATGGTGGAGATCGTCAAGGCGCTTCCCTGACGGGCCCGGCACCGCCCAGGGCGCCGTCGGGCCGCTGGTAGCGTGCCTGGCGTGCGCATGGCGGTGCTCGTGTCGGGGACGGGGACCATCCTCGACGCCATGCTCGCCGAGCAGCTGCCCGTGGTGGTCGTGCTGGCCGACCGCCCCTGCCGCGCCCTGGACACCGCGGCGGCGGCGGGGATCCCCACCGTGCTCGTGGACCGCGCCGGCTGGGGCGGCTTCGCCCCGGGCTTCGACCGCCCCGGGTTCACCGACCGGGTCGTCGCCGCCCTGGAGCACCACGACGTGGGGCTCGTGGCCATGGCCGGCTTCGGCACCGTGCTGGCGCCCCCGTTCTTCGCGGCGTTCCCGGGCCGGGTGCTCAACACCCATCCCGCCCTGCTGCCCGCCTTCCCCGGCTGGCACGCCGTGGAGGACGCCCTGGCCGCCGGGGTGGCGGTCACGGGGTGCACCGTGCACGTGGCCACCCCCGAGACCGACGCCGGGCCCGTGCTGGCCCAGGCCGAGGTGGCGGTGGCGCCCGGCGACACGGCGGCGGCGCTGCACGAACGCATCAAGGCGGTGGAGCGCCGCCTGTACCCCGACACCATCCGGGCGGTGATCGCCGGCATGGAGGAGCGCGGCGCGGCGTCGGCCGAGGAGGCGGTGCGCGCCGTCGACGCCCGCCGGTTGCGGGAGGGGGCGCGGCCATGAGAGCCCTGCTGTCGGTGTACGACAAGACCGGCCTGGTGGACCTGGCCCGGGGCCTGGCCGGCCTGGGCGTCGAGCTCGTGGCCAGCGGCAAGACGGCCGCCGCCCTGGCCGACGCCGGGCTGGGGGTCACCGAGGTGGCCGCCTACACCGGTGCGCCCGAGATGCTGGGCGGCCGGGTGAAGACGCTGCACCCCAAGGTGCACGGCGGCATCCTGGCCGACCGCTCCGACCCCGCGCACCGCGCCGACCTCGAGGCGCACGGGGTCGAGCCCATCGATCTGGTGGTGTGCAACCTCTACCCCTTCAGCGCCGACCCCTCCATCGAGCTCATCGACGTCGGGGGGCCCACCATGGTGCGGGCCGCCGCCAAGAACCACGCGCACGTGGGCGTGGTGGTCGACCCCGCCGACTACGGCGTGGTGCTGGAGGAGCTCGGCGCCGCCGGCGCGCTGTCGGAGGGCACCCGGCGCCGGCTGGCCCGGGCCGCCTTCGCGCATTGCGCCGCCTACGACGCCGCCATCGTGGCGTGGTTCGACGCCGGCGGGCCGGGCGGCGAGGCGCAGGCCCTCCCGCCCACCATCCACGTGGCCCTCGAGCGCGCCGGGGAGCTGCGCTACGGCGAGAACCCGCACCAGCGCGGGGCCCGCTACCGCCAGGCCGGCACGGCCACCTGGTGGGACGGCGTGGTCCAGCACGCCGGCACGGCCCTCTCGTACCTCAACATCTTCGACGCCGACGCCGCCTGGCGCCTGGTGGGGGAGCTGGCCGGCCCGGGCGAGGGCGCCGTGGCCATCGTCAAGCACGCCAACCCCTGCGGCGCCGCCCTCGCCCCCACGCTGTCCGACGCCTACGCCCGGGCACTGGCGTGCGACCCCGTGTCGGCCTTCGGCGGGGTCGTGGCCCTGGGCGGGCGCTGCAGCGCGGCCGTGGCCGCGGCGGTGGGCGAGGGACCGCAGGCCGACGTGGTGGTGGCGTCGGGGTTCGACGCCGAGGCGCTCGAGATCCTCGTGGCCCGGCGCAAGGCGACGCGGCTCCTGGAGGCGCCCCCGCACACCACGGCCCCCCTCGAGCTGCGCAGCGTGGGGGGCGGGTTCCTGGTCCAGGAGGGCGACCGGGTGGCCACGGTGCGCTCGGACTGGCGGGTGCCCACCAAGGCGGCGCCCACCGACGAGCAGTGGCGCGACATCGAGCTGGCCTGGAAGGTGTGCGCCCGCACGTCGTCCAACGCCGTCGTGGTGGTGGCCGGGGGCCAGGCGCTGGGCGTGGGGGCGGGACAGCAGAGCCGGGTGGAGGCGGCCGAGATCGCCGTGCGCAAGGCGGCGGGCCGGGCGGTGGGCGGCGCGGCGGCCAGCGACGCCTTCTTCCCCTTCCGCGACGGGCTCGACGCCGTGGCCGCCGCCGGGGTGGCGGCGGTGGTCCAGCCGGGCGGGTCGGTGAAGGACGACGAGATCGTGGCCGCCGCCGACGAGCACGGCATCGCCATGGTCCTCACCGGCGAGCGCCACTTCCGGCACTGACGCCCGTGCCCGCCCGGCTCCTCGACGGCGAGGCGCTGGCGGCGCGCGTACGCGCCGAGATCACCGAGCGCGTGGCCCGCCTGGCCGCGGAGGGGGTCCGGCCCGGCCTGGGGACCATCCTGGTGGGCGACGACGCCCCCAGTGCCCGCTACGTGGCGCTCAAGCACGAGGACTGCGCCCAGGTGGGCATGGCCTCGGTGCACGAGCACCTCCCCGCCAAGACCACCCAGGGCGAGCTCATGGAGGTGATCGCCCGCTTCAACGCCGACCCCGCCGTGCACGCCTACCTCGTGCAGCTGCCCCTGCCGAGCGGCCTCGACGAGGGGGCCGCCCTCCTGGCGGTGGACGACGCCAAGGACGTGGACGGCCTGCACCCGCTGAACCTGGGCCGCCTGGTCATGGGCACGCCCGGCCCGCTGCCGTGCACGCCCGCCGGGATCGTGGAGCTCCTGCACGCCTACGACGTCCCGGTGGAGGGCCGCCACGTGGTGATCATCGGGCGCGGCATCACCATCGGGCGTCCGCTGGCGCTGCTGCTCGCCCTCAAGCGGCCGGGGTGCAACGCGGCGGTGACGGTGGTGCACACCGGCGTCCCCAACCTGGCCGAGCTGGTGCGCAGCGCCGACATCGTGGTGGCGGCGGCCGGCTCGCCCGGCCTCGTCACCCCCGACATGGTCAAGCCGGGCGCGGCCGTGGTGGGGGCGGGGACCACCTTCGTCGCCCGGCGCGTGGTGTCCGACGTCGACGAGGCCGTGGCCGAGGTGGCGGGCTGGATCACCCCCCGCATCGGCGGCGTGGGGCCCATGACCCGGGCCATGCTCCTGCGCAACACGCTGCGGGCCGCCGAGCGCGCCCTCTGAGGCCGCCGCGGCGGGCCCGGCCGGCGCAGGCCCGGGCCCGCGCCGGGGCGCCCCGCCCGGAATACCCGGTCGGG
>DATJBC010000329.1:0-23897 GCA_035515515.1 Acidimicrobiales bacterium
CGCGGCCGTTCTCGATGGCGTCCTCGCGGCGCTCCCGGGAGAACCACTGGCGGATCTTGTTGCGGGCGCGCGGTGACGCCACGATCTGGAGCCAGTCGCGCGACGGGCCCGCCGAGGGCACCTTGGAGGTGATGATCTCCACGGTGTCGGCCGACTGCAGGGGCGTGTCGAGGGGCACGAGCCGGCCGTTCACCTTCGCCCCGATGCAGCGGTGGCCCACCTCGGTGTGGATGGAGTAGGCGAAGTCGATGGGCGTCGACCCCGCCGCCAGCGCCATGACCTTGCCCTTGGGGGTGAAGACGTAGACCTCGTCCTGCTCGAGGTCGAGCTTGAGCGTCTCGAGGAACTCGAGGGGGTCGATGGTCTCCTGCTGCCAGTCGACGATGCGCTGGAGCCACGCCATCTCCGCCGTGGTGGCGGCCGCGCCGTCCTTGGCCTGCTCCTTGTAGCCCCAGTGGGCGGCGATGCCGTACTCGGCCCGGCGGTGCATCTCGTGGGTGCGGATCTGCACCTCGATGGGCTTGCCCTCCGGCCCCACGACCGTGGTGTGCAGGGACTGGTAGAGGTTGAACTTCGGGCTGTTGATGTAGTCCTTGAAGCGCCCCTGCACCGGGCTCCAGATGGCGTGGATGGAGCCCAGCGCCGCCCAGCAGTCCTTCTCGGACTCCACGATGACCCGGATGCCCACGAGGTCGTGGATCTCGGCGAACTCCTTGCCCCGGATCACCATCTTCTCGTAGATGCTCCACAGGTGCTTGGGCCGTCCCGTCACCTCGGCCTTCACGCCCGACGCCGCCAGCCGCTCTCGCACCGCCACCAGCACCCGGGCCAGGTGGCTGTCGCGCTCGGGGGCCCGCGTGGCCACCATCTGCTCGATCTCGGCGTAGCGCTTGGGGTGCAGCGTGGCGAAGGCCAGGTCCTCGAGCTGCCACTTGAGCTCCTGGATGCCCAGCCGGTGGGCCAGCGGGGCGTAGATGTCGAGGGTCTCCTGGGCGGTGCGGCGCTGCTTCCACTCCGGCATGACCGCCACCGTCCGCATGTTGTGGAGGCGGTCGGCCAGCTTGATGACCAGCACCCGCCAGTCGTTGGCCATGGCCACGAGCATCTTGCGCACCGTGGCGGCCTGCTGGGCCTCCTTGGAGTCGAACTGCAGGCGGTCGAGCTTGGTGACGCCGTCCACGATGGCGCTCACCTCGGGCCCGAAGTCCTCGGTGACCTGCTCCAGCGACAGCCCGGTGTCCTCCACGGCGTCGTGGAGGAGGGCGGCCGCCACCGAGTGGGCGTCGAGGCCCAGGTCGGCCACGATGGTGGCCACGGCCACGGGGTGGGTGATGAAGGGCTCCCCGGTCTTGCGCAGCTGGCCCCGGTGGCGCTCCTCGGCGAGCTTCCCGGCCCGGACGATCAGCTTGCGCTCGGCGGCCGCCGAGCGGGGGCGGCGGGCGTCGTAAGCGGCCAGGACCCCGCCGAGCAGGTCGTCGAGCACGGCGGGCCGGCGGAAGGGAGCAGCCAGGCGCTCGACGGTGACCACCTATTCACCGTACCTGGCCTCCCGGGGCCACGGGCACGATCGGCGCGCCGTCGACGCCGTGGTCGGCGCCGGTGGCGCCCCGCCTCCCCCGGTGCGGATACCCCGCCGAGGGCCTGCGTGTGGGCGCTCCTAGCGGCGCCGCCCGCCCTTCTTGGCGCCCTTGCCCTTGCGCGGCCGGGGAGCCGGGCGGCCGCCCGTGCCCGAGCCCGACCGGGCACCGCCCCCGGCGGCACGCGCCGTGCCCGCCCCGCGCGCCGCGCCGGCCGAGCCCCGCCCGCCGCTGCGGCCCGCCGGCGCCCGTCCGTTACCCGCGCCGGCCGACGCGCCGTCGTCGAGCTCGTCCCCGACGTCCTCGTCCTCCAGGCCCGCGGCGCCCGCCGCGCTGCGCTGGGCGGCCACCCCGGGGCGCAACACCCCGGTGCTGCGCCGCCCCGTGGTCCCCTCGCGCCGGGCGCCCGACCCCCCGCTCCTCGACCCGCTCGGGCCACCGGCCATCGCCAGCGCGGCTGCCTGGCGCGGCGTGAGCAGCTCGCTGCGGTCGGCCCGGGTGGCGAGCTTCTGGCGGATGCTGGCGTAGCGGGGCTCGCGTTCTTTGAACGCGGCCAGCACCGGGGAGGCGATGAAGATCGAGGAGTAGGCCCCCGAGGTGAGCCCGATGACCAGGGCGAGGCCGAAGTACTGCAGTGTCGTCGCCCCCAGCAGCTGGGCGCCGATGACGAGCACCGACAGCACGGGGAGGATCGCCACCAGCGAGGTGTTGATGGACCGGGCCAGCGTCTGGTTCATGGACAGGTTGACGACGTCCTCGTAGGTCATCGTCACCCGGGCGGTGAGGTTGCGGCTGTTGTCCTTGACGCGGTCGAACACGACCACGGTGTCGTAGAGCGAGTACCCGAGGATGGTGAGCAGGGCGATCACCGTGTCCGGGGTGACCTGGAACCCGGTGAGGGAGTAGATGCCGGCCGTCACCGCCAGGTCGTGGATGACCGCGATGAGCGCGGCGATGGCCATCTTCCACTCGAAGCGAAGCGAGATGTAGGCCACCACGACGACCAAGAAGACGATGACGGCGATGATGGCCTTCTGGGTGATCTGGCTCCCCCACGTGGGACCGATGTCGCTGAACGAGACCTTGTTGGGGGACACGCCCGAGTACCTGGCCAGGGCGTTGGTCACGGCCGTCTTGGTGGCCACCTGCCGGGCTTGTGACTCCTTGGTGAGGTCCGCCTGGACCTGGATGGTCTTCTTGCCGTTGTGCCCCAGGATCTCGATGGTCGGCGAGCTCACGCCGGCCTTGCTCACGACGTCCTGGATCTGGTTCACCGACGGGTTGGCCGCGGTGACCACCCATTGGGTGCCCCCTCTGAAGTCGATGCCCCAGTTGAAGCCCTTCACCGAGAACGACACGATCCCCGCCAGGATCACCAGGGCCGAGATCCCGTACCACCACCGGCGGCGCCCCACGAAGTCGAAGGAGGTCTCGCCCCGGTAGAGGCGGACGAAGGCGTTGGGCGCCTTGGCGCCCCCGGGGGCGCCCGTGTCGTCCACGACGCTCATGCCGCCGTCTCGCTCCCGATGGCCAGGCCCCGGGCCACGCCGAAGACGCGCGCCTCGGTGATCCAGGCGCTGCGGCCCAGCATGATGACCAGGGGCCGGGTGTAGAAGAACGTCGTCAGGAGGTCGAGGAGCGTGGACAGGCCCAGGAAGAAGGCGAAGCCACGCACGTCCCCGACGGCGAAGAGGTAGAGCACCACCGCGGCGACCAGCGACACCAGGTCGGCGGCGAGCACGGTCCGGAACGCTCCCCGGAAGCTCCGGTCCACGCTGGTGCGCACCGATCGCCCGGCGCGCGCCTCGTCCTTCAGTCGCTCGAAGTACACGATGTAGGAGTCGACGGTGATCCCCACCGACACGATCACGCCGGTGATGCCCGCCAGGTCCAAGGTGAGGTTCAGCCCCGAGTGCCCCAGTGCCGACACGATCCCCCACAGCAGCCCGGCGGTGACGACGAGCCCCGAGAACACCACCACGCCGAGCACGCGGTAGTAGAGGATCGTGTAGATGAGCACCAGCAGGAGGCCGCCGATGCCGGCCAACAGGCCCGCCTTGAGCGAGGACTTGCCCAGCGAGGGCGTGACGGTGTTCTGGTCGAGGATCTTGAGGGGGACCGGGAGTGCGCCGTAGTTGAGCTCGAGCGCCAGGTTCTTGGCCGTGGCCTCGGTGAAGCTCCCGCTGATCTCACCCTGGCCCTGGAACGACGAGAAGGCCGCCTGGCCCGGCTGGATGAGCGGTGCCGACTCCACCAGGCCGTCGAGGTCGATGGCCACGTACTGGTGGAAGTTCTCCTGCGCAACCTTGTCCCACGCCGGGGAGCCGCTGGAGGTCAGGGTGTAGCTGACCGCCCACTTGTTCTGCTGCGTGTCGAAGACGGCCGACGCCGAGTGGATGGCGTTCCCCTTGAGCTGGGACGCACCCAGCACGAAGCGCGGGTACTGCTGGGCCCCGGCCTGGGGGTCCGTCGACAGGACGACGGTCTGGTTGGGGTCGTCGTTGCTCCCGGTGTTCGACTTGTAGGGGGCGAAGGCCGGGTTGGCGGGGATGTTGTTGGCGGGCGCCTGTGTGCTCGTGTTCACCGCCAGCGAGGACGCCGTGGTGGCGTACTGGCCGCAGTCCGGGAGCGTGGGGGGCGGCGGCGGCGTGCCCTTGGCAGGCGCGGTGTAGGAGGGCGCGCCGCACAGCACCGGGCGGAAGTAGAGCTGGGCCGTGGTCTTGATGAGGTTGATCAGGTGCTGCGGGTTGTTGATCCCGGGGAATTGCACCACGACGTTCCCGCCTTGTGAGCCCACGGTGGCGCCCGAGGCGCCGCTGGCGTCGACGCGGTTGCGGATGATGTCGATCGTGGTGTTGAGCTCACCGCCCGAGATGGCGTGGGTGGGCTTGTAGACGACCTCGGAGCCGCCGGCCAGGTCGAGCCCCAGCTTGGGCGCCCACCCCGCCCCCAGGGTGGCACCGAAGACGATCAGCGTGATCGCCACCACCGCCACCAGGCTCACGACGAGGCCGCGGCGCCTCATGGGCGGCGCCCCCTGCGCCGGCCCCGGCGGCCGGCGGCGGGGGGGTCCTCGTCGCCGGAGACCCCGTCGTGGGCATCGGCGGCGTCGGTGCCTTCGTCCCCTGCGTCCTCTTCGGCACCCTCGTGGCCGTCGTCCTGGGCGTGCTCGTCCTCCTCGTCGTCCTCGTCGTCCTCGGCGTCCTCGTGGCCGGCGTCCTCGACAGCGGCGTCATGGGCGTCGTGGGCGGGGGCGTCCTCCTCCTCGCCGTCCTCGTCCTCCTCGCCCGGCTGGCCCGACTTGTAGTCGTGGTACGCCTCGTGCACGTCGTCGTCGTCGTGGTCGTCCCAGGTCTGCTCGGTGACCTCGGGCTGGGTGATCCGGCGGGCGATGGTGGAACGGACGACCGTGATGCGGGTCCCCGGGGCCGTCTCCAGGGTCACCCGGTCGGCCTGCACGTCGAGCACGGTGCCGAAGATGCCCGCGGCGGTGAGCACCTCGTCGCCGGCGCTCAGCTCCATCAGGGTGTCGCGCTGGCGCCGGGCCGCCTGGGCCCGCGGGCGCAGGAAGAACACGTACACCAGGGCGAAGAGGCCCACGAGGATGAGCAGCGACACCGCGCTGCTGCCCCCGTTGTTCGCCGTCGTGGACGACTTCGACGACGCCGCCACCAGGGTCGCGACGGCCAGGAGCTGGGAGCTGAGGAGAGAGATGGCGGTCTCCGGCGGTTCTCGGGAGCGGCAGATGATACTCCAGGCGTGCCGCCGGCCACCGGCCGGCCCGCGCCGCGCGACCGGCGCGGGCCCTGGTCAGGGCGGCGCTACCGGCTCGGTCACCACAGTGAGGGGGCCGCCCCTTCGAGCTCTCGAGCCGGCACGGACGCGCCCAGGTGGGCGAAGGCACGCGGGGTCGCCACGCGCCCCCGCGGGGTGCGCTGGAGCAGGCCCTGCTGGAGCAGGTAGGGCTCGTAGGCGTCCTCGATGGTGTCGGGCTCCTCCCCCACGCACTGCGCCAGGGTCACCAGGCCCACCGGCCGGCCGTCGAAGCGCCGGCACAACGCGTCGAGGATGGCCCGGTCCACCTTGTCCAGGCCGAGCTCGTCGACGCCGAAGAGCTCGAGTCCCTCCACCGCCAGCGAGGCCGTGATGGCCCCGTGGGCCCGCACCTCGACGTAGTCGCGCACGCGGCGCAGCAGCCGGTTGGCGATGCGCGGCGTCCCCCGGGCGCGGCGGGCGACCTCGGCCGCCCCGCCCGGTTGCAGCGCCACGCCCAGGATCCCGGCCGAACGGGCCACGATGCCCTCGAGGTCCTCCGCGGCGTACAGGTCGAGGCGGCCCACGAAGCCGAAGCGGTCGCGCAGCGGCCCCGTGAGCAGGCCGGTGCGCGTGGTCGCCCCCACCAGCGTGAAGCGCGGCAGGTCGAGGCGGATCGACCGGGCAGTGGGGCCCCTGCCGATCACGATGTCGAGCTGGAAGTCCTCCATCGCCGGGTACAGGACCTCCTCCACCGGGCGGGGCAGGCGGTGGATCTCGTCGATGAAGAGCACGTCGCCGTTCTGGAGGTCGGTGAGCAGCGAGGCCAGGTCGCCGGCGCGGGCCAGGGCGGGGCCCGAGGTGACGCGCAGCCCCACGCCCATCTCGGCGGCCACGATCCCCGCCAACGACGTCTTGCCCAGGCCGGGGGGGCCGGCGAAGAGCAGATGGTCGACGGCCTGCGCCCGGCGGCGGGCGGCCTCGAGCACGATGCCGAGGTGCTCGGTCAGCTGCGGCTGGCCCAGGAACTCCTCCAGGCGCCGGGGCCGGAGGCGCACCTCGTCGGCCAGCTCGGCGGGGTCGGGGTGGGGGTCCACCGGGCGCACGCCGTCGGGATCCGCGGCGTCGCTGTCCGCGCTGTCGCTCGACAGGGTCTCGCGCCGCCCGTTCACCGCGCCCCTGCCAGCTCGCGCAGCGCCCGGCGCAGCATGTCCTCCACCGTCGCCTCGCCGTCGCTGCCCTCGAGGGCCTGGCGGATCTCGTCGGGGGCGTACCCCAGCTCGGCCAGGGCGGCACGCACCTCGCCGCGCGCCTCGGAGGGCGCACCCGGGCTGCCCGGCACGGCGTCCCCGGCGAAGGCCGGGAGCTCGAGACGCGACCGCAGGTCGAGCACGAGGCGCGCCGCGGTCTTGCGGCCGATGCCCGGCACCGTGCACAGCGCGCCGAGGTCCTCCTCGAGGACGGCCCGCACGAGGTCGGGGGGCCGCAGCGCCCCCAGGACCGCCAGCGCCAGGGCGGGGCCCACTCCGTGCGCGCCGAGCAGTGCCTCGAAGCAGCGCCGCTCCTCGGAGGAGGCGAAGCCGTAGAGCACGATGGCGTCCTCGCGCACGTGCGTGTGCACGTGCAGCTCCACCGGCGCGCCGGCCTCCCCGGCGCCGGCCAGCAGCGCGGGCGCCACGCTCACCCGGTAGCCCACGCCCTGCACGTCGACGATCAGCTCGCCGTGCGCCGTGCGGGCCACCACGTCGCCGCGCAGCCAGCCGATCACCGGTCCACCCCCCCGGTGGCGGCGGCCACCGCCCGTCTGAGGGGCTGGGCCGTCATGTGGCACACGGCCAGGGCCAGGGCGTCGGCCACGTCGGGCGGCCTGGGGGGCTCCTCCAGCCCCAGCAGGGCGGCCACCATCTTCTGCACCTGCTCCTTGGTGGCCCCGCCGAAGCCCACCGTGGCCAGCTTCACCTCGTTGGCCGTGTACTGGGCGACCTCGCACCCCGCCTCGGCCGCCACCAGCAGGGCCACGCCTCCGGCCTGGCCGGTGGCCATGGCGGTGCGGGCGTTGGTCTGGAAGAACACGCGCTCGACCACCATGGCGTCGGGCCGGACCTCGGCGACCAGCGCCCGCAGCTCGGCGCACAGGACGCGCAGGCGCTCCTGGAGCGGGAGGTCGGGCTCGGTCGACACCACCCCGCCGGCGGTGGCCGCGAGCGCCCCGCCGGCGCGCCGCACGACCCCGTAGCCGCAGCGTGACAGGCCGGGGTCGATGCCCAGGACGAACACGCGTTCGACCCTAGCAAGGCGCCCCGGGACGGCGGTGGACGGTGCGAGGCGCCGGGACGCGCAGGGACCTCCCGAAGGGCGTCGCAAAGTCCTCCGGAAGGCCTGCGCTGCTGAGTGGCATGTGTGACTGGCCGGGATGCCGGCCTCTGCGTGTCAGGGATGGAGTCAGGCCCTGTCCACCCCGCCATGGTGGCGGGCCAGCCTCAGGCCGCCGCCAACGCACCATAAACACTTGTCCAACTCGTCCCACCACGCTGCGTGCCAGGCGGCGGGCGTGCCCGCCAACAGGGCCCCAGGCCGGCAGGGTGTCAGTCGGCCGCGGCGGCGGCCAGGACCTCGTCGGGGGTGTCGAAGTTGGACCAGACGTTCTGGACGTCGTCGTGGTCGTCGAGGGCCTCGAGCAGACGCAGGACCTTGCGGACCTCGGACTCCTCGGTGACCGGCACCGTGGTGGAGGGCACCATGGCCAGCTCCGCCGTCTCGGCCGTCATGCCCGCCCCGTCGAGGGCGTCGCGCACGGCGGCCAGGTCGTGGGGCGCGCTGGTCACGAGCCAGTGGTCGCCCTCGTCGCTCACGTCCTCGGCCCCGGCCTCCACGGCCACGTCCACGATGGCGTCCTCGTCGATGCTCTTGGGCAGCGTGACCACGCCCTTGCGGGCGAACTGCCACCCCACGGCGCCGGGCTCGGCCATCGACCCGCCGTTCCTCGAGAAGACGTTGCGGACCTCGGCGCCGGTGCGGTTGCGGTTGTCGGTGAGGCACTCGACGATGATCGCCACGCCGCCGGGGGCATACCCCTCGTAGGAGACCTCCTCGTAGTGCACGCCCTCGAGCTCCCCGGTGCCCCGCTTGATGGCGCGCTCGATGGTGTCGAGAGGCACCGACGCGGCGCGCGCCTTCTCGAACATGGTCCGCAAGGTGGCGTTGGCGTTGATGTCGCCCCCACCCTCACGGGCCGCCACCTCGAGCTGGCGGATCACCTTGGCGAACACCTTGGCCCTGGCCTTGTCGACCGCCGCCTTGCGGTGCTTGGTCGTCGCCCACTTGGAATGGCCTGACATGCTCTACCGTCCTTGTCCCTCGTGACGCCCGTGGCCGCCCTGTGCGCCACGGGCCTCGATCATCGACGCGAACAACCGGTGCAGGCGCCGGTCCGTGGTGAGCTCGGGATGGAAGGCCGACACGAGCACCGCGCCCTGCCGGCACAGCACGGGCCGCGCCGGCGCGCCCCGCTCGTCGTCGGGCCCGGGGCCCAGCGTGGCGAGCACCTCGACGCCCGCGCCGACGGACTCCACCTGCGGGGCCCGGATGAACACGGCATGGAGCGGCTCCTCCCCGAGCACCGGCACCTCGAGGTCGCACTCGAAGGACTCGAGCTGCCGGCCGAAGCCGTTGCGGCGCACGGTGATGTCGACGGCGCCGTAGCAGCGCTGGTCGGCGCGCCCCCCGTGCGCCGTCACCGCCAACAGGATCATCCCCGCGCACGTCCCCAGCACGGGCAGGCCGGCGGCGATCTCCTTGGCCAGCGGGTCGGCGAGGCCCGACGACTCCAGGAGCATGGACATGGTGGTGGACTCCCCGCCCGGGAGGACGATGCCGTCCATCCCTGCCAGGTCGTCGGGACGTCGCACCGGGTGGGCTGCGACGCCGATGTCGCTCAGCGCGACGCCGTGCTCGGCGACGTCACCTTGGACGGCCAGGATGCCGACGTCCACCTGGGGGCACCTCGGCCGTCGCGCGGGCCATCGGCCCTACCACCCGCGGTCGGCCAGGCGCTGCTCGAGCGCCGACTCCTCGATGCCCGGCATCGAGGCGCCCAGCCCGCGGCTGACCTTGGCCACGATCTGCGCGTCCTCGTAGTGGGTGGTCGCCTCCACGATGGCGCGGGCCCGGCGGGCGGGGTCCTCGCTCTTGAAGATCCCCGAGCCGACGAACACGGCCTGGGCCCCCAGCTGCATCACGAGGGCGGCGTCGGCGGGGGTGGCGATGCCCCCGGCGCAGAACAGCGGCACCGGCAGGGCACCGGCCTCCGCCACCTCCTGGACCAGGTCGATGGGGGCCGCCAGCCGCTTGGCCCAGGCGTAGCGCTCGGCGGCGTCCGCCTGGGTCAGCGCCCCGATGTCCCCCAGGATCGATCGAAGGTGGCGGACGGCCTCGACGATGTTGCCCGTGCCGGCCTCACCCTTGGAGCGGATCATGGCGGCGCCCTCGGAGATGCGGCGCAGCGCCTCACCCAGGTTGGTGGCCCCGCACACGAACGGGACGCGAAACGCCCGCTTGTCGATGTGGTGCGCCTCGTCGGCCGGCGTGAGCACCTCGCTCTCGTCGATGAAGTCGACGTCCAACGCCTCGAGCACCTGCGCCTCGGCGAAGTGCCCGATGCGGGCCTTGGCCATGACGGGGATCGTGACGGCCCGCTGGATCTCCTCGATGAGCGCGGGGTCGCTCATGCGGGCCACGCCGCCTTGGGCGCGGATGTCGGCCGGGACGCGCTCGAGCGCCATCACCGACACCGCCCCGGCGTCCTCGGCGATGCGCGCGTGCTCGGCCGTGACGACGTCCATGATCACGCCGCCCCGGAGCATGTCGGCCAGGCCCCGCTTGACCGTGAACGTCCCCGTGCGCCTCTCCGCCATGGAGGCAGTCTACCCGGCACCCTGCGGCCCCTCCCGGGGCCGATGCCCCCGTGCGGGCCCCGTCCCGCCTCGGGCGCGGGGTCGGGGCGGCTCAGGCCTCGTCGAGCGCGGCCACCCGGGCGGCGGGCGCGTCGAGCTCCCCCACCGCCTCGGCGCGCATGACCGAGGCGTCGGCCGTCTCGGGCAGGGCCACGGTCCACAGCCACCTCGTGGTGCGGGCCACCGGGCCCCGCTCGAGGGGCGACCCGGCGCGGGGCACGGGGCCCCCGGCCATGGCCAGGAGCGCGTCACGGAGCCCGGGCGGGTAGCGGGTCACGGCCACGGCCAGGGTGTCGGTGCGCAGCTCGCGGCCCCGGCCCGCCAGGCTGTGCACCACGCCGGACACGGGCAGGAACGCGCTGAAGGGGAGCAGCACGGCCGCCGCCATGGTGGCCGGCGCGATGTCACCGCGTTTGACGTGGACGAGCTCGTGGGCGAGCACCGCCTCGAGCGCCACGGGGTCCAGGGACTCGAGCAGCCCGGTCGTGACCACGAGCGTGGCGGCGTCCGGCTTGCGACCGAGCGCCAGCGCCTGACGGGCGTCGTCGTCGATCACCACGATGTCGGGGAGCTCGACGCCCATCGACGCGCACAGGCCGTCCACCAGGTTGTCGGCGCGCGCCAGCTCGGCGTCGTCGCCGTCGCGCACGCCCAGCGACCGCAGCACGATGCCGGTGGCGCGCCGCCACGCCGCCGTCCACATCACGAGCCCCACCACCACCCCCACGACGACGCCGACGAGCGCCCCGCCGGCCGCGGCTCCCGCCGCGGCGGCTACGACCAGCACCACCACCGCCGGTGCGGCCGCGATGGCCAGCGCCCGGCGGCGGTTGTGGTGGAGCTCGCCCGTGTCGCCGCGCGTCCCGCGCAGCTCCGGCACGGGCACCGTCTCGGCCAGGGGCGCGGCGCGCACGCCCTCGGTCTCGGTGCGGCGGCCGTCGCGGGCCCGACCGGCCCCGGCCCCGCCGCCCCCGTGCCGGGCCCGTCCCCCGGCCGCGGCGCCCGAGCCGCGCCCGCCCCCGGAGCGGCCCCGGCCCCCTCGCCCGCCACCGCCACCACGGCCGCCGCCGCCACCGCCGGCTCCGCCCCGGCCGCCGCCGCGGCCCGAGCCGCCCTTCCCGGCGCCGCCGCCGGCGCGCGCCGCGGGGCTGGCCTTCTGCCCCGACCCGCCCCGGCCCTGACCCCCCTGCCCCTGGCGGTCCCGGCCCTGCCCGGGAGCGGGCTTGGCGCCGGCGCCCCGGCCGGCGGCCCCCTGGGCGCCGGCCCCAGCTGCTCCCGACGCGGCCGCGCCGCCCGGGCGGGTGGCGTTGGACGAGCCGCGGCCGCGCCGGCGCCGCCGGTTGCGCGAGCCCGAGCCCCCTCCCCCGCCGCCTCCCGCAGGTGATCCGCCCTCGGGCCGCGGGGCGCCGCCGGTCGGGTCCGAAGGATCGGTCATCGGTGTCGCAGTGTACGGCCCGCCCCGCGGCCCGCCCGGCCGGGCGCCCCCCGGACGCCTCGCGTCATGGCCCCGGCGAGCGCGCCACCCGCCGGTAGACCTCGACGTAGCGCGCCGCCACCCGGGGCATCGACCACCGCGCGGCGTGGGCGGCCGCCGCGTCCAGGGCGGCCGGCGCGCAGCGGCCCGTGGCGGCGGCGGCGTCGGCGGTGACCGAGGCGAGCGCCGTGGCCCACGCCCCGACGTCGCCGGCGGGCACCAGCACGCCGTGGCCGTCGACCACCGCCGCGTAGCCGGGGATGTCGCTCGCCACCACGGCGGTGCGCGCCGCCATGGCCTCGAGCAGCACGACCCCGAAGGACTCGCCGCCCACCGACGGCGCGCACAGGGCGTGGGCGCCGGCCAGCCGGGCCGCCAGCGCGTCGTCGCCCACCCGCCCCAGCCACGCCAGCCGGGGGCCGGCGGGGTGGCGCCGGCGCAGCCGCTCGGTGTCCGGCCCCTCCCCCGCCACCCACAGCGTCGGGCCGTCGGGGCCGAGGGCCGCCGCCGCGGCGAGCAGGACCGACAGCCCCTTGCGGGGCTCGTGGCGGCCCACGAACAGCACCGTGGGCCCCTCGGTGGGCCAGGGGGTGGCCGCCAGGAGCCGGCGCGTGTCGATGCCGTTGCCCACGATCTCGTAGGGCGCGCCGTCGCCGAGCACCGACGCCGCCGTGGCCGCCGCCTCCTCGGACACCGCGCAGCGCGCCGCCAGCCGCTGTGCCGCGCCCCGTGCCACCCGCCCGAGCGCCCGGTAGCCGGGCCCGGCGCCGGCGCGGTGGAAGGTCCCCACCATGGGGAGCGAACAGCGCACCAGGCAGGCGAGCCCGGGGCCGGGGACCAGGGGCTCGTGGAGGTGCAGCACCTCGAAGCCGCCCCCGCGCACGGCGTCCAGCGCCGTGCGGACCGCGCCCGGCGACAGCGCCACGGGCGCCACCGAGCCGTTGGCCGGCACCGCGATGGCGCGTCCCAGGCGCACCAGATCCGGCCCGTCGGGCCCGAGGTCGGTGCCTTCGTCCGCGGGCGCCAGCACGACCACGTCGTGGCCGTCGTGGCGCAGCGCGGCGGCCAGCCCCGTCACCTGCCCCTGCACGCCGCCGGGCGCGCTCAGGCTGTAGGGACAGAGCATCGCCACGCGCACCGAGGCCCCCGGCGATCAGGACGAGGGGCCGGGCGCGTCCTTGCCCGCCGCCCCGGCAGCCAGCCGGTCGCTCGGCCAGTTGGGCTGGAAGAGGTGCCACTGGTCGGGGGCGCGGCGGATGAGCTTCTCGAGCGCGCAGGCGATCGACTGGGTGACCCGGGTGACGTCCGCCCGCAGCGACCCCGTGCGCTCGCTGGGCACGGGCGGGAGGATCACGGCGTAGTGCTCGCGCCCCGGGCCGCTGTACACCGCGGTGGGCAGGATCATCGCTCCCGTGCGCAGGGCGAGGGTCGCCGGGCCGCCGGGGAGCGTCGTGCGCTCACCGAAGAACTCCACCTCCACGCCGTTGCCGAGCAGGTCGCGGTCGCACAGCAGCCCCACGAGCTTGCCGGCGCGCAGCGTGCGCAGGAGCGTGGCGCTGGCGTCGGGACCGAGCTCGACGATGGTGAGGCCGAGGGCCTCGCGCTGGCCCACGAACCAGTCGTACATGGCACGCGGCTGCAGCGGCTCTGCCACGCTCGTCATGGGGTAGCCCTGCAGGGTGAGCCACGCGCCGCCCCACTCCCAGCTGCCGATGTGGGGCAGCGCCATGATCACGCCGTCGCCCGCCGCCATGCCCGCCACGAGATGCTCGTGGCCCTCTTCCACCCACATCCGGTCGGCCACCACGTCGGGCGGCACGGCGGGCAGCCGGGCGCCCTCCAGCCAGTAGCGCGCGTAATTGAGAAAGGCGCGCCGGGTCCACGACCGGATCTCGGCTTCGGTCAGGCCCGTCCCCAACACCCGCCGCAGGTGCCGGGCGTACATGGCCTGGGATTCGCCCCGGAACCCGGTGAGGGCCAGGCCCACCACCGCCGCCGCCGCGGCGGCCACGGGCTCGGGCAGCTTCTGCATGGCCGTGCCCAGCGACCGGTAGGCGAGGTACGACGCCCAGGCGCGTCCGTCCGCGGGCTCGGGTACGCCGGACACGGCGGGCGGCGACGGAGGGGCGGGGGGCGCCGCTCAGGCCCCGCGCGAGCTCGGACGGCGGGCGCGCGAGGTGGACCGGGCGGCGCGGCGGTCGCGCCAGATGCGCCCCGACCGGCTGGAGGGAGCGCCGGCCCGTCGTGCACGCCAGCGCTCCGACGGGGTGGCGGCGCGACGCGGGGAGCCGACACGGGCCCCGAGCACGTCGCGCTGGGCGCGGGCCTCGCGCCACGCCTTCCAGCGCGAGTCCACCCGGCCCTGGCCCCAGCGGGCCAGGGGGCGGCGCATCCCCTCGAGCTCGGGCAGGCCCTCGCCGGCGACGCCGCCGGCCGACGCCACGGACCCGGCCCGCGTCCACACGGGACGCACGGCCGGCGGCGGGCCCTCCGCCGCCTTCCACACGGACACGAAGCGGCCCACGGCGGTGGCGGAGATCAACCCGAAGAAGACCCACAGGGCGGGGACGAAGGCGGAGGCCGACACGGCGCCGGCCACGAAGCACCCTCCGAGGAGGATGAAGCGCTCGGCGCGCTCCATGAGCCCCCCGGTGGCCGACAGCCCGAGCAGCTCGGCCTTGGCCCGCTGGTACGAGATCAGCGACGTCACGGCCACGATGGACAACGGCAGCAGCACCATCTCGCCGTGGTGCCGTGCCGCCAGGTACCACGCCACCCCACCGAGCAACAGGGCGTCGGCGATGCGGTCGGCCACCGAGTCGAAGAACGCCCCCCGCACCGAGGCCCGCCCCGAGGCCTTGGCCACGGGGCCGTCGAAGAGGTCCGGCAGTCCCGTGGGGAAGAGCATGATGACGCCCCACACCAGGTGGCCCGACCCGACGACGAAGGCCGTCACCACCGCCATGGCCAGCCCGAAGACGGTCAACACGTCGGCGGTGACTCCCATCCGCACCAGCGTGGCGCCGACGGGCTTCGTCGTGCGGTCCACTGCGTCGCGCCAGCGGCCGTCAAACATGGGTGAATTCCTCCGCGGGGGTTCCACTAAAAGTTTACCACCGGCCCCTTCGCACTCTCCTGACCGTCCCGGCCTGGCCGTCGGGGCCCGACGGTCCGGGCCCGACCGTCCCGGACGGTCGGGGCGCACCCGGGGGTCGCCCGGGCTGAACCGATCGGGCGCCGGTAGGCTGCGCTCCGCAGCGGCCGCACGCCGAGGGAACTCGAGGGAGGGAGGTGCGCGGGGTGCCGAGTTATCCACCGTCCCGCATCCGCAACGTCGCCCTGGTCGGACACAACGGTTCCGGCAAGACCACCTTGGCGGAGGCGCTGCTCTTCGCCACGGGCGCCACCACCCGGCAGGGAAAGGTGGACGACGGGTCGACGGTGAGCGACTTCGAGCCCGAAGAGGTGAAGCGTCACATGTCGCTGTCGCTCGCCCTGGCCCCCTGCACCCTGGGCGACGTCAAGATCAACGTCGTCGACACCCCGGGGTACGCCGACTTCTTCGGCGAGGTACGCGCCGCGCTGTCGGTGGTCGACCTCGTCGTCGTGGTGGTGAGCGCGGTGGAAGGCATCGAGGCCCAGACCGAGGCGGCGTGGGCCCTCGCCGCCGAGCTCGGCCTGCCGCGGCTGGTCTTCATCAACAAGCTCGACCGCGAGCGCGCCAGCTTCGACCGCACCCTGGCCGGGCTCCGTGAGCGCTTCGGCGCCGGCATCGCGCCCCTCGAGCTGCCCGTGGGCGAGGAGGCTGGCTTCCGGGGGGTGGCCGACCTCCTCACCGACAGCGCCATCATCTACGAGGGGGGCAAGCCGCAGCCCGGACCCATCCCCGACGACCTGGCCGCCACCGAGCACGAGGTGCGCGAGCAGCTGGTGGAGGGGATCGTGGTGGGCGACGACGCCCTCATGGAGCGCTACCTCGACGGCGACGTGCCCTCGGGGGCCGAGCTCGAGGCCACCTTGGCCCGGGGCGTGGCCGACGGGCTCGTGTTCCCGGTGGTGTGCGGATCGGCCACCACCGGCGTGGGCATCGACCGCCTGGCGTCGCTGTTGTCCGAGATCGCCCCCAGCCCCGACGTCCGGCCCCCGCTCGAGGTCCGGGCGGGCGACGCCGTGCACGAGGTGGCCTGCGACCCCGGTGCCCAGCCGCTGGCCCGCGTGTTCAAGACGATCTCGGACCCCTACGTGGGCAAGATCTCGCTGCTCCGGGTGGTGTCGGGCACGATCAGGCCCGACACCGTCCTCACCAACCCCCGCAGCCACGCCGACGAGCGGCTGCACGTGCTGCAGCTGCTGCGGGGCAAGGAGGCCCAGCCCGCCAACGAGGCCCAGGCCGGCGACATCGTGGCCGTGCCCAAGCTGTCGGACACCGCCACCGGCGACACCCTCGCCCCCAAGGGCACACCGGTGGTGATCCCGGGCACGCCGGCCGAGCCGGTGGCGCTGTCCATCGCCATCCGTCCCAAGTCCAAGGGCGACGAGGACAAGCTCATGACGGGGCTCCACCGGCTCCAGGAGGAGGACCCCGCCCTCCACGTCGAGCGTGTGGACGAGACGCACCAGACGATCCTGCGCGGCACCGGCGAGACGCACCTGGCCGTCACCGCCGAGCGCCTCGCCCGCAAGTTCGGGGTCGAGGTGGCCACCGAGGACGTGCTCGTGCCGTTCCGCGAGACCATCACCAAGCAGGCCGAGGCGGAGGGCAAGTACAAGAAGCAGACCGGCGGTCACGGGCAGTTCGGTGTGGCGTCGATCCGCATCGAGCCCCTCGAGCGCGGCGAGGGCTTCCACTTCGTGGACCAGGTCGTGGGGGGCGCCATCCCCAAGCAGTACATCCCCGCCGTCGAGAAGGGCATCATCGAGGCCATGGGGTTGGGCGGCGAGCACGGCTACCCCGTCGTCGACGTGCAGGTGACGTGCTTCGACGGCAAGTACCACCCCGTCGACTCGTCGGAGATGAGCTTCAAGATGGCGGGCTCGCTGGCCTTCAAGGAGGCCATGGCCAAGGCGGCGCCGGTCCTGCTCGAGCCGATCTCGCTGCTGGAGGTCACGGTGCCGGCGAGCATGCAGGGCGACATCCTCGGGGACCTGAACTCCCGGCGCGGGCGCGTGCAGGGGACCGACACCCTCGAGGGGGGCACCCAGAAGATCACGGCGCTCGTGCCCACCGCCGAGATCCAGCGCTACGCGGTCGACCTCCGCTCGCTCACCGGGGGCCGGGGCCGCTTCCGGAGCGAGCACGACCACTACGACGTGGTGCCGGCCAACCTGGTGGAGCGGATGGCGAAGGCGAAGGCCCAGGCGTCGACCTGACCCCGGCGGCGTGCTCCACGTCGGACAGGAGCCCGACGTCGAGCAGCTTCGCCACGGTGAGGGCGACGTCGTCTGCCACCTCGTCGGGGTCGAGCTCGATCTCGGCCGCCAGGTCCTCGACGATCCCCGTCACCGTGCGCGCCCCGTCGCAGCGCGCCCACACCGCCGACGCGCTGGCGTTGAGGACCAGCACGGCGTGGCCGACCTCGTCGTAGATCATGGTCTTGTCGTCGACCGTCACCGTCGACGCCCGGGGGCGACGCAGCGGCACCACGGTGGCGATGTCGGTGCCCCCGGTCTCGGTCATTGGTTCGCTCCTCACGGCGCCTCTCCTCGGGCCCGCAGGGGTGTGGCCAGCACCGCGGCGGCGGCCACCGCGTCGAGGATGAGCCGGCACGCCTCCTCCAGGTCGGACATGTCGAGCCGGAAGCACAGGCAGCGCCGGGCTGTCTCGGCCAGGACGTGCATGCCCACCGCGCCGTGCACGTCGAGGTTCACCGCGTTCACCACCAGCGCCACCAGGGCGTCCCCGCTCGTGATGGGCACGAGCGCCGTGGGGCCGTCGGCGTCGTAGTGCGGCACCACCACCATGCGGGCCCGGCACGGCTGGGCGACGGCGCCCGGCCGCAGGGCATCGGGCACGACGTGCAGGGCTCGGCGGCCGTCGACCGTCACGGGCACCCCCGGCACGCTGCCGGCCGCCGCGGGCGCATCGCCCTCGCCGGCCGGGGCCCCGGCCCCGACGGGGAGCCGCGCCCCGGAGGGGGGTCGGCGGGCACCGAAGAGGACGGCCTCGGATCCCGGCTTCACCGCCAACGCCTTCGGGAACGGCACGAGCAGGTGGTCGTGGCGGCGGACGGCCACGACCTCGTCCGACAGGTATGCCAGCCCGCGCTGCACGAGCCCCGCCACCAACGTGGTCTTCCCCGACTCCATGGGTGCCGGGAGCACGATGCCGATCCCACCGGCGCTCACGGCCCCGGCGTGGACCATCACGTGGCGGCGCCCGGCCCGCACCGTGGCCCCGTTGAGGTGCCACAGCAGCCAAGCCGCGGCCGCCTCGGCGTGGGCGACCGACGCCACCGGCGCGCCGTCGAGGGACAGCTCGTACCCGCCGGGGGCGCCGCCGTCGGCGACGGGCGTCACGGCGTAGTGGTGTGCGGGGGGCTTGTCGGAGCGCAGCGGCTCAAGGATCGACGCCACCATGCGGCCCAGGGCGGGGTCGTGACAGGTGAACGCGAACGAGAACTCGAGCGCCTCGTAGGGCGATGACGTGTAGACGACGTCCGCCGCGCTGTCGCCCGCACGAGACGGCGACAACACCATGGCGCTAGCCACGCGTGTCGTCGTCGCGCGGTGCCGTGGCCGCCGCCCGGCTCGACCACCGGGTGAGGAGCCACCCGCCCACCGCCATGGCGCCGCCGAGCGCGGCGTCCTGCGCGGCGTTGAAGCCGGTGAAGGGCAGCGTCCCTCCCGCGGACGCGCTCGTCGCGGGAGCAGCGGACCCGCCTGCGGCCACCACCGGTGCGACGCCACCCGGTGCCGGCGAGGTGCCGGCGGCGGCCGGGGCGCCGGGCGATCCCGAGCCGCTCCCCGGCACCGGCCCCGGGGCGCCCGGGGCGCTGCCGTCGCCCCCTGCGCCGGAGCCCGCTGGGGAGGCGTTGTTGCCTCCCGGCCCTCCGCCGTTGCCGCCGTCGTTCCCGTTGCCGCCGTCGTTCCCGTTCCCGCCCGGTCCGTCACCCCAGCCGTTGCCGCCGTTGCCACCGTCGGGATGGCAGTCCCGGGCGCCGAGGGTGGCGGTCCCGGCTTGCTCGCCGGACCCGTCCCCGCAGCCGGGCGGCCGCGACATCGTGCCCGCCGCGGCCGGCGTGGCGATCAGGATCTCGGGGGCGGCCCAGGCGACGAGGCCGGCGGCGATGGCCCCCTTGCCGACGCGGCCGACCACCTGGCGGCGCGACAACAGGTTCGCAGGGTGCTCGTCGGCAACGGGGGTGGCGGGAGGCCCGTCCCCACGGGCGATCCCGTCGCTCTCCAACCCGCTCATGGTCACGTCCTCGCAGCATCCCGGGCACACAGGCCGTGCCCGAAGAACGACGGGACGCGTTCAGGCTTGCGGCCAGGCCCCGTGGAGCCGCTCCCAGCCCACCACCAGGGGTTCCGGCATGACCCGCACCCCGGACACCGCCGTCATGAAGTTGGTGTCCCCCGACCAGCGGGGCAGCACGTGCAGGTGCAGGTGCTCGGGGATGCCGGCGCCCGCCGCCCGCCCGAGGTTGGCGCCCATGTTGATGCCGTCGGGCTCGTACACCGCACGCAGCGTCGCCACGGCCTGCCGTGACGCCTCCCACACGTCGACGGACTCCTCGGGGGTGAGCTCGCCCAGGTCGCGCACGTGGCGCAGGGGCATCACGAGCATGTGGCCACTGGCGTAGGGGTAGGCGTTGAGCACCACGGCACTCAGGCGGCCCTGCCACACCACCCCGTTGTCCGGCGACGGCGGCCCCGAGGCCAGGATCCGGCAGAAGACGCAGCCGTCGGCGCCGCCCCGGCGCTCGGCCGCCGACGCCGACACCACGTACTCGTGGCGCCAACCGGCCCACAGCTGCTCGAGGCCCTGCTCACCCACCGGAGGCGGCGTCTTCCGGTGCTCCCCTGGCGTCGATCTCCCGTGCCACGTCGGCCACCAGCGGGTCCAGCGCCACCCCACGGCGCGGCCGCTCGGACCCGCGTGCGTTCACGCCCACCGTGCGCGACCCCGTGTCGTCGTCGCCCACCACGAGGACGTAGGGGACCTTCTCGAGCTTCCAGCGCCTGATGCGGGCGGGCAGCGGCTCGTCGGCCGGCCCCACCTCGACCCGCACGCCGGCCCGGCGGAAGGTCTCGGCCACCTGCTGCGCGTAGCCGTCGTGGTCGCCGCGCACCGGCAGCACCACCACCTGCACGGGCATGAGCCAGGTGGGCAGGGCACCCGCGTAGTGCTCGAGCAGGATGGCGAAGAACCGCTCCACCGATCCGAACAGCGCCCGGTGGATCATGACCGGCTGGTGCCGGGCGTTGTCGGCGCCCACGTACTCCAGGCCGAAGCGCTTGGGCAGCTGGAGGTCGAGCTGGATGGTCGACACCTGCCAGTACCGGCCGATGGCGTCGCGCGCCTGGACCGAGATCTTGGGCCCGTAGAAGGCGCCGCCCCCCTCGTCGAGCACCAGCTCGAGCCCCCGCCCCTCGGCCACGGCGCGCAGGACGGCGGTGGCCTCGTCCCACTCCTCGTCGGTCCCGACCGCCTTGCCCTCGGGCCTGGTCGAGAGCTCCAGGTAGAAGTCCTCGAGGCCGTAGTCGCGCAGCAGGTCGAGCACGAACGTGAGCAGCGATCCCAGCTCCTCGGCCATCTGCTCGCGGGCGCAGAAGATGTGGGAGTCGTCCATCGTCATGCCCCGCACCCGCGTGAGCCCGTGGACGACACCCGACTTCTCGTAGCGGTAGACGGTGCCGAACTCGAAGAGCCGCAGGGGCAGCTCCCGGTACGAGCGCTGCCGGCTCCGGTACACCAGGATGTGGAACGGGCAGTTCATGGGGCGGACGTAGTACTTCTGCTCGTCGATCTCCATGGGCGCGAACACGCCCTCGGCGAACCAGTCCAGATGGCCCGAGATCTCGAACAGCTCGGACTTGGTGATGTGCGGCGTGTAGACGAACTGGTAGCCGCTCTCCTCGTGGCGCCGGCGGGAGTAGTCCTCCATCAACCGGCGGATGAGCCCGCCCTTGGGGTGGAACACCGCCAGCCCGGACCCGATCTCGCGCGGGAACGAGAACAGGTCGAGCTCGGCCCCCAGGCGCCGGTGGTCGCGCCGTTCGGCCTCCTCGAGGCGGTGGAGGTGCTCCTCGAGCGCCTTGTCGGACTCCCACGCCGTGCCGTAGATCCGCTGGAGCTGGGGGCGCTTCTCGTCGCCGCGCCAGTAGGCGCCGGCCACCCGCAGCAGCTTGAAGTGCCCCAGCCGTCCGGTGGAGCCCACGTGCGGCCCCCGGCACAGGTCCACGAAGCCCCCGGTGGCCCCGGGGCCTCGGCCGGGTCCGCCCTCTGCGCCGGGGCGGTGCGGGTTCCGGTAGGCGCTCACCACGGCGGCGTCGGGTGCGATGTCGCCTGCGGCCTCGGCCGACAGGTCACGGTCGGGCTCGGCGCCGGCGACGCCCTCGATGATCTCGCGCTTGAAGGGCTGGTCGGCGAACAGCGCCAGCCCCTCGTCGATGCTGTGCTCCTCGCGCACGAACGCTTGGTCCTCGGCGATGATCGCCCGCATGGCCGCCTCGATGCGTTCGAGGTCGTCGTCGCTGAAGGTGGCGCCGCCGGGCAGGGCGAAGTCGTAGTAGAAGCCGTCGGCGATGGGCGGGCCGATGGCGTAGTGCGCGCCCGGCCACAGCTCGAGCACGGCCTGGGCCAGCACGTGCGCGGTGGAGTGGCGCAGCACGGCCCGTCCCGCCTCGCTGTCGTCGGTGATCACCGCCACCGCGGCGCCCTCGGGCAGCGGCGCGGAGAGGTCGGTCTCGGCGCCGTCGACCGTCACCGCCACGGCCGCCTTGGCCAGGCGCCGACCGATGGCGGCCGCCAGGTCGGCCCCGGTGGCGCCGAGGGCGAGCTGCTTGGTGGACCCGTCGGGGAGCCGGACGTCGGTCACAGCGTCACCCCCAGCAGCGCGGCGGCGCGCGCCGGGCTGCGGGTGGGGGCCGCCTCGTCGATGACCGCCAGCGCCCGAGGCGCGTCGAGGTCGTCGTCCAGGCAGCGGCGCACCTCGTCGAGCACGGCGTCGTCGTCCCGCGCGGCGGGCCCCCGGGCGCCACCGCGCCAGCGCTCGAGGCGGGCGGCGGCCTCCTCCACGTCGCCGAGGCGGAAGTCCCAGTCGCTCCGGTAGTGGTGCGCCAGGAGGGCGAGGCGGATGGCCATCGGCTCCCACTCCTTCAGCAGGTCGTCCACGAAGACGAGGTTGCCGAGCGACTTCGACATCTTCACCCCGTCGAGCCCCACCATGCCCACGTGCAGCCAGTGGCGCGAGAACGTCGTGCCGGTGACCGACTCGGACTGGGCCGTCTCACACTCGTGGTGGGGGAAGACGAGGTCCCGCCCCCCGCCGTGGAGGTCGACGGTGCTGCCGAGCTCGCGCATGGCCAGCGCCGAGCACTCGATGTGCCATCCGGGGCGTCCCGGCCCCCAGCGCGACTCCCAGGAGGGCTCGTCGGGGGCCGACGGCTGCCACAGGACGAAGTCGAGCGGGTCCCGCTTGTTGGGGTCGCCGGGGTTGCCGCCGCGCTCGGCGGCCAGCTCGAGCATCTCGCCCCGGCCCAGGTGGCACACCTGGCCGAAGGCCGGGAACGTCGCCACGTCGAAGTACACCGCGCCGCCGGCCACGTACGCGTGGCCCGAGTCCAGGACGGAGCCGATGAGCGACAGGATGTCGGGGATCGCCGAGGTGGCCCGGGGCTCGCCGTAGACGGGCAGCAGGTCGAGCGCCTGCATGTTGGCGTCGAAGCGCGCCATCTCCTCGGCGGCCAGGTCGAGATAGTGCACCCCCAGCTCGCGTGCCTTGCGCAGGATGTCGTCGTCCACGTCGGTCACGTTGCGCACCAGGCGCGTCTCGTGGCCGAGGTCGACGAGCCGGCGCTGCAGGAGGTCGAAGGTCAGGTACACCTGCGCGTGGCCCACGTGGGCGGCGTCGTAGGGGGTGATGCCGCAGGAGTACATGGTCACCACCGGCCCCGGGTCGAAGGTCACCACATCGCCGCGCGGGGTGTCGTGCAGCCGCATCATCGGGGCCGACACCGCCCCGCTCGCAACCGACATCGCATCGGGAGCGGGCCGCACCCGGTCACAGCTGCTCCAGGCCGGTCAGGTGCAGCGAGCTGTGCGCCTTGTAGCGGATGTTGACGGTCACGAGGACGGCCGTGAAGGCCTCGATGGCGGCCGCCGAGGCCAGGCTGCCCGCGTCGAGCGGGCGCAGGCCCCCGATCGAGCCGATGAGCGCCATGGCCGCCGCGGTGGCGTCCTCGTGGTCCGAGCACACCAGGACGTCGGCCGCCAGCGCCCGGTCGAGGTCCTCGAGGTCCGCGGCGGGGAGGTGGTGGCCGGCGGCGGCCACCCGGGCGCGGGGCAGCTCGGCCTGGAGGGCGGCGCTCACCGACCCCCGCGGCGGGACGAGGGCGTGCATCTCCCGGCCTTGCCTCACCAGCGCGTTGGCCACCGACACCACGACCTTGTCCCCGAGCTGGGCCGCCAGCGGGCGCACCGTGGCGACGGCCGCCTCCCAGGGCGTGGCCACCACCACCAGGTCGCAGGCGGCGGCCCCGTCGTTGGCCGCGCCGCGCACGTCGAGGTGGCGACCGGGCCAGCGCTGCTGGACGGCGCCCACGACCTCGGCGGCGCGCTCGGCGTCACGCGAGCCGATGACCACCGACGAGCCTGCCTGCGCCAGGCGCAGGCCCAGGCCCCGTCCGAGCGGCCCGGTCCCCCCGAGGATCCCCACGTGCACCGGAACACACTGGCACAACGGCTCCCCGTGCCCGGTCAACGAGGTGGGACGGCGCGACCCCGGACTAGGGTCGCCCGCGCGTGTCCCCTCCGTCGCAGTCAGCCGGTGCGTCAGGCCCGGCCGCGGGCCCGGCCGCCGGCCTGCTGGCCGGCAAGCGCCTTCTCGTCACCGGGGTCCTCACCGACGCGTCGCTGGCGTTCGGGGTGGCCCGCCTGGCCCAGGCCGAGGGTGCCGAGATCGTCCTGTCCGGCGCGGG
>DATJBC010000330.1:0-11204 GCA_035515515.1 Acidimicrobiales bacterium
CACAGCCGGGCGTACCCGCCCGGGGAGCACGGCCGCGACCGCATGCGCCAGGGCTCGGAGTACCTGGCCCAGCTGCGCGAGAAGCAGAAGGCCCGTCGCATCTACGGCCTGCTCGAGCGGCAGTTCCGCAACGTCTACGCCGAGGCCAGCCGCCAGCCCGGGATCACGGGCGAGAACCTGCTGCGCCTCCTGGAGCTGCGCCTCGACAACGTGGTGTTCCGGGCGATGTGGGGCTCGAGCCGTGCCCAGGCCCGCCAGTTCGTGCGCCACGGCCACATCCTGGTGAACGGCAGGCGCGTCACCATCCCCAGCTACCGGGTGCGCCAGGGAGACGTGGTGGCGGTCAAGGCCTCGTCCCGGGAGCTCTACTTCGTGCGCCGCAACCTCGACACCCTCGACCGCCCCATCCCGCTGTGGCTGGAGGTCGGCGAGGGCCGCACCCAGGTCACCGTCCGGACCCTCCCCGAGCGCGAGCACATCGACGAGCCGGTGCGCGAGTCGCTCATCGTCGAGCTCTACTCCAAGTAGGCCCCGGCCCCCCGGCCACGCACACCCAGACACTCACGACATCCAGGAGCACGTTGCATGCTGATCATCCAGCGCCCGACCGTTGAGGCCATCGGCGAGGAGGAGGGCAACCGCCAGCGGTTCGCCGTCAGCCCCCTCGAGCCCGGCTTCGGTCACACCCTCGGCAACTCGATCCGTCGGACCCTGCTGTCGTCGATCCCCGGAGCCGCCGTCACCCAGGTCCGCTTCGACGACGCCCTGCACGAGTTCACGACGCTGCCCGGGGTCAAGGAGGACGTCACCGACATCATCTTGAACCTGAAGGACATCGTGCTGCGGTGCCACGCGGACGAGCCCGTCACGCTGCGCTGCGACAAGCGCGGCCCCGGTGAGGTGACCGCCGCCGACCTGCAGCTGATGGCCGACGTCGAGGTCCTCAACCCCTCCTTGCACATCGCCTCGCTCAACGCCAAGGGGCGCCTGGCCATCGACGTCACGGTGGAGCGGGGGCGGGGATACGCCTCGGCCGAGCGCAACAAGCACTCCAGCACCATCGGGGTGATCCCCGTGGACTCGATCTTCTCGCCCGTGCGCCGGGTGGCGTTCTCGGTCGAGCCGGTGCGCGTCGAGCAGTCCACCGACTTCGACCGCCTGGTCCTCGACATCGAGACCGACGGCTCGCTCAGCCCCCGCGAGGCGCTCGCCTCGGCGGGCGACACCCTGCGCTCGCTGGTGGGGCTGGTGGCCGACCTCGAGGAGGAGCCCCAGGGCCTCGAGCTGGGCGAGGTGGGCACGTCCACGAGCGGCTCGCCCGACCTCGACCTGGCCATCGAGGACCTCGACCTCTCCGAGCGGCCCCGCAACTGCCTCAAGCGGGCCCAGGTCAACACCATCGGCGAGCTGGTCGAGCGGACCGCCGAGGACCTGCTGGCCATCACCAACTTCGGCCAGAAGTCCCTCGACGAGGTCATCCAGCGGCTGGACGAGCGCGGCTTGTCGCTGCGCGTCAAGGACTGAGGCCGCCGTGCGCGGCACCCCGCGACGGGGCCGGCGCCTGGGCGGCGACGCCGCCCACGAGAAGGCCATGCTCGGCAACCTGGTGGCCTCGCTCATCGCGGCCGAGTCCCTGGTGACGACGGAGGCCAAGGCCAAGGCGCTGCGCCCGGTGGCCGAGAAGTGCATCACCGCCGCCCGCAAGGGCGGCGTGCACCGCCAGCGCCACGTGGTCGCCCTCATCCGCGACCGCGACATGGCGGCCAAGCTCTTCGCCGAGATCGGCCCCCGCTACGCGGACCGGCCCGGCGGCTACACCCGCATCATGAAGCTCGGCCCCCGCCAGGGGGACAGCGCGCCGATGGCGCGCATCGAGTTGGTTTGACGCTCTTCGACCCTGGCCCGCTCGTCTCCCGCCGGACTCCCGAGGCGGAGCCCGACGGCGCCGGGGAGCGCACCACCACCCGCCTCCGGCTGACCGTCGCCTACGACGGCGCCGGCTTCCGGGGGTTCGCAGCCCAGCCCGGCCAGCGCACGGTGGCGGGCGTGCTGGCCGAGGCGATCGCCACCGTGGTGGGCCATCCCGTGGAGCTGGTGTGCGCGGGGCGCACCGACGCCGGGGTGCACGCCACGGGACAGGTCGTCCACGTCGACATGCGAGGGGAGGTCGACCCGGTCCGGCTCCAGCGGTCGGTGAACGCCATGGTGGGCCCCCAGGTGGTGGTGCGCGACACCGGCCCCGCCCCCGCGGGCTTCGACGCCCGGCGCTCGGCACGGGCCCGGCGCTACCGGTACCTCGTCCTCGAGGCGCCCGTGCCCGACCCGCTGCTCGCTCCCACGACGTGGCACGTGGTGGGGCCCCTCGACCTGCGCGCCATGCAGAGCGCCGCCGACGCCGTGCTGGGCGAGCACGACTTCCGGGCCTTCTGCCGGCGCGTGCCGGGCACGGCGCCGGGCACGCCCATCGTGCGCCGCGTGCTCGACGCCGCCGTCGGGCCGGCCCCGCTGGTGCCCGGGGGCGCCGCCGGCAGGCTCCTGCGCTTCGACATCGTGGCCACCTCCTTCTGCCACCAGATGGTGCGCTCGCTGGCCGGGCTGCTGGTCGAGGTGGGCCGGGGCCGGCGGCGGGTGGCGGATGTCACCTGGATGCTCCAGGAGGGCGACCGTGCGCACGGCGGGGGGGTCATCGCCCCGCCCCAGGGGCTCTGCCTGGTGTCGGTGGACTACGGCGGGTGACGCCGCGTCCCTGCTTGCCGGGGATGTGGGCACGGCCTACCATGGTCCGCCGGCCATCCCGGCGTGGCCCGCCCGAGCGGGCCGCCGGCGGCGCCCGAGCCACCCGGCCGGTGACGCCCGGCGGCCGCAGGACGAGACGAGGACCCGCGTGCGCACCTATTCACCCCGAGCCGTCGACATCGAGCGGTCCTGGCACGTCGTGGACGCCGACGGCCTCGTCCTCGGGCGCCTGGCCACCGAGGTGGCGCGCCGCCTGCGGGGCAAGCACAAGGTCACCTTCGCGCCGCACGTCGACACCGGCGACCACGTCGTCGTGGTGAACGCGGCCAAGGTCGTGCTGAGCGCGGACAAGCCCGACAAGAAGTTCGTGTACCGCCACAGCGGCTACCCGGGCGGGCTCACCCGCACCTCCTACGCCCAGCTGCTCGCCGAGCGGCCCGAGGAGGTCGTGCGCCGGGCGGTGCGGGGTATGCTCCCCCGGACCCGGCTGGGGCGCCAGCAGCTCGGCAAGCTCAAGGTGTACGCCGGCGCCGAGCACCCCCACCAGGCCCAGAAGCCCGTGCCCCTGGACGTGCCCGGGGCCCGGGCCCGGTCGTGAGCGACCCCGAGCGAGGCACAGGAACCCACGTGGCGACCAGAGTCAAACTGCCGGCCCCCCTGCACCAGTCCACGGGACGGCGCAAGGCGGCCGTGGCCCGGGTGCGGCTGCGGCCCGGCCAGGGCACGATCACCATCAACCGGCGCGCCTTCGAGGACTACTTCTCGTCGGCCACCCACCGCATGGTCGTCACCGAGCCGCTGCGGGTTACCAACCTGGCCGAGGGCTACGACATCGACGCCACCATCGACGGGGGCGGTGTGTCGGGCCAGGCCGGGGCGCTGCGGCTGGGGATCGCCCGTTCCATCGTGGAGCTCAACCCCGAGCTGCGGCCCACCCTCAAGAAGGCCGGCCTGCTCACCCGGGACGCCCGCGAGAAGGAAAGCAAGAAGTACGGACTGAAGAAGGCGCGCAAGGCCCCGCAGTACTCGAAGCGGTAGCCGGATCGTGGGGCTGCGGTTCGGCACCGACGGCATCCGCGGGGTCGCCAACGCGGAGTTGGGCGCCGAGCTCGTCACCGCCCTGGGGCGCGCCGCCGCCCGGGCGCTCCCCGCCCGCTGCTTCCTGGTGGGACGCGACACGCGGCGCTCGGGGCCCCTCCTGCAGGCCGCCCTGTCGGCCGGCATGGCCAGCGAGGGGGCCGACGTCGTCGACGTGGGGGTGCTGCCCACCCCCGGGGTGGCCTGGCTGTCGGCCCGGCGCGGCTACCCGGCGGCCGTGGTCTCGGCCTCGCACAACCTCTTCGCCGACAACGGCATCAAGCTGTTCGCGGCGGGGGGCCTGAAGCTCCCCGACGCCGTGGAGGCGTCGGTGGAGCAGGAGCTGGCCCTCGTGCTCGAGGCGGCCGGGCGCGTGTCGCGCCCGCCCGTGGGGCACGGCGTGGGGTGGATGTCCAGTGAGCCCGACGCCCGGGTGGGCTACGTGGACCACCTCGTGGAGGTGCTCGACGGCCGCACCCTGGCCGGCACGCGCCTGGTGCTCGACTGCGCCAACGGGGCCGCCTCGACGGTGGGGCCCGAGGTGTTCGCGCGCCTGGGGGCCGACGTGCACGTCATCGCCGACGAGCCCGACGGCGCCAACATCAACGACGGGTGCGGCTCCACCCATCCCGAGCGCCTGGCCGCCGAGGTGCTGGCCCAGGGCGCCGAGATGGGCCTGGCGCTCGACGGCGACGCCGACCGCCTGCTGGCGGTGGACCACACCGGCGCCCTCACCACCGGGGACGAGCTGCTGTCGTTGTTCGCCACCGACCTGGCCGCCCGCGGGAAGCTGGCCGGCAACACCGTGGTGGTCACGGTGATGACCAACCTCGGCTTCCGCCTGGCCATGGAGGAGCGCGGCATCGCCGTGCGCGAGACGCAGGTGGGCGACCGCTACGTGCTCGAGGCCCTCGACGGCGACGGCCTCACCCTGGGCGGCGAGCAGTCGGGGCACATCGTCTTCCGCCAGCTGGCCACCACGGGCGACGGCCTGTTGACGGGCGTGCTGCTCGTCGACCTCGTGCGCCGCCTCGGTCGCCCCCTGGCCGAGCTGGCCGGGGCCTCCATGCGGCGGCTCCCCCAGGTGCTGCTCAACGTGGCCGTGGCCCGCCCGGGCGAGGCCGTGGCGGCGCCCGCCGTGCAGGCCGAGCTGGCCGCCGTGCAGGCCGAGCTGGGGTCGACGGGCCGGGTGGTGCTGCGCGCCAGCGGCACCGAGCCCCTGGTGCGGGTCATGGTGGAGGCCCCCGACGAGGCCAGCGCGTCGAGCGCGGCGGGCCGCCTGGGGGCGGCGGTGGAGGGCGCCGGGGCCTGAGCCGGGCCCTCGGACCCGCACAAAACCCCGGCCACGTCCCCGCCTGGTGCCGGGGCCGCCGTAGCCTGGACCGCATGTGCGGCATCATCGGGGCCACCGGCGGGGACGGCGTGGCCGACATCCTGCTCGAGGGCCTGGCCCGCCTGGAGTACCGCGGCTACGACTCCGCCGGGGTGGCGCTGCAGTCCCCCGAGGGGCTGTGGCGGGCCCGGGCGGCCCAGGGCACGCGCTCGCTCGACGATCTGCGCAAGATGGTCGCCGAGGGCCCCCCGGCGGTGACGGCGGGCATCGGCCACACCCGGTGGGCCACCCACGGCCATCCCACCGAGGAGAACGCCCACCCCATCCTGGACTGCACGGGGTCCGTGGGCGTCGTCCACAACGGGATCATCGAGAACTTCCGGGAGCTGGCCCAGCAGCTGCGGGCCGAGGGCCACACCTTCACCTCCGACACCGACACCGAGGTGGTGTGCCACCTCGTCGAGCGCGAGCTGTCCTCGGGCGCGTCGCTGGCCGACGCCGTGCGCAGCGCGCTGCGGGCCATGCGCGGCGCCTTCGCCCTGGCCGTGGTGTGCGCCTCCGAGCCGGGGACCATCGTGGCCGGGCGCCGGGTGTCGCCCCTCATCGTCGGCCTGGGCGACAAGCACGGCGAGGGGCTGCTGGCGTCGGACATCCCCGCCCTCCTCGGCAAGACGCGGCGCTTCTTCGTGCTCGACGACGACCAGGTGGTCGAGCTGCGCCCCGGCTCGATCCGGGTGACCACGCTGCACGGCAAGGAGGTGGAGCCCGAGGAGCTGCGCGTCGACTGGGACCTCGAGGCGGCCGAGAAGGGCGGCTTCCCCGACTTCATGGGCAAGGAGATCCACGAGCAGCCCCGCGCCATCGCCGACACGCTCCTCGGGCGCCTCCTGCCCGACGCCACGGTGGCCCTCGACGAGATGCGCATCACCGACGACGAGCTGCGCCGGGTGAGCAAGGTCTTCGTGGTGGCCTGCGGCACCAGCTACCACGCCGGCATGGTGGCCAAGTACGCCATCGAGCGCCTGGCCCGGCTCCCCACCGAGACCGACATCGCCTCGGAGTTCCGCTACCGCGACCCCGTCCTCGACGACCGCACCCTGGTGGTGGGGGTGAGCCAGTCGGGGGAGACCATCGACACCCTCCAGGCCATGCGCGAGGCCCGCCACTACGGGGCGCGCATCATGGTGATCTCCAACGTGGTCGACTCGTCCATGGCGCGCGAGGCCGACGGCGTCCTCTACACCCGGGCCGGTCCCGAGATCGGCGTGGCCGCCACCAAGACCCACCTCACCCAGGTGGTGGCGCTGGAGCTCGTCGCGCTGTACCTGGCGCAGCTGCGGGGCCTCACCTCGCCCGACCAGGCCCGCGACCTCTTCGCCCACCTGGGCCAGCTGCCCGCGCTGGTGGAGGACGCGCTGTCGCCCGAGCGCGACGCCGCGGTGGCCGACGTCGCGGCGACCTTCACCGCCACGCGCGACTTCTTCTTCATCGGGCGCCACCTGGGCTTCCCCGTCGCCCTGGAGGGAGCGCTCAAGCTCAAGGAGATCTCCTACGTGCGGGCCGAGGGGTATCCCGCCGGCGAGCTCAAGCACGGCCCCATCGCCCTCATCGTGCCGGGGACGGTGGTGGTGGGCGTGGCCACCCGCACGCCGCTGTGGGAGAAGGTGATGGGCAACGTGGCGGAGGTGCGCAGCCGCGGTGCCACGGTGGTGCTGGTGGCCAACGACGGCGACGACGAGACCGCCGCCCAGGCCGACCACGTGCTGTGGGTGCCCCGCACCGACCCGCTGTTCGCACCGGTGGTCGACGTGGTCCCGCTGCAGCTGTTCGCCTATCACGTGGCGCGGCTGCGGGGGCATGACGTCGACCGACCCCGCAACCTGGCCAAGACCGTCACCGTCGAGTGAGCGTGCCCCGGGGCGACGGCGCGGGGACCGTCCGGGGGATCGGTGTCGACGCCGTCGACGTGGCCCGCTTCAAAGAGGTGATGGCGCGGCGCCCGGCCGTGATCGACCGGCTGTTCACGCCGGCCGAGCGCGCCTATGCCGAGCGCAGCGCCGATCCCGCCCCCCGCTTCGCGGCGCGCTTCGCCGCCAAGGAGGCGGTGCTCAAGGCGCTGGGCGTGGGGGTGGGCGAGGCCGGCTTCCTCGAGGTCGAGGTGGTGCGGGCCGAGAGCGGGCAGCCGCACCTGGCCCTGTCGGGCAGGGCGGCCGTGCTGGCGGCGGACCGCGGGGTGCGCCACTGGCACGTGTCGCTCACCCACACCGACATCGTGGCCGTGGCGAGCGTCGTGGCCGAGGGGCCCGCCGGGGGTGCGGCGCCGTGAAGCCGGTCCTGACGGTGCAGGACATGCGCGCCGTCGACGCCCGGGCCCTGCATGCCGTGGCCGAGGAGACCCTCGTCGAGCGGGCCGGCACGGCGGTGGCGTCGTGGGCGGTGCGCATGCTGGGCGGCACCTACGGCCGCCGGGTGGTGGTGGTGGCCGGCAAGGGCAACAACGGCGCCGACGGCCGGGTGGCGGCCGACCGCCTGCGCCGGCGCGGGGCGCGCGTCACGGTGGTGGAGGCCTCCGACGCCCCCGAGGGCATCGGGCCGGCGGGCGCCGTGCACCTCGTCATCGACGCCGCCTACGGGACCGGCTTCCGGGGCGAGTACCGCGCCCCGGCCGTGCCCCCCGGCGTCCCCGTGTTGGCCGTCGACATCCCCTCGGGGGTGGACGGCGACACCGGCGCGGCGTGCGGCGAGCCCCTGCGCGCCGACGTGACGGTCACCTTCGCGGCGCTCAAGCCGGGGCTGCTCCAGGGCGACGGCGCCGCGCTGGCGGGGCGGGTCGAGGTGGCCGACATCGGGCTGGACACCGGCGACGCCCGCATGTGGCTCGTCGACGACACCGACGTGGCCCGGCTGCTGGCGCCGCGCCCGCGCGACGCGCACAAGTGGCAGTCGGCGGTGGCCGTGGTGGCCGGGTCGCCGGGCATGACGGGCGCCGCCGGCCTGTGCGCCCGGGCCGCCTACCGGGCCGGGGCGGGCATGGTCCGCCTGGGCGTGCCGGGCGCCTCGGGGACCGAGCTGCCCGTGAGCGAGGCGGTGGGCGCCGCCCTCCCGGCGCGGGGGTGGGCGCCCGAGGCCCTGGCCATGGCCGAGCGCTGCAAGGCGGTGGTCGTCGGGCCCGGGCTGGGGCGGGCCGACGGCACCGGGACCGAGGTGCGGGCCGTGGTGGGCGACGCCCCGGTGCCGGTGGTGGTGGACGCCGACGGGCTCTATGCCCTGGGGGAGGGCGACGAGCTGCGCGCCGCGCTGGCCCCGGGCCCGGCGTCGTCGGGCGCCGCGGGGCGCGCCCTGCGGGTCCTCACCCCCCACGACGGCGAGTTCGCCCGCCTGGCGGGGGCGGCGCCCGGGCCCGACCGCGTCGCCGCGGCCGCCGGCCTGGCGGCGCGCTGCGGGGCGGCCGTGCTGCTCAAGGGGCCCACCACGGTGGTGGCCCATCCCGGTGGCGACGTGCTCCTGGCGGCGACGGGCTCGCCCCGCCTGGCCACGGCGGGCACCGGCGACGTGCTGTCCGGGGTCATCGGGGCCTTCGTGGCCCGCGGCGTCGTCCCCCACGTGGCCGCCGCCCTCGCCGCCCACGTGCACGGCCGGGCGGCCGATCTCGGCGTGCCCGAGGGGCTCGTGGCCGGTGACCTCGCCGAGCTCGTGGCCCGGTGGCTGTCGGGGATCCGCCGGGGGTGAGCGTGGCGGCCGGGCCCGAGCGCGCCGCGGAGGTGCTCGCCGGCCGGTGGCGGCCGCCGCGGGCCGAGATCGACCTCGGCGCGCTCCGGCACAACGCCGCCCTGCTGGCGCGCATCTGCGCGCCGGCGGCGCTGTGCGCCGTGGTGAAGGCCGACGGCTACGGGCACGGGGCCCCCGCCGTGGCCCGCGCCGCGCTGGAGGGCGGGGCCCGGTGGCTGGCGGTGGCCACGGTGGCCGAGGGGGCGGCCCTGCGCGACGCCGCCGTGGACGCCCCGGTGCTGGTGCTGTCGGAGCCCTCACCCGACACCATGGACGAGGTGGTGGGGCGGGGGCTCGTCCCCGCCCTCTACACCCGGGGCGGCGCCGAGGCGGCCGCCGCCGCGGCGGCCCGGGCGGGCGCCGTGACCGAGGTCCACGTCAAGGTGGACACCGGCATGCACCGCGGCGGGGCGTCGGCCGCCGAGCTGCTCGACGTGGTGCAGGCCGTGGCCGAGGCGCCCGCGCTGCGCTTCGGCGCCCTGTGGACGCACTTCCCGGTGGCCGACGGCCCGGCTGCCGAGGACCGCGCCTTCACCGAGGCCCAGCTGCGGGCCCTGGAGCAGGCCCGCGCCGCGCTGGCGGCCCGGGGGCACGTGCCGGCGCTCGTGCACGCCGCCAACTCGTCGGGCGCCCTCGCCTTCCCCGCCGCCCGCCTCGACATGGTGCGCTGCGGCATCGCCCTCTACGGGGTGTCGCCCTTCCCGCCCGCCGCGCCGCGCCCCGACGTGCTGGCCGCCACGGGCGCCGACCGCCTGCGGCCGGTGCTGTCGTGGCGCGCCTCGGTGTCGTCGGTGCGCCGCCTCGAGGCCGGTGCCCGCCCCTCCTACGGGCGGCTCCAGCCGCTGGCGGTGCCCTCCACGGTGGCGAGCGTGCCCGTGGGGTACGCCGACGGCGTCCCCCGGCGCTACTTCGGCGCCGGCGGGGTGGTCCTGGTGGGCGGCCGGCGGCGCCGGCTGGCCGGTATGGTCACCATGGACCAGATCGTGGTGGACTGCGGCCCCGACGCGGACGTGGCGGTGGGCGACGAGGTCGTGCTCATCGGCACCCAGGGCGCCGAGACGCTGAGCGCCACGGAGTGGGCCGCCACGCTCGGCACCATCGAGCACGAGGTGTTCTGCAGGATCGGCGCCCGGGTGCCCCGGGTGCCGGTGGAGGGGAAGGCCGGGCCATGAGCGAGCAGCGCCGGTGGTACCAGAGCCGCGTGGTACGGGGGGTGGCCGCCGGGGCGACCACCGCGGTGGCGGCGGGGTGGGCGGCCCAGCACCGGCTGGTGGCGCGCGCCCAGGCCAGCGCCGAGGACATCGAGGCCGAGGGCCTCACCCTCCCCGACGACGTGGTGCACCACGACGTCGAGGTCGACGACGGCGGGCGCATCCACGTGGTCGAGCGCGGCCGGGGGCCCGCCGTCGTCCTGCTGCACGGCTACATGCTCTCGGGCGCCCTGTGGGCGCACCAGCTGCGCGACCTCGCCGGCGAGCACCGGGTCATCGCGCCGGACCTGCGCGGCCACGGCGCGTCGGTGCCCGGCGACGCGGGCTTCACGGCGCCCACGGCGCCGATCCCCCCGGCACCGGGGGCCGGCGGGGAGGGCGACGGCGACGGGCGTCCCGCGCTGCGCGACGACGTGCGCATGGCCGCCGCCTCGGCGGGTTCGCCCGGGGTGCGGCGCATGGCGACCGACGTGGCGGCGGTGCTCGACGCCCTCGACGTCGAGCACGCCGTGGTGGTGGGCCACTCCATGGGCGGGATGGTGGCCCTGCAGCTCGTGCACGACAGCCCCGCGGCGTTCGTGCGCCGGCGGGTGGCCGGGCTGGCGCTCGTGTCGACCACGGGGGGGCCCTTCAGCCGCATGCCCGGGTTCGGGGGGATGGCCCGCCTGGCCGGCCCGGTGTCGGCGCGCGCCATGCACCTGGCCGACCGCTGGGGGGTGCGCACCATCGCCTCGGAGGACCTGCGGTGGTGGCTCACCCGGATGGGCTTCGGCGCCGACGCGCCGCCGTCGCAGGTGCGCTTCGTGGAGAGCCTCCACCTGGCCACCGCCCCCTCCACCATGGCGAGCCTCCTGGCGTCGCTGGCGCTGTTCGACCTCTCGGCCTGGCTGGGCCAGCTGGACCTGCCCGTCCTGGTGGTGGTGGGGTCGCACGACCGGCTCACGCCCCCCCGCCACGCCTGGCGGACGGCCGAGGCGCTGCCCCAGGCGCAGCTGGTGGAGCTGCCCCGCTGCGGGCACATGCCCATGATCGAGCGCCGGCGCGAGTTCGCCCGGCTCGTCGACGAGTTCGCCGCCAAG
>DATJBC010000331.1:0-12043 GCA_035515515.1 Acidimicrobiales bacterium
CTGGCCGGGCCCCGCGCCGAGCTGCGCGTGCTGCCCGGCGCCGGCCACCGGCTGCGCGCCGACCCGCGCGCCGTGGCCCTGCTGGCCGGGTGGCTCGAGCGCCAGGGGCCCTGACGCCCGGGCCCCTGGGGGCGCGCTAGCGCCGGCCGGACAGCTGCTCGTCGATGGCGGCCCGCAACGACGACGCCGCCCGGCGGGGGTCGGGGGCCTCGGTGAGGAATCGCACCACCACGAAGTGGCGGGCGCCCGCGGCGGCCAGCCCGGGGACGGTCTCGGGGGTCACGCCGCCGGTGACGAACACGGGCCGCCCGGCGTCGGCGACGGCGGCCGTCACGTAGGCGACGCCGGTTCCCGGCCGTCCCGGCTTGGTGGGGGTGGGGGCCACCGGCCCCGCCGAGATGTAGTCGACGGGCTCGCGCCGGCTGGCCTCGAGCTCGTGGGGGGCGTGCGTCGACAGGCCCACGATGGCACCGGCTCCCAGGATGCGGCGGGCCAGTGACGACGACGCGTCGTCCTGGCCGAGGTGGACGCCGTCGGCGCCGGCGTCCAACGCCAGGTCCGGGCGGTCGTTCACGATGAACGGCACACCGTGGTCGCCGCACACGCGCTTGGCCACCCGGGCACGGTCCACGACGGCGCGCGCCGTCAGGCTCTTGTCGCGCAGCTGCACCACGTCGACCCCGCCCAGGATGCACGCCTCGATGAACGAAGCCAGGTCGGGACGGTCCGGCGTGCACAGGTAGAGGCGGCGCGCCGTGATGGGCGCGGCGCCCGGTGCGCTCAACGGCGGGCGGCCGCCTTCTTGGCCCTGGCCGCGGGCGCCGCGGCGGGCTCCTTCGTGGTCGACGCCTTGGGGGGGCGGGGCGCCCCCGGGCGCGCCGGTGCGCGGGCCGCCGGGCGCTCGCCCGCCTCGGCGGCGCGTGCCTTGTGCGCGGCCTTGAGCCCCTGCTTGAAGAGGCGCACCTCCTGGAGCGTCTCGGGGCCCGTGATGTCGGCCACCGACCGGCGGCTCTCCCGGTCGCTGTAGGGGGCGCTCGCTGCCTCCCACCCCTCCGGGCGCACGCCGAGCTGCTTGCCCAGGAGCGCCACGAAGATCTTGGCCTTCTGCTCGCCGAAGCCGGGGAGCGCCCGCACCCGCGTGTAGAGCTCGGTGCCCGAGGTGACTCCCTGCCAGAGGCCCTCGGCGCGCCCGTCGTAGTCGTCGGTGATGCGCCGTGCCAACTCGTGTACACGGGTGGCCATGGATCCGGGGTAGCGGTGCAACGCCGGCTTGGCCGAGAACGACGCGGACAGCTGCTCGGGGTCCATGGCCGCCACCTCCCCGGCGTCGAGATCCCTGCCCAGGCGGCGTTGCAGCTCCAGGGGGCTGGCGAAGGCCCATTCGAGCGGCACCTGCTGGTCGAGCACCATGCCCACGAGCAAGGCGAAGGGGTTGCTCGACAACAGGGCGTCGGCGTCGCGGTCCTGGCTGAGGTGGAGGCTCACGCCCTCCGAGCGTACTCAGCCCGCGCCGCCCGTCACTCCGAGTGGGTGCTCGCCTCCTGTCGGGCCCGCGCCACCAGGGAGGTCAGCGAGGCCACCGCGAACTTGCCCCCACCCACCTCGGCGATCCAGGCGCCCTCCTCCAAGGCGTGACATCCCTCGTAGAACCAGTAGGTGCGCGTCTTCTCGACCGAGGCACCCGAGGTCCCCGGGGGATCGGGGAGCCGGGCCACGGTGGCGGGATCGTGCTCGAGCCACGCGCGCAGCAGGTCGTCGAGCGTGAACGGTCCGCTCACGTCGTGGATGGCGGCTTCCGCCACGATCGCCGAGAGGATGCTGTTGGCGGCGATCGACACCCAGTCCTCAGCGTCCCCCCGCATGCCGCGAGGCTAATCCCCGGGACCCGCCACGCCGTGGTTCTTCCCGCCTCCTGTGGACACGCGGTGCGACGTCCCCAGAGGCTGAACGCATACCGTGGTCAGAGTCGACGACCGCTCAGGTTGTTCCCACTGAGGGTGGTGGATGGGTCGGGGGGCCTAAAGATGGCCCCGGAGACTGCCGAAAGCCTGCGCATGTCCAGTCTCGCCGTCTCCTTCCCCGCCGAGGACGAGCCCGGGGACACCCCCGACGACGCCGTGGACGTGGCGCCCGTGGTGGTGCAACTGCTGCGTCGCCCTCGTTGGCAGACGCGCGCTGAATGCCGTGGCCAACGCGTGGAGATGTTCATCCCCGACCGCGGGGGACCCTCGGCGCGCGCCAAGCAACTGTGCGCGCGGTGCACGGTGCGCGCCGAGTGCCTGAAGTTCGCGTTGGCCATTCCCGACCTCGTGGGTTACTGGGCCGGCACCAACGAGCGCGAGCGCCGGCGTCTGCGGGCCGAGCGCCGCCGCCGACTGCGCGAGCGCGCCGCCAGCTGATCCCCCCGTCAGGCGCGCACCACCCGGGCTCCGGAGCGGGCCTCTCGTCGGTACGCTGCCCCGGTGCCCGGGCGCGACCGCTGCGTCACCGTCTCCCCCCGCCCAACCCGCCGCGCCCGCCCCACCCTGCGCCGCTCCCCAGGCGCCTGCCTCGTCCCCGTCGAGCCCCGCCCCTGCTCGTGGCGCGCCGCCGCCGACGCCGAGGGGTGGGGCTGGTGAGGTGCGTGAGGCTCACGCGGCCGGGCCTCCGGTGAGCACGCCGTCCCCCGGCGGGCGGCGGGTGGCCCTGGTCACGGGGGCGAGCCGGGGGATCGGCCGGGCCTCGGCCCTGGCCCTGGCGGCGGTGGGGCTCGACGTCGCCATCGCCGCCCGGACCGTGCACGAGGGGGACGCCGTGGACGAGACCGCCCCCGGGGGCGTCCTTCCCATCCCGGGGAGCCTCGACTCCACCGCCCGCCTCGTCGAAGAGGCGGGGGCCCGCGCCCTGCCCCTGCGCATGGACCTCCTGGACCGGAATTCTGTGACGGGGGCGGTCGAACGAGTCCTGGAGGAGTGGGGGCGGATCGACGTCCTGGTCAACAACGCCGTCCATACCGGCCCGGGGAGCATGGAGCCGTTCCTCGAGCTCGACATCGACACCGTCGAGGCCAAGCTGGAGGCCAACGTGGTGGCACAGCTCGTGCTGATCAAGGCGGTCCTACCCGGCATGCTGGCGCGCGGGGAGGGCACGGTCATCGACATCACGTCCGCGGTGGCGACGAGCGATCCCCCCGCTCCCACCGGGCGAGGCGGCTGGGGCCTCGGCTACGCCGTCACCAAAGGGGCGTTCCACCGGGTGGCGGGCATCCTCGCCGTCGAGCTCGGCGACCGGGGCATCTTCGCCGTCAACGTGGATCCGGGGTACGTGCTCACCGAGCGCATGACCGCCGCCCAGGAGCGACTCGGCCTGGCGGGCCGCTATCCCGGAGCGCCGCCGTCGGTCCCCGGCTCGGTCGTCGCCTGGCTGGCGGGTGGCGACGGCGGCGTGTCCCCCGAGCGCCGCGCCGAGCTGAACGGCACCACCGTCATCGCCCAGCGCGTGGCCCGCACCGAGGGACTGCACCCGGACTGGCGGGAGCGGGCCTGACCGCCGCTCAGGACTCGGTGCCCTGGTAGTCCTCGATCGAGGCGCCCATCTGCCTCTCGACCTCCTTGAGGTCGAAGTAGTCGCGCCACCGGGTCACGAGCCCGTCGGCGTCCAGCTCGACCATCGTGCAGCCGTGGATCTCGATCACGGTGTTGCCGCCCAGCGTTCCCCGCCCCACCCATTCGAACGCCCCGCCGCGGGCGTTGCCGTAGGAGGCCGTCACGTCCTGGGTCCAATCAGGGAACGACGCGTCCGTGACGTCCTCCACCGACTTGATGTCGGTCGTCGCCGAGGTCACCGGATCGGTGAAGGCGCCGTTCGGTGCGAACAGCTCCCGGAGGCGGATGGTGGCATTGGCACCCAGCGCCAGCGTGAGCCGTGTCGTCCAGTCGTCCCACTCCATGTGAGCTCCCCCTTGTCGCCTGCCTCAGACGAGCGTCGACCAGAGCGCCTCGAGCGCCGTGCGGGAGAACGGTGGTCGGGGCGGCAGCTTGGCAGCCGCCCGGGGCGGGCTCAAACCCGCTCCCGCCCGGCGCCGGTGGAGCGTCCGGGGCGTGGTGCCTAGCGTGCAGGCGTGCGCATCGGCGTCCTGCTCCTCCCCGAGTTCCGGTGGTCGGAGGCCAAAGAGCTCTGGCGGGGCGCCGAGGACCTCGGGTTCGACCACGCCTGGACCTACGACCACCTGGCTTGGCGGCAGCTCCACGCCAGCCCCTGGTACGCGGCTGTGCCGTCGCTGGCGGCGGCCGCCGTCGTCACCGAGCGCATCCGCCTCGGCACGCTGGTGGCGTCGCCGAACTTCCGCCACCCCATGACCCTGGCCCGCGAGCTCATCACCCTGGACGAGCTCAGCGAGGGCCGCTTCACCCTGGGCATCGGCGCCGGCGGGACGGGATGGGACGCCGTCATGCTCGGGAACGAGCCGTGGACGCCCGCCGAACGTAGCGCCCGGTTCGTCGAATTCGTCACGATGCTCGACCAGCTCCTGCGCGAGCCCGAGACGTCCGTGCGCGGCGACTACTACCGGGTGGTGGACGGGCGGACCCACCCCGGATGCGTGCAGAGGCCTCGGCTGCCGTTCGCCGTGGCGGCCACGGGCCCGCGGGGCATGCGCCTGGCGGCCGCGCTCGGCCAGACATGGGTCACCACCGGTGACCTCGCCGGCGGTGACGACCTGTTGCCGGCCGCCGAGGGGGTGCGCGTCGTCGGCGCGCAGATGGAGGCCCTCGACGAGGCGTGCACGGTCGTGGGGCGCGACCCCGCCACGCTCGCCCGGCTCGTGCTCACCGGGCCGAGGCTCGACCCCGGCACGGCGTCGCCCGCCGCCTTCGAGGACACGGTGGGCCGCTACGGCGAGATCGGCGTCACTGACCTCGTGGTGCACTGGCCGCGCACCGACGGCCCCTACGCGGGCGACCGCGGGGTGTTCGAGCGGATCTTCTCGGAGCGCGCTGGTCACACGACGCTCTGAGGCCGCGCCGCTCCGCTGGGGCGTCCGACAGGTGATTTCCCCTACCCGTTGCAGGTGATGATCCGCTTCCGGCAGGCCCTCCCGCCCGTCAACACTGACACGGGTTCCATGAAGTTGTTCAGCCGTTGCGGTCGCAGGACGCCCGGGACGGTGCAACGGGGTCCGGGGGGTTGGGGATGCGGAGACAACGGGGCATTTGTGCCGCGGCGCGCCTCGTCGGGGCCGTCGTGGTGGCTGGGGTCCTGGGCGCCGCGGCCATCGAGGTCGCCGGCTCGGGCGTGACCCACGCGTCGGCGCTGGGGCTTCCTCCCGTCACCCTGCCGCCCACGACGCTGCCGTCGGTGACCCTGCCGCCCACGACGCTGCCGCCCACGACGCTGCCGCCGGTGACCCTGCCCCCGACGACGTTGCCCACCGTGCCGACCACGATCCCGCCGGTGACGATCCCGCCGGTGACGATCCCGCCGGTGACGATCCCCACACTGCCGCCGGTGACCCTGCCGACGCTCCCGGTCACGACGCCGGCGCCGCTCGCCCCGACGTTGAGCGTGACACCGGGCAGCGCCAAGAGGAAGGCGGCCGTCGTCGCCCAGGGGACCAACTTCGTCCCCGACGAGACGATCGTCGTCACCTACATGAGCGGGCTCCGCAAGGCGTCGAAGGCCTCCACGGTCCTGTGTCGCACCACGGTCGGCCTGACGGGGACCTTCAGCTGCAAGGGCGCGATACCGCGCCTCGCACGGTCGGGCAAGCGGGGCAAGCACACCGTGGTGGCCGCAGGGTCCACCGGTGACCGCAAGACCACGAGCGTGAACCTCGTCCGTCGCGCCAAGCGCTGACCGAGCGGGACGACCGACCCATGACCGCCCAATCCGAAAGGAAGGTCTTCATGACTGAGTCGCTCAACGGACAGGCGTACGACTGTCTGCCCGCGGTCGACGGTGGGCGCCGTCGTCCACGCCGGCGAGTGCGCGCCGTGCTCATGGCGTGCGTCGTGCTCGTCTCGTCGGCTGTCGTCTCACTCACCGCCGTGGGCGGCAGGGTGGCGCCCGCCGGCGCCGCCGCCGGGCCGGCCTGCAACTTCTCCAACTCCCTCGTCGGTGTCGTGATCGTGACCAAGAAGAACCAGGTCGTGAACGTGTCGTGCACCGGCCTGACCCCGAACCATCCCTACCTGTTGGTCGAGATCAGCCTGCTCGTGGCCATCGACCCCTCGGCCCGTCCCCTCCTCACCGGAGCGAGCGTCACGTCGGAGGCCGGGTTGCTGGCTGCGCTGGCGGCCGCCCCGGAGATCAACGCCACGTCGGAGGGCTTCCCGATCACGAACTCCAAGGGTGCGTTGAACTACAACTACACGGTTCCTTCGACGCAGCCGACAGACCCCAATGCCACCTGTCCTCCGTCTTCCGAACAGAACAACTCGGGCATGATCGGATGTGCGATCGCCATGCTCGACGCCACGTCGGGAACGCCCGTCGAGGCCGGCACCTTCGTCCTGCACTGGGCGAGCAGCGGTGGGATCTTCCCGGCCGACCCGACTCTGCACCTCTCGTCGGTGACGGCCAAGAAGGGCCAGGTCATCAAGGTGAGTGACGCGCCCAATGCCAAGACCTTCTGGTGGCTCTCCACCCTGCTCGCGCTGGACTCGCTGCTCGCGGGGGGCTCACCGCCGGCGTTCATCCGGGCCAAGGTGACCGAGGGCGGCAAGGTCCTGTCGAGCGCGCTGGTGACGCCCGCCAGCTACGTGAACGAGGTGTTCACCCCACCGAAGCTCTCCGGATGGTTCGTGGCCCAGCACGTAGGCCGCAAGACGGTCAAGGTGAGCATCACCGCGAACCTGCTCGGCTTCCCGCTGAGCAACGTCGTGAAGGTGCCCATGAAGGTCACCAACCACTGAGCCCACCGACCAACTCGCCGATCGCACGCGCCGACACGCCAGGAGGCCGGGCCCGCCACGGGCTCGGCCTCCGGCGCGGGTAGCGCTCCCCGCGGCGTGACGGAGGCCGTGGACGGGGAGGACCTGCGGGATCAGGCCGTCCAGGGATCGGCCGCGTCGGGGTCGATGCCGTAGCGGCGGATGGCCTCGGCCACCTCGTCGGCCTTGGCGTCGCCGCTCTCGGCCAGGGCCGCCAGCACCGCCACCACGATGTGCGCCGCGTCGACCTCGAAGAAGCGCCTGAGCGCGGCCCGGGTGTCGGACCGTCCGAAGCCGTCGGTGCCGAGCGAGACGAAGGGCCGGTGCACCCAGCGGGCGATCTGGTCCGGGACGGCCCGGATGTAGTCGGTGACGGCGACCACGGGGCCCGCCGCCAGATCGTCTCCGAAGGACTCGGTGACGTACGGGACCCGGCGCGCCCCGTCGGGGTGGAGGCGGTTGGCCCGTTCCGCGGCCAGCGCGTCCTCGCGCAACTCGGTGTAGGAGGTCACGGACCAGGCGTCGGCGGACACGCTCCATTCCGATGCCAGCATGGTGCGCGCCTCCATGGCCGCCTGCCACATCGGGCCCGAGAAGAGCAGCGTGGCCCGGCGTGTCGACCCGTTGCGCCGTCCCCGGCGCCGGCGCTCGAGTCCGGCCGGGCCGTCTGGTTCGTTCCCTGCGGCGGCGCCGCCGCCGGCGTCGGCTGCGACGGCCACCGGGTCGGCCGCCTCGGCGAAGCGGTAGGTCCCGTGCAGGATGCCGTCTCGCACCGCCGCCATGCGGGCGGCGTCCTCACCCGCCACGGCGGCCAGGGCGGGCATGGGGTACGTCTCGTTGTAGAGCGTCAGGTACCAGAAGCGGTCCTCGGGGTCGGGGCCCAAGATGCGGCGGACCGCCTCCTCCATGACCACGCCGATCTCGAAGGCGAACGCCGGGTCGTAGACGTGCGCCGCAGGGTTGACCGACGCCAGCAGGGGGGAGTGACCGTCGTCGTGCTGCAGGCCCTCGCCCTGCAGGGTGGTGCGCCCCGCCGTGCACCCGGCGAGGATCCCCCGTCCGCGGATGTCGCCCAGCAGCCACGCCAGGTCCCCGGTGCGCTGGAACCCGAACATCGAATAGAAGAGGTAGATCGGCAGCATGGGCCGCGCCCAGGTGGCGTAGGCGGTGGACAAGGCGATCAGCGACGCCATGGCGCCGGCCTCGGTGATGCCCTCCTCGAGCACCTGGCCCTGGCGGTCCTCGGCGTAGCGCAGGATGAGATCGGCGTCGACCGGGGTGTAGCGCTGGCCCTCGGGGGCGTAGATCTTGGCCTCGGCGATGAGCGGCTCGAGGCCGAAGGTGCGCGCCTCGTCGGGGACGATGGGGCTCACGAACCTCCCGATGGCGGGGTCTCGCACCAGGTTGCGCAGAAGGCGGGCGAAGGCCATGGTCGTCGAGGCCGACTGCTTGCCCGACCCGGCGTAGAGGTCGGCGAAGGCGTTCTCGTGGGGCACCGCCGGCGCGGCGCGCGGCACGACCCGCACGGGCACGGGCCCGGCCAGCACCTTGCGCCGGGCGGAGAGGTAGTCGTGGGCGGGTGAGCCCTCAGGCGGGCGGTAGTAGGGGGGCAACTCGGCTTCGAGGGCCTCGTCGGGGATCTCCTCCTGGAGATAGAGGCGGTCGCGCAGGACCCGGAGCTGCGCCGCGGACATCTTCTTGATCTGGTGGGTGGCGTTGCGCGCCTCGATCTCGGGACCGAGCGTCCAGCCCTTCACCGTCTTGGCGAGGATCACCGTGGGCTGTCCCACCTGCTCGGTGGCCAGCTTGTAGGCCGCGTAGAGCTTGCGGTAGTCGTGACCGCCCCGCGGCAGCGCCTGGAGATCCTCGTCGGACAGGTGCTCGACGAGGCGGCGCAGGCGGGGATCGGGCCCGAAGAAGTGCTCCCGGATGTACGCGCCGGACTCGGTGGCGTACTTCTGGAATTCGCCGTCGGGGGTCGTGTTCATCTTGTCGAGGAGCACGCCGTCGACGTCCCGGGCGAGCAGTTCGTCCCACTTCGAGCCCCAGATGACCTTCACGACGTTCCACCCCGCGCCGCGGAACATCGCCTCGGCTTCCTGGATGATCTTGCCGTTGCCCCGCACGGGGCCGTCGAGGCGTTGCAGGTTGCAGTTCACGACGAAGATCAGGTTGTCGAGGTGCTCTCGTCCCGCCACGCCCAGGGCGCCGATGGACTCGACCTCGTCGAGCTCGCCGTCGCCCAGGAAGGCCCACACGCGGCTGGCCGAGGTGTCCACCAGCTCGCGATGCAGCAGGTAGCGGTTGACGTGCGCCTGGTAGATGGCGCACAGGGGGCCGAGCCCCATCGACACCGTGGGGTACTCCCAGAAGTCGGGGAGCAGGCGCGGGTGGGGATAGCTGGGCAGGCCCCCGCCTCCCACCTCCTGGCGGAAGTTGTCCAGCTGGTCCTCGGTGAGCCGCCCCTCCACGAAGGCCCGGGCGTAGATGCCCGGGGAGGCATGGCCCTGGAAGTAGACGAGGTCGCCGAAGCCGCCGTCGGACTTCCCCCGGAAGAAGTGGTTGAAGCCCACTTCGTAGAGGGCGGCCGAGCTGGCGTAGGTGGCCAGATGGCCGCCGATGCCCTCGCTGCGGTGGTTGGCCCGGGTGACCATGACCGCCGCGTTCCAGCGGATGTAGGCCCGGATGCGGCGCTCGATGTACTCGTCGCCGGGGAACCAGGGTTCCTGGTCGCGGGGGATGGTGTTGACGTAGGGCGTCGAGACGGTGGCGGGGAAGTCCACCTGCTTGGCGCGGGCCCGCTCCAGCAGCTTCATGAGCAGGAAGCGGGCCCGGGTCCGTCCCTGGGCGTCGACGACGGCGTCGAAGGAGTCCAGCCACTCGGCAGTCTCTTCGGGGTCGATGTCCGGGAGCTGGTGCGACATGCCGTCGAAGAGCACGACTCCATGGTACGGGTGGCCCTTGTGGCTAGGGCCGACGCTCGGGAGATGCTGACGAAGCGTTCACGGCCGCCCCCCGCTCACCCCTGCTCCTGCCGCTGCCGGGGCCCCTTGCTGGCCGACGTCTGCTCGACGGCCCCCGCGAGCCCCTCGTGCTCCTCCCCCTCCCACCGTTCATGCCTATTCATGTAATCCCAGCGGTTGTTACTGTGCGTGGCCCCCTGTCCGGTCGTGATCCGGGAGCCGCCACGCCCCCGCCGGGGCGGGCCGCCCCCGCGGCGGTCACCGTCGCACCCGATCCCCCTGGCCGCCGGCGACGCCGTGCATGCTGGCGGCGATGGCCCGAGCCCCCGATGCGGCTGCTCGCTCCGATGCGCCGCGTCCGGGCGAGACCGTCGTGTACACCGACGGCTCGTGCATCGGGAACCCCGGGCCCGGCGGATGGGCCTGGGCCGTCCCCGACGGGCCCTACGCCAGCGGGGCCGAGCCCCAGTCGACCAACCAGCGCATGGAGATCACCGCCGCGCTCGAGGCCCTGCGGGCCATCGAGGGCCCCGTGCTCGTGATGAGCGACTCGACCTACGTCGTGAATTGCTTTCGTGACCGGTGGTGGGAGGGGTGGCGGCGCCGGGGGTGGCGCAACGCCGCGGGCAAGCCCGTCGCCAACCGCGACCTGTGGGAGCCGCTCATCGGCCTCGTCGTGGACTCCGGACGCCGCGTGCGCCTGTCCTGGGTGAAGGGCCACGCCGGGGACACCATGAACGACCGTGTCGATCGCCTGGCGCTCGAGGCGGCGGGGTCCCAGCGGGGCGTCTCGGGGGACTGCTTCCCCGAATGAGGTGCCCCGGCGGTGTCGGGCGTCGCGGCTGACAGCCGTGTGACGCTCGTGGCCGCCGCCCGCCGTCGTGCGCAGCCCGCCTTGGCGGCCGGCACCAGGTGCCTCGTAGCATGCGCCGCATGGACCTCAACGGCATCTCAGCAGTCATCACCGGCGGTGCGTCGGGCCTCGGGGAGGGCACGGCGCGCAAGCTGACCGCCGCCGGCGTGCGGTGCACGATCTTCGACCGCAACGAGGAGGGCGCCAAGAAGGTCGCCGCCGACCTCGGTGCCAACTACGTGGCGGGGGACGTCACGAACCCCGACGACTGCCAGCGGGCCGTCGACCAGGCGGCCGAGGGCGGGAGCCTGCGCATCGCCGTCAACTGCGCCGGGACCGGATGGGTCGGCCGGGTCATCAACCGCGACAACTCACCGCACGACCTGAGCGCCTTCAAGTTCATCCAGGAGCTCAACGTGGTGGGCACCTTCAACGTCATGACGAGGGCGGCGTCCGCCATGGCCGCCACCGAGCCCCTGGCCGACGGCGAGCGCGGCGTCATCGTCAACACGGCCTCGGTCGCCGCCTTCGACGGCCAGATCGGGCAGCTCGCCTACTCGGCGTCCAAGGGCGCGGTGGTGGGCATGACGCTCCCGGCCGCGCGCGACCTGGCCTCGGTGGGAATCCGCGTCGTGACCATCGCTCCGGGGCTCTTCGACACGCCTCTGCTGGGCATGCTCCCCGAAGAGCAGCGCAAGGCGCTGGGTGAGTCGGTGCTCTTCCCCAAGAAGCTGGGGCAGCCCTCCATGTACGGCGACCTCGTCGCCCACATCGCGCAGAACAGCTACTTGAACGGCGAGGTGATCCGCCTCGACGGCGGCATCCGGATGCCCCCCAAGTAGGAGAGCCGGACCAGCGCGGCGGGAGGCGCCATGAGGTACGTCGAAGTCGCCGGTGCCCGCATCTCGGCCATCGGGCTGGGCACCTGGCAATTCGGGTCCACCGAATGGGGATACGGGCCGGAGTACGCGGGACGCGAGGCGGCCGCCATCGTGGAGCGCGCCCTCGACCTCGGCATCACGCTGTTCGACACCGCCGAGCTCTACGGGTTCGGGCGCTCCGAGCGCATCCTGGGTGAGGCCCTCGGCGGCCTCCGCGACGAGGCCTTTGTGGCCACCAAGCTCTTCCCGCTGCTGCCCGTGGGGCCGGTGGTTGGCCAGCGGGCGCGGGCCAGCGCGCGGCGCCTCGGCACCGACCACCTCGACCTGTACCAGATCCACCAGTACAACCCGCTCGTGCCCCTCACGGCGACGATGCCCGCCTTCGCACCGTTGCTCGACGAGGGCGTGATCGGTCACGCCGGCGTGTCGAACTTCTCC
>DATJBC010000332.1:0-4287 GCA_035515515.1 Acidimicrobiales bacterium
GGTCTGCACCATAGTCATCGGGTGTGGTGCTGGTGGACGCGCCTGCTCTGGGCGCCGGCAGCACCTCGGCCAGCGCCCAGCGGCGGGCGGTGCGCACGCCGGCGCCGTGGAGTCGGATGCGCACCGAGCGCGCGTGCACCAGGGCACCGCCGGTGGACACGAACCAGCAGGGCAGGGCGGCGTCGGTGGCGTCGCGCAGCTCGAGCCACGTCTCCTGGCTGACGGTTCCGTCCGTCTCGGTCAGCACCACCATGCAGTCGATGCCGTCGCAGATGAAGGGCCACCGCAGGTTCCAGTCGGCGCGGGACGCGAACCCACAGGTGTCGGCGTCCATGAGGACCGCCCGGGGCCACACCCCGGTCACCTGGCGCAGGGCCTCCCGGTAGCGGGTGGTGCCGTAGGTGCCCTGGGCGGCGGCGAGGTACACCACGGCAGGGGCGAGATCGGTTGGGCGGGGGGCGGGGTCGGGGCCCTGGCCGCGCACGCCGACCGGCACGGTGATGCTCATCGCGGACCCCCTGACCCCTCGGCGCCGCGCGCCACCCGGCACAGCCGGGTGCTGGTGGCGTGCGTGCGCTCCATGGTGGGCGCCACGGCTCACCGGACATCCAAGCGAAGATCAACTCCCGGACAACGGCGCGGGGCGGGGACCGTCAGCCGGTGGCGCGGTGGGTGGGCGTCGAGCCGTCCGGCGCCAGCTGGTCGAAGCCGTCGGGCGTGTCCGACATGCCCGTGGAAGCACCCGCCTCGTCGTTGACCCCGTACTGCCACACCAGGGCATCGGTGCGGGGGTCGATGGCGACCATCCGGGTGCGGTAGTCGTCGTTGACCATGATCGCCCCGCTCGGGAGCAGTTCGGCCAGCGACGGGTGGTCGAGCATGCCGGGTCCGGCCGGCCACCGCGTACCGGAACAGGATGTGCCCTTCCCGGTCGAACTCGAGGATCTGCCCGGGCCGGGCGTAGTCGGCGATGAGGTGGCGGTCGGCGCCGATCTGCTGGGGGTCGGACGGATAGCCGATGGGCAGCTTGAGGGTCCAAGCGCAGCTCGGCATGGACCCGCGGCGAGCCATAGGAGCGCCGGCTCATGCGGTGGATGTCGACGATGGTGTTGGTCAGGTAGGCGTCGGCGATGTCCTTGCCGCTGACCGGGTTCGCCTGCCAGGCATAGAAGCCCGAGGAGGACACCTCCATGACCCGACTGCAGACCGACACGGGCAGGTCCGTGCAGGTCCGGGCGATGAAGGCGTCATTTTGGGCCCGGCGAGCTCTCCTTGGCGAAGTACGCGGCGGCACGTTTCAAGATCTCGATCTCCATCTTGGCGGTGCGCAGGTCCCGGCGCAGCTCCACGAGCTCGGCCCGCTCGTCGCTCGACAGGCCGTTGCGCCGGCCGTCGTCGATGTCGGCCTGCTTCATCCAGTTGCGCAGGCAGGACTCGGCGATGCCGAGGTCGTCGGCGATCTTGGCGACCGGCTTCTCCCGGAGCCTGGCGAGCTCCAAGCCCGCTGGCGGAACTCCGGCGGACGGGGTCTGGGCATGTGGACATCCTCCCAAGAGGCGGCTCTCGCCGCCTCAGGATCGGAGTCCGCCAGACCCGGGGGAAGCTCAGCGTTCCTAACGGCTTCGTGAACAGGGGGCGCCCCGAAGAGCGGGGGCGCCCCGGCGTCACGACGGCGCCACCGCCTGCACCCGCACCGCGGGGAGCTGGCGTCGGCAGCCCCGGGCGCTCCACGTCGCCGCCATGGGCGTGGGCCAGCTGCCCACGACATAGGTTCGACCCGCCCCGCTCGCCGCCGTCCGCGGCGCCCCCCGCGAGGGGTCGAGCGCGTCGGCCCGGGCCCCGCCAGCCTGGGGCGACCCGCCCGACGCGTGGGCGCCGGGACTCGACACCCACAGCCGGTAGGCGCTCTTGAAGGGGTAGACGAGCTGCTTGAGGAAGATGGCCACCCAGCACCACGGGTTGAGATCCCCGTAGATGCGCAGCGGGAAATCGGGGTCGGTGATGCCGGTGGCCGGGTACTCGTCGACGCCCCAGTAGTAGGTCCCGGCCATGAAGTCCCACCACGGGAAGACCGTGCCGAAGTTGTGGTCGAAATAGCGGGGCTCCACCGCATGGTGGATCCGGTGGGGCTGCGGGCCCAGGAAGACGTACCTGAGGGGCCCGAGGTTGGTGCGGATGTTGGAGTGCAGCATGGCCGAGTAGTAGAGCCCCACGAAGGCCAGCCCCATGGCCATCCCCGAATCCAGGCCGAGCACCTGCGAGGGCAGGAAGACGATGAGCGCCGCGGCGATCACCTCTCCGACGTGCGTCCGGTTGTCCGACAGCGCGTTGAGCCGCTGCTGGGAGTGGTGCACGGCGTGGAAGCGCCACAGCGTGGCGACCTTGTGGTGGCACCAGTGGGAGTACCAGGCGAGCGCATCGGCGAGCACGAAGGCGAACACCGCCAGTCCCCAGGTGCCCAGCTCGTCCTGGAGGTGGAGCGACCAGCCACCGAACACCTCGGCGTAGGCGACGGTGACCGACCCCAGGGCCACGGCCACCACGGTCAGCTGCATGACGTTGCCCATGACGAACCACACGGCGTCCACCGCCATCTCGACCGACAGGCGCCGCTCGTCGCGTCGTGCGGGCCACACCCACTGCAGCACCGTGAGCACACCCACGAAGGCCCAGTACCACGGGGCCAGGACGCCGATGTGCAGGCCCTGCCACACCGAGGCCTGCACGGCGTGCCAGGACGCCTTGGTCTGGAACGACGCGCCCGCCACGGACCCCCAGCCGCCGGCCCGGGCCAGGCCCACGGCGGTGAGCAGCACCATGGCACCGAGGATCACTCCCACCACGATGGCGGCGGGACGGCGTCTGCGGGGCGCCGTTGCGTAGGAATACGAACCGGTCACTGCGACCTCGACTGGCGGATCTCCCTCTTCACCATGCCAGTACCGGGCAGCGCCACGCGTCTTGTGGTCCTCGGGGAAAATCCCGGCCCGCGCGGCACGCCGCGGGCGCCGAGCGGTCGGGACACGCCGCGCGCCAGGGTGGGCGGACGAGCCTGGGAGGGGACTCGAACCCCTGACCTGCGCATTACGAGTGCGCTGCTCTACCGGCTGAGCTACCCAGGCGATGCGAACGGTCACGCTACCTGACGCCCATCGGGGCTCATCAGCTCGGCGCGCCCCCACCGTGTCAGCCGGCCACGGCCGACAACCGGACGAGCATGGCTTCGAGCAGCAGGGTCTCGTTGGGGTTGCGCACCAGCTCCGCCGCCGCCTGCTCGACGGCCTCCACGGCCCCGGCCAGCGCCGCCACCCGGGCCTCGGCCCGCGCCGGCTGCTCCGACGCCTCGGCGGTGGCGGACGCCAGCATGCGGTCCCGATAGGCGGCGGCCAGCACGGCCAGCCCGGCGCGGAGCTCGTCGGTGCGCCACCGGCGCTCCTCACGGTGGTGGCGGTCCTCGATCTCCTTGCGGCCGGTGACGGTGCGTTCGCCGCGCTGCTCGGCGGCGGCTTCGAGGCCCTCGACCTCGGTCCGGTGGCGCGCCCGCAGGGGCTCCACGGCGTCCTCGGCCGAGGCCAGCAGCTCCCCCGCCAGTGACGCCGCTGAGGCGCCCGTGCCGTCGAGGCGCGACGGGACGGACCGCCACAGCGCGCGCCGGGCCGCCAAGCCGGCGTCGGCGGCGAGGAGCCGGGCGCGCTCGATGCTGCCGCGCGCCGCCTCGGCCAGCTCCGGGGCGTCGTCGCCGGCCACACCCTCGGCCCGCAGGCGCTCGGCCAGCTGCGGGGCGGGCACGGGGCGCAGCGCCACCGTGACACAACGGCTGGCCACCGTGGCCAGCTCGGCGGGCACGGCGTCGGCCAGCAGCACGAACACGGTCTGGCCGGCGGGCTCCTCGAGCGTCTTGAGCAGGACGGGCGCCGCCAGCCGGGCCAGGTGGATGTCCCACACCGCGATCACCTGGCGGTGGCCTTCGAGGGGCCGGCGTTGGGCGAGGCGCACCACCCGGCGGGCGTCGTCCACCGTCACGAAGGCACCCGAGCGCTCCACCTCCACCAGATCGGGGTGCACCCCGGACAGGGCGCGCCTGCACACCGAGCAGTGCCCACACCCGCCGTCCGGGCACAGCAGGGCCGCGGCGAAGCCGCGCACCAGGGCCTGCTGCCCCAATCCGGGCGTGCCCACCACGAGATAGGCGTGCTCGGGACGGCGCGCCGCGGCGCGCAGCTGGGCCACGGCGTCGGACTGGCCCACGACGCCCGAGAACAACTCGGGCGATGGCACCGCGTCGTG
>DATJBC010000333.1:0-5115 GCA_035515515.1 Acidimicrobiales bacterium
GAGCACCCGGGAGCGCACCGGGTCGGCGATCAGCCCGAGCAGGCCGGCCAGGCGGCCGGCGTCGTCCACCGAGACGACCCCCGCCCGCGCCCTGTCCACGCCGGCGCGGTCCACGGGGTGGTCGTGCGGGCCGGTGGTCGCCTCGCTCTCGGTGGGTCCGCGCACCTCCCGCTCCTTCACCCGTATATCCGTACTACCGCACGGATGTTAGCCCCGGCCCGGAGGGCAGGGCGTCAGGGGAGCAGGAGCGTGGTCATGCGCCGGGTGGCCACGACCAGGCCGGCCAGGCCGGCGGCGAGCAGGTAGGCGCCGTGCCCCACGAGGGTCCACGACGGGACCCCGAGGTCCAGGCCGCGCAGGAGCGCCACGCCCTGGTACAGCGGGGTGCAGCGCACCACCGCCTGCAGCCACCCGGGGTACACCGACAGGGGGGCGAAGGTCCCCGAGAACAGGAACTGCGGGATGAGGACGAGCGACACCTTGTCGAAGTCCTGCCAGCTGCGCATGTAGGTCGTGCCCGCCATCCCCACCGCCGCGAAGGCGAAGCTGATGGCCATCGCCGCCGGGAGGCACAGGACGGCCCATGCCGATCGCACGTAGCCGAAGCCGGCCATGACCACGAGGAACCCGAGCGAGTACGTGGTGGCCCGCATGAGCGACCACGTCAGCTCGCCGAGCGCGATGTCCGCCGGCGCCATGGGCGTCGACAGCACGGCGTCGTAGGTCCTGGCGATCTTGAGCTTGAAGTAGATGTTGAAGGTGGAGTCGAGCGTCGAGCCGTTCATGGCCGAGGAGGCCAGGAGCCCCGGCGCGACGTAGGTCGCGTAGGGGACCAGCGCGCCGCCGACGTGGACGGTGTGCACGAGCTTGCTCAGGCCGACGCCGATCGAGAGCAGGTAGAAGAAGGGCTCGAAGAAGCCCGACACGAAGTACATCCAGCCGCGCCGGTACACGAGGATGTTGCGCTCGACGAGGCGCCCTGCCCGGCGCGTGCCGAGCAGCCCCACGGGCGCGATGCGCAGGGCCGCCCCGGCCGAGGCCCCCGGGAGGGCGCTCACGTGACCAGCCTCCGGCGGTAGGTGCCGGCGGCCACCACCACGCCCAGGCCGGCCACGGCGGCCAGGTAGGCGAGGTGCGCGGCGGCGCTGGCCGTGACGTGGCCGAGCACGAGCCCGCGGCACAGCGCCACCCCGTGGTACAGGGGCGTGGCCAGCGCCACGGGCTGGAGCCACCCGGGGAGCTGGTCGACGGGGAAGAAGGTCCCCGAGAACAGGAACAGGGGGATGAGCACGAAGCGGTAGATGGTGGAGAAGCCGGTGTCGTTGACCTGCGTGGCGGCGAAGGCGGCGATGGGGGCGGCGAAGGCCAGGCCCGTGAGCACCCCCACCGGCACGGCCAGCAGCGCCAGGGGGGAGTGCACCGTGCCGAAGGCGGCCATGACGAGCAGGTAGATCGAGCACACCATGCACAGGCGCAGGGCGATCCACGCCAGGTGGCCGACGAGCACGTCGATGACCGTGAGCGGGGTGGCCAGCATGGCGAAGTAGGTCTTCAGCCACTTGATGGCGGCCATGACCGGGTACATGGCGTCGTTGCCGCCGATCTGCATGGCTGTCGACGCCAACAGCCCCGGGGCCAGGAAGTCGAGATAGCGCCCCACGCCGGCCACCGAGCCGTGGATGAGCGACCCCACGCCGAGGCCGATGGCCGTGAGGTAGAGCACGGGGAAGAGGAAGCTGGTGGTGATGGACCCCCGCCACGTCCGCTTGTACTGGTACATCCAGTAGCTCACCGAGCGCGCCCACATGGGCGTGGGCCGGCGCGCGGCGTGCGCCGCCACGGGAGGAGCCGGGGTGTGGGGATCCCCGGAGGGCGTGCCGGCGACGGACGGCGTGGTCATCGTCCTCAGTCGGCGAGCGACCGGCCGGTGAGGCGCAGGAAGACGTCTTCGAGGGTCGAGCGCCGCACCAGGGCGCTGTCGGGGGTGAACCCCAGGCGGTGCAGGTGGCCGAGCGTCCCCTCGCCGTCGTCGGTGTACAAGAGCAGGCGGTCGGGGAGCACCTCGCTGCGCTGCACCAGCCCGTCGAGCTGGGCCACCACCGCAGCGGCGTCGGCCGTGGCGAAGCGCAGCTCGAGCACCTCGCGGGTCGAGAAGCGCCGGATGAGCTCCTGGGGCGTGCCCTCGGCCGCGAAGCGGCCCCCGTCCATGACCGCCAGGCGGTCGCAGAGCTGCTCGGCCTCGTCCATGTAGTGCGTGGTGATGACCTGGGTGACGCCCTGCTGCTTCAGGCGGTACAGGCGGTCCCACAGCAGATGGCGGGCCTGGGGGTCGAGGCCGGTGGTGGGCTCGTCCAGGATGAGCAGCTCCGGCGCCGACACCAGCGAGCGGGCGATGGTGAGCCGGCGCTTCATGCCCCCCGAAAGCGGGTCGACCTTGTCGTGGGCGCGGTCCCACAGCTGGGTGAACTCGAGGAGCTGGCGGGCCCGCTCGCGGATCACGGCGCGAGGCAGGTCGAAGTAGCGGCCGTATACCATGAGGTTGTCGAGCACGGTGAGCTCGAGGTCGAGCGTGTCCTCCTGCGGCACGAGGCCGATGCGGCCCCGGATCTGGGCGCCGTGCTGCGCGGGGTCGAGTCCCAGCACCCGCAGCGTCCCGCCCGAGATCGGCGACATGCACGAGATCATGCGCATCGTCGACGTCTTGCCCGCCCCGTTGGGCCCGAGCAGCCCGTAGGACTCGCCGCGGGCGATCTCGAAGTCGATCCCGTCGACGGCGACGAAGTCCCCGAAGCGCTTGGTGAGACCCGTGGCCGCCACCAGGGGCGCGCCGGACGCGGCGACCCGCTCAGTCCCCCCCGACGCCGCCGAGCCCTGCATGGCGCATCACGCTACTTGCCCGATGGAGCCCCCCGGCCCGGCGTCAGGCGCACAGATGAGCGACGGCGCGCTCTGCCATGTCGAGGCGCGTCGTGGCGGCGTGACGCGCGCAGCGCCGCAGCAGGCCGTCGAGGTACATGGCCAGGTTGACGGTGGCGGCGGAGGGGTCGTTGACGAGCAGCGGGACGGGCTCGGTGCGCGCGTCGAGCCCCGACACGCGCAGCAGCGCGTGGCGCAACTCGAGCAGCACCGCGCACGCGGTGTCGGTGCCCACCCGGCCACGGCGCATCCACAGGCTGAGGCCGAGGGGAAGGCTCAGGTTCCCGGGCGTGAGGTCGCTCGGGACCAGCGTGGCGAGCCCGTGGATGGCCTCGTGGGCGAAGCGGTCGGCGGGATCGTCCGCCACGGGGCGGAGCCGCACGATCGGCGCGGGAACCTCCTGGTCAGCACCGTTTCGGTCCACGAGGTCAGTGTGCACGGCGGGTGTGACGGCCGGGTGGATCGGGGTACTTATCCTGGTCAGAGCGTTGTGGGCCGTGCTTGACTGGACGGACCCCCTTCCGGCGAAAGGAGCGCCATGCCCAGGGCGATCTGGACGGGGTCGCTGAGCTTCGGGCTGGTCAACGTGCCGGTCGGGCTCTTCACGGCCACCGACGACAAGACGGTCCACTTCAACCAGTTCCAGGCAGGCACCTCCGACCGCATCCGCATGAAGCGCGTGAACGAGCGCACCGGGGAGGAGGTCGAGTACTCCGACGTCGTGAAGGGCTACGACCTGGGCGGCGGCGAGTACGTGATCGTCACGCCCGAGGAGCTCGAGTCCGTCGAGCCGGGCCGCTCCCGCACCATCGAGATCACCGACTTCGTCGACCTCGACGACATCGACCCGATCTACTACAAGTCGACCTACTACATCGGCCCCCAGGGCGAGCAGGCGGCCCGGCCCTACGCCCTGCTGCGCGAGGCCATGGCCAAGAGCAACAAGGTGGCCATCGCCACCCTGGTGCTGCGGACCAAGGAGCACCTCGTGGCCATCCGGCCCATGCGCGACGTGCTGGCCCTCGAGACGATGGCCTTCGCCGACGAGGTCCGCGACCCCACCGCCGAGCTTCCCGGCCTCGACGTCGCCGCCGCGTTCACCGGGCGTGAGCTCGAGACGGCCCAGCTCCTCATCGAGTCCATGGCGACCGAGTTCGATCCCACGATCTACGAGGACGAGTACCGCAAGCGGGTGGAGCAGCTGATCGAGGAGAAGCGCCAGGGCAAGGCCATCGTCACCGAGCGCCCGGTGACCGAAGCCACGCCCGTGGTGGACCTCATGAAGGCGTTGCAGGCCAGTGTGGAGGCGGCACGCGCCCATCGCCCCGGGGCGCGCATGGACGGCGCGGCGGCGGGCGGGCGCAAGGCCAAGGCGGCTCCCGGGGCCCGCCCGGCACCGACGGCCCCCTCCCGGCGCCCCGCCGCCCCCAAGGCCGCCGACCTCTCGGCCCTGAGCAAGGCCGAGCTCCAGGAGCGGGCGGCCGAGCTGGGCATCGCCGGGCGGTCCAAGATGACCCGTCCCGAGCTCGAGGCGGCGCTGTCGGGCTCGGCCCGGGCCGCCAAGCGCCGCAAGGCCTCGTAGGCACCCCCCCGGGGCGGGCTCAGGGGGCCAGTGTCCCCACGTCCCCGGGCTGCCCGCACGTCGAGGGCGGCACCTCGCCCCGCAGGCGGTCGGTCATCCACCGCGCGATGGTGGGCGCCGACACGAACACCACGGTGCCGTGGGTGGCCCCGGCGACGTGCAGGTAGTCGACGCGGTCGCCGACGGGGCACGCCTTCTGGGTGACGAATGCGTCGGTCAGCGCGGGTGGGACGGTGGTGTCGGCGGTGCCCTGCACGATGAGCATGGGCGCCCGCGTCCGCACCTGGCCGGGGTCGTTGCGCCGGGCGTGGGCGATGACCGCGGGGTTCGAGGACGCCCCCGGCCGGAAGACCGCCTGCGGCGTGAGGTGCTGCGCGGCCACGGCGGCGACCACCGCGTTGAAGCAGCCCTGGGGGACCACCGACGCGGCGATCTGCTCCCCCTCGGGCGTGAAGATGTCCGACAGGGGGAGGTCGCGGTAGGTCCGGGCCCACGTGTAGGCCGTGGGCATGGTGAACACCAAGATGCCCTGGCCCACCGACGGCGACGTGGCCACGGCCAGGATGGAGCTGAGGCCGGTGGCGGGGGCGGCGGCCACCACGCCGGCGACGTGGAGC
>DATJBC010000334.1:0-8578 GCA_035515515.1 Acidimicrobiales bacterium
AGCTGACCCACCCCCAGGTGGACGACTCGCTCACCGCCCTGGTGGAGCGCCTCGAGCGCCTCGAGCGGGCCGTGGCCGAGGGCCTGGGGGCGCCGGGCGCGGCGCCGCCCGCCCCCCGCACGCTCACCCCGGCCCCGCCGCCTGCCCCCGAGGGTGGGCCCCCGCCGGTGCGGGCCGGCCGCGCCCAGGCCGCCCCGGCGGGCGCCCGCTCACGGGCGGGCGAGGGTGGGGAGGCCCCCGCCGGCGCCCCGCCGAATCCGGCCCAGCCCGCGGCCGGAGGCATGGGCGACGCCGGAGGGGACCCCGTGGCGGGGCCCGAGCTGGCGCGGCGCACGCTGGGCGCCATCCGGCGCCAGGGCGCGCCCCGGTCGGGAGCGGCCGCCCCGGCGTCCGTCTCGGCTGCGCCGCCTCCGGGTGCCCCGTCCTCCGACGCGCCACGCGCCGGGGGCGCGCTGGCGACGCTGCCCTCGCGCGACGAGCTCGTGCAGGTGTGGGGGGACGGCCTGCTGGCCGGCCTGCCCAACCGCGCCCGTGCCCGCTTCCGGGTGGGGCGGTTCCTCGGCGTCGATGCCGACGCCGCGGTGTTCGCCCTGCCCAACGAGACGCACCGCTCCTACTGCGAGGAGGTCCGGCTGGAGGTGGAGCGCGCCCTGCGCACCCACTTCGGGGCGGCTGTGCCCATCCGCCTGGTGGTGGACGAGGAGGCCGAGGACGACCCGGGCGCCCCCCCGGGCGCGGCGCGCCCCGCCCCCGCCGAGGCCGCCGTCGCCGACGAGCCCGACCTGCTCGACCCCGAGGTCCTGGCGGCGGAGACCGAGCCGGCGGGGAGCGGGCTGTCCCCCGAGGAGCGCCTCAAGCAGGCCTTCCCCGGCGCCCAAGAGGTGTAACCGGTGCCCAGCGGACCCCTGCAGGCCCTGGTCGACCAGCTCGGGCGCCTGCCCGGCATCGGCCCCAAGTCGGCCCAGCGCATCGCCTTCCACCTCCTCAAGGTGGCGCCCGAGGACGCCACCCGCCTGGCGGAGGCCATCGTGGCCGTGAAGGAGCGCGTCACCCTGTGCCCGCAGTGCTTCAACGTCGCCGAGGGCGGGCTGTGCACGATCTGCGCGGACCCACGGCGCGAGGGGACCGTGCTGTGCGTGGTCGAGGACCCGCGCGACATCGTGGCCGTCGAGAAGACCCAGGAGTTCAGGGGCCGCTACCACGTCCTGCACGGCGCCCTCAATCCCATCGAGGGGGTCGGCCCCGATCAGCTGCGGGTGCGCGAGCTGCTGGGGCGGATCGGCTCCGAGTCCGTCACCGAGGTCATCCTGTGCACCAACCCCAACCTCGAGGGTGAGGCGACGGCCATGTACCTGGCGCGCCTGTTGAAGCCGCTCGGGGTGACCGTCACCCGCATCGCCAGCGGCCTGCCCGTGGGGGGCGACCTCGAGTACGCCGACGAGCTGACCCTGGGCCGCGCCCTCGAGGGCCGGCGCGAGGTGGACGCCTGATCACTCCCACAGCTCGGGCTGCCGTGCCCCGCGCTCGAGGGGGAAGTAGCCGGGCAGCTCGTCCGACGGCGTGTCGATGTAGACCTTGGCCTCGGGGGGCTGGGCGAAGCGGCCGTGGCTCCAGCGCACCTCCACGTGTCCCTGCACGCGGCAGCGCCGCTTGGTGGCCCGCTCCACGTAGGTGGCCGACCAGTTGACCTGGGGCTGGCCCGCCTCGGCGGCCACGACGTCGAGCGCCACGAAGCGGTAGGCCTGGCGCCAGTCCCAGGGGCTGGCCACCCGCAGGCGCAGCGAGCGCCGGGGATCGGCGCCGAGGAGGAAGTAGGCGGCGTTGCCGATGCGCAGCAGGCGCCACACCATGCGCTCCGCGGCGCCCGCCCGGTCCAGGTTGTCCCGCCAGCGCCGGGCCGACGCGCCCGACACGCGGGCGCACAGGGCGCGGTAGGCGGGGCGCGCCTCGGGCGGGAGCGCCCGCCCCGGCAGGGCGCGCCGCAGGCGCCGGCGCTGCTCGGCGTCGAGGGCGCCGGGGTCGTCGGGGAGGCCCTCGAGGCCCACGGCGCGCCGGCACGCGTCGTACAGGGCGCGGTGCTCGTCGGGCGCCACCACCTGGTACCAGTCGGTCTGGTCCCACGCCCCCACGGTGGCGAGCAGCCCGTCGAACAGCCGTGCCGGCGAGGGGTTGGCGATGTTGCGCGACAGGTACTTGCAGCTGACCAGGTAGACGTGGTCGATGCGCAGGTCGACCGGGGCGATCTCGTCCCCGGGGGGGCGCCGGCCGCCCGTCCACTCGATGAGGCGGGGGAGACGTCCCCGCAGGCCGTCCTCGGCCTCGAGGAAGGCGCGGCCGTTGGCGAAGGCGGTGGCGAACTCGGCGACGAAGCGCCCCGACGCCTGCAGCGCCACGAGCTCGTCCCACACGGCGTCGTCCACGGCCAGCTCGGCCGGGCGCCGCGCCAGGGCGGCGCTCAGGTCGCGGTGCCCCAGGGTGCCGAGCGCGGTGGCGAGCTCGGTGACCGTGGTGCGGTCATCGGGCACGGCGTGCGGGGCGCGCCGCGGCGCGCCGGCCACGCGCCGCACCGTCCTCGGCGGCGCGGCGGCGGCCGCCGGGCGGGGGCGGGGCCGCCCCCCGGCGGGCGTAGTCGCCCAGGCGCGCCCGGCCCTCGGGCGAGCCCAGCTCGACCACGTCGTAGACGGCCCCCACGGCGCCGGCCTCGGGGGCGACGAGCGACCTCCAGGCGCGCTCGCCGGCGCTGCCCGGCGCGGGGGCGGCCGTGGTGAGCAGGACGACGGGCACGTCCGGCAGGGCGGCGTGCAGCACCGCCGCCTTGCCCAGCGCCCGCCACAGGGTGTCGGCCCGCCGCAGCCCCGTGCCGGCCGTGGTGAAGGCGCCCGACAGGTCGAACAGCCACCGGCCCCCGCCCTGGTCGCGCGCCGCCAGCGTGACGTCCACGCCGGGGACGGCCCGGGGGCGCTCCTCCACGTCGGTGAACCCGCACGCCGCCAGCAGCTGGGCGGCCACCTGGCGGGCCCCGTCGCCGTCGCGTCCTTCGCCCGCCACGGCGGGCTGTCCCCGCCGGCGGGCGCCGCGCCCGGCGCGCGCCGCGCGCTCGACGATGCGGTCGCGCTCCTCGCGCACGCGGGCCTCGGCGATGCGCACGTACTCGGCCTCGGTGTCGTACCCCACGTAGTGGCGGTCGCTGCGCACCGCGGCGGCCGCCGTGGAGCCCGACCCCATGAAGGGGTCGAGGACGAGGTCCCCCCGGTAGGTGAACAGCTCGATCAGCCGGAGCGGGAGCTCCACCGGGAACGGCGCCGGGTGCCCCACGCGCGTGGCCCGCTCGCTCGGGATCTCCCACACGTCGGTCGTCGCCTCGATGAACTCGTCCTTGGTCACCGACACCTGCCACGGCAGCCCCTGCTGGCGGCGGGCGGCGGCCGACAGGGCCCGGTCGAAGCGCCCCTTGGAGGCGATCACCACGCGCTCGGTGAGGTCGCGCAGCACGGGGTTGGTGGGGCTGCGGAACGAGCCCCACGCGCACGAGCCGCTCGCCCCCTTGGCCTTGTGCCAGACCACCTCCCCGCGCAGCAGGAGCCCCAGGCGGTCCTGGAGGATGGCGATCACGTCGGCCGACAGCGACCGGTAGGGCTTGCGTCCCAGGTTGGCGACGTTGACGGCGATGCGGCCGCCGGGCTCGAGGGTGCGCACGCACTCGGCGAAGACCGCCTCCAGCATGGCCAGGTAGTCGAGGTAGCTGGCCGGGATGTGCCCCTCGCCCAGCGCCTCCTCGTACTCCTTGCCGGCGAAGTAGGGCGGTGAGGTGACCACGAGCGCCACCGAGCGGTCGTCGACCTCCTCCATGCGCCGGGCGTCGCCCACGATGATCTTGTCCTTCACCGCCGAGGTGGCGACCTCGTCGTCGTCGGCGAGCACCGGGGGCGTGAAGCGCCCGTAGAAGCCACGGGCGTCGTGGCTCTCGCGCCGTCCCACCCCGAACGACGACGTGGATGTCGGCCTGCGACGACGGCTCACTGCCATGGCTCTCCGTGGACGCAGGCGGCGCGACGAGCGCTCATGCGCCGCAGTGATAGTACCGGGGTGTGACGGTCCGCCAGGGGACCGCCGGCGACGGCGTCAGGCGGACGCGCGCAGCACCAGGGCGTCGCCTTGGCCCCCGCCCCCGCACAGGCTGGCCACGCCCAGGCCGCCCCCGCGGCGGCGGAGCTCGTGCAGCATGGTGAGCGCCAGGCGGGTGCCCGACATGCCGATGGGGTGGCCGAGCGCGATGGCCCCGCCGTTCACGTTGGTGATCTCGTCGGTGATGCCCAGCTCGGCCATGGACGCCAGGCCCACCACCGCGAAGGCCTCGTTGATCTCGAACAGGTCGACGTCGGCGGGGCGCTTGCCCACCTTGTCCAGCGCCTGCACCGTGGCCCGGGCCGGCTGGAGCAGCAGCGAGGCGTCGGGCCCGGCCACCTGGCCGTAGCTCACCACCTCGCCCAGGGGGGCGACGCCCAGCGCCTCGGCGCGCGCCTTGGAGGTGACGACCACGGCCGCCCCGCCGTCGGAGATCTGGCTGGCGTTGCCGGCGGTGATGGTGCCCTCCTTGTCGAAGGCGGGCTTGAGCCCGGCCAGGGACTCGGCGGTGGTGCCCGGGCGCACCCCTTCGTCGGTGTCGACCGTCACGGGGTCGCCCTTGCGCTGGGGCACCGCCACCGGGACGATCTCGTCGGCCAGGCGGCCCTCCTTGATGGCGGCCGCCGCCCGCTCGTGCGACAGCGCCGAGAAGGCGTCCTGGTCGGCGCGCGACACCTTGGCCTCGCGGTTGTACTGCTCGGTGCTGAGCCCCATGGCGCAGTGGTCGAACTGGCAGTACAGGCCGTCGTGCATCATCGAGTCCACCAGCGTGCCGTCGCCGGCCCGGTAGCCGGCCCGCGCCCCGGGCAGGAGGTAGGGGGCCTGGGTCATGGACTCCATGCCGCCCGCCACCACGACCTCGGCCTCGCCGGCGGCGATGAGGAGGTCGGCCAGGTAGATGCTGTTCAGCCCGGACAGGCACACCTTGTTGACCGTGGTGGCCGGGACCGACATGGGGACGCCGCCCTTGGTGGCCGCCTGACGGGCCGTGATCTGGCCCTGCCCCGCCTGGAGAACCTGGCCCATGAACACGTAGTCGACGTCGCCGCCGCCGAGGCCGGCGCGCTCCAGCGCGGCGGCGATGGCCAGGCCCCCGAGGTCCATGGCGCTGAAGCCGCCCAGCGCGCCCGACAGCTTGCCGATGGGGGTCCTCGCCCCCGAGACGATGACGGAACCGGGCATGGGCCTACCTCCGATGGGACGGCGCGTCCGGCGCGGGCGTGCCCGGACTGGCGGCGGGAGGACCATTCTACGGAGAACGGGCCGGGACCCGCCCGCCCGCGGCCCGGCCGGCCCCGCCCCGGGCCCGACCCCGTGTGGTGCGGGCCTGGGTCGGATCAAAGGGGCGGGGGTAGGGTGCTCCCTCATGCAGGCATTCCTCGACGCCGTGATGGCGGGCGCCCCCGGAGACGAGCTCGCCGCCATCACCCTGCCCGAGTCCTACCGGGCCGCCCACGTCCGCCGGGACGAGGCGGAGATGTTCGCCGGGGTGGACTCCAACGACAAGGACCCCCGCAAGTCGCTGCACGTGTCGGAGGTCGCCGTCCCCGAGCTCGCCCCCGACGAGGCCTACGTGGCCGTCATGGCCTCGGCCATCAACTTCAACACCGTGTGGACGTCGATCTTCGAGCCCCTGCCCACCTTCGGCTTCCTCGACCGCCTGGGCAAGGAGAGCGCCTGGGGCGCCCGCCACGCCCTCGACTACCACGTGGTGGGGTCCGACGCCTCGGGGGTGGTGGTGCGGGTGGGCTCGGCCGTGCGTAACTGGCGCCCGGGCGACAAGGTCGTCATCCACTGCAATTTCGTGGACGACCAGGACCCCTCGGCGCACGACGACTCCATGCTGGCCGCCAACCAGCGCATCTGGGGCTTCGAGTCCAACTTCGGCGGCCTCGCCGACCTGACGGTGGTGAAGGCCAACCAGCTCATGCCCAAGGCGCGCCACCTGAGCTGGGAGGAGGCCGCCATCAACGCCCTGTGCAACTCGACCGCCTACCGCATGCTCGTGTCCCGCAACGGCGCCGCCATGAAGCAGGGTGACCGCGTGCTCGTGTGGGGGGCGAGCGGGGGCCTGGGCGGCTACGCCGTGCAGCACGTGCTCAACGGGGGTGGCACCCCCGTGGGCGTAGTGTCGTCGGAGTCCAAGGTGAAGCTGCTCAACGACCTCGGCGTGGAGGCGGTCATCGACCGCGCCGCCGAGGGGTTCCGGTTCTGGAGCGACGCCCACACCCAGGACGAGTCGGAGTGGCGGCGCTTCGGCAAGCAGGTGCGCGCCCTGGTGGGCGACGACCCCGACATCGTCTTCGAGCACCCCGGGCGCCAGACCATGGGGGCGTCGGTGTTCGCCTGCAAGCGCGGCGGCATGATCGTGACCTGCGCGGCGACCTCGGGCTACATGATCGAGTACGACAACCGCCACCTGTGGATGAAGCTCAAGACCATCAAGGGCTCGCACTTCGCCAACTACCGCGAGGCGTGGGACGCCAACCAGCTCATCTGCGACGGCAAGGTCCTGCCGCCGTTGTCGGCCCTCTATCCCCTGGAGGAGGTGGGGGACGCCGCCTACCAGGTCCACCACAACCTCCACGAGGGGAAGATCGGCGTGCTGTGCCTGGCGCCCGAGGCCGGGCTGGGTGTCGACGACCCCGAGATGCGGGCGCGGGTGGGGGAGGAGCGCATCACCTTGTTCCGGAGGCACGGGGCGTGATCGTCGTGGGCTCCGACGTCCCCGGGGCGGGCGGCACGCCGGGCGGGCTGCTCACCGAGCTCGACCACGTGGGCATCGCCGTGCGCGACCTCGACGCCGCCGTCGACTACTACGCGAGCGCCTTCGGGGCCACGGTGGCCCATCGCGAGGTGATCGAGTCCGACGGCGTGGAGGAGGCGCTCATCGCCGTGGCCGACTCCTACATCCAGCTCCTGTCGCCCCGCCGTGAGGACTCGCCGGTGGCCAAGTTCCTCGAGCGCCACGGCGAGGGCCTCCACCACGTGGGCTACCGGGTGGACGACTGCGCGGCGGCGGTGGCCGCCGTGCGGGCCGCGGGCGGGAGGCTCATCGACGAGGAGCCCCGGCCCGGCTCGCGCGGCACGACGGTGGCCTTCGTGCACCCCAAGGGCGCCTTCGGCACCCTGGTCGAGCTGGTTCAAGAGCCGTCCTGAGCCCACGGCCCCCGCGGCCCGGTCGGACCCCCGGGCCGCCGGGAGGCGCACGGGGCGGGCGGTGGGCACGGGGGGAGGTGCGTGCGGCCACCCGGCGTGCGGGGTGGCCGGCCACCCAGGGGGCTCGCCGGCGCCCGACGCCACGGTGACGGTGGCGCTCTTCTTGGCCTCGGGCTGCGCCTCGGCCCCGGTCCGCCCCGGGCGCGGGCGGCGCCCCGCTAGTGGAAGCGGACGACGGTCCCCGGGTTGGCGGTGGCCCCCCACAGGCCGCCGCTCGGGTCCAGCACGAGCTGGCGGATCACGCCCGGGAGCGTGACCGCCCCGCCCACCTGCCGCCCGGTGCCGGGGTCGATGGCCACCACGACGCCCTGCTGGCCGTTGGCCACCCACAGGCGGTCCTGCCAGACCGCCACCATCTCGGGGTCGGCGGGCGCGCCGGCGGCGCCCGCCACCCGGTAGGTGGCCGTCACCCGCACGGTGGCCGGGTCGACGCGCGACACCGTCCCCGACTGCACGTTGGCCACCCACACCGCCCCGTCGCCGCCGCCCACGCCGATGGGTCCCTGGCCGACCCGCACGGTCCGCCACCGCAGCGAGTCCCCCACGGGCCGCGGGTCGATGCGCGTCATGGTGTCGGTCTGGCCGCTCACCCACACCCCGCCGGGCCCCACGGTGATGCGCACGGCGCCGTCGGGCAGGGCCACCGACGCCTCGAGATCGCCGGTCCTGGGGTCGAGGAGGCTGACGGTCCCCGCCAAGAGGCTCGCCACCCAGATCCCCCCGTCACCGGCGGCCAGCGACACCGGGTCCTGGGGCACGGGGAGGGGCCCGCCCACCACCTTCCGGGTGACCGGGTTGATGCGCCACACCTCGCTGCCCGCGCCGTCGGCCACCCACACCCGCCCGAAGCCCGACACGATCGAGATGGGCCGTCCCCCCACGGCGATGGGCCGCCCCAGGGCCGCCCCGGTGGCGGGGTTGAAGTGCCGCACGGTGCCGTCGCCGTCGTCGGCCAGCCAGCCGCCGGTGCGATCGAAGGTAATCGAGGCCGCCTGCGACCGGGCCACCACGGCCACCGACGCCGGCGGGGTCGAGCTCGAGGGGCCCGGCGGGGTGAGGAACCCCGTCACCAGGGTGGCCCCCTCGAACAGGGCGACGGTGGCGCTCACCGCCAGGGCGACGGTGATGGGCGGCAGGCTGCGCCGCCGGCGGCCGGGGCCGGCCAGGCCCGACCGGCGGACCTCCGAACGCGACCGCTCGCGTTGGCGGCGGGGGGCGGTGCGCCGCTCGGGGG
>DATJBC010000335.1:0-5051 GCA_035515515.1 Acidimicrobiales bacterium
ACTCCACGGGGGACGACCCCGATCAACTTGCAATGCGCTTGACATCGGCGGCGCTGCCGACCGACCAGAACCTCTTGCTCGCCGACGGCGAGGCGCCCGACGCGGGCGCCGACCGTCCCGCCGGGACCAGGGACATGGAAGCCCCGTGGTCGTGGGTGAGCTACGAGAGTGGCAAGACGGCGGTGCCGGCGGCGCCGGTTGTGCCGACGGCGCCCCCTCCCCCACCCCCGGTCAAAGTCCCGCGCCCGGTGGTGGCCGCGGCACGGGTGGTCCCCGCCGCAGTGACCTCACATCGGGCCACCACCACCGGCGTGTGGGCCGCCTTGCGACACTGCGAGTCGGGCGGCGACTACTCGGAGAACACCGGCAACGGCTACTACGGCGCCTATCAGTTCAGCCTCGGCACGTGGCGGGGGTTGGGGCTCGCCGGGCTGCCCTCGCAGGCGTCGCCGGCCGCGCAGGACCAGGCGGCCCAGCGGCTGCAGGCCCGCAGCGGCTGGGGCCAGTGGCCGTCGTGCTCGCGCCGCCTGCGGCTGACGTGACGCCCGGCGGGCGCCGGGCCCCCCGCCGGCCCCGCCCGGACGCACCGGTATCGTCGGTGGCGTGAGCACGGGGGGTGTCCTGGGGTTCGTCGCACGCGGCGGCCCGTCGTTCGTCAGCCGTCTCTTCGAGCGCCGGCCCTTCGAGGAGGGGGGCTTCGACCTCGACGGCGTCCACCTGCGCTACGAGCGCCACGGCCGGGGCCCCCGGGTCCTGGTCTTCCTGCACGGGCTCCTGCTCGACGCCCAGCTCAACCGGCGGCTGGCCGCCGACCTGGCCGAACAGGGCTTCCAGGTGGTGCTGCTCGACCTCCCGGGCCACGGGGGGTCCGACAAGCCCCGGCACGCCTCGGCCCACCGGATGGACTCCTACGCCCGTTGCGTGGTGGCCCTCCTCGACGAGCTCGGGATCGACGAGGCCGTCGTGGGCGGGGTGTCGCTGGGGGCCAACGTGGCCCTGCAGGTGGCCGTGCAGGCCCCCCGGCGAGTGCGCGGCCTGATCGTGGAGATGCCGGTGCTCGAGTGGGCCACACCGGGCGCCGCGCTGCTGTTCATCCCCATCCTCCTCGGCGTCCACTACGCCGAGCCCCTGGCCCGCCTGGTGTCGCGCCTGGCGCGCCGGGTGCCGCGCACGGGCATCGGCCCCCTCGACAGCGCCGTGGGCCTCGTGCAGCTCGACCCCGCCGAGGTGAGCGCCGTGCTCCACGGCATGCTCGTGGGACCGATCACCCCCACCTACGAGGAGCGGCGGGACATCGACGTCCCGGTGCTGGTGATCGCCCATCGCAGCGACTTCCTGCACCCCTTCAACGACGCCGACAAGCTGGCCCGGCAGCTGCCCGACGCGCAGCTGCTCGTGGCCCGCTCCATCTTCGAGCTCCGGGTGCTCCCCGACCGGCTCACGCGTTCCATCGCCGCCTTCCTCGACACCACCTGGCACGAACGGGTGGACACCGCGGCGCGCCCCCCGGCCCGGGCGCGCCGGGCGTGAGCCCCCTCAGCGGCGCGGCGCCCAGGCGTCGGGGTCCTCGGTCAGCTTGGCCACGGCGCGCGGCAGGCGCCCCGCTTCGACGTCCTCGAGGCTGACGCGCTCGAGGACGCTGCGCAGGCTGGCCCGCACCGCCACCCACACGTCTTGGAGGTGGGCGGCCGCCCCCTCGTAGTGGGCGGCCTCGGGGCGCAGGCCCCGCACCTCGGCCAGCGGGCCGTCCAGGGCGCGCATGACGTCGGCCACGCTGATGTCCGCCGCCGGGCGGGCCAGGCGGTAGCCGCCTTCGGCGCCCCGCTGGCTCGAGACGATGCCGGCCCGGCGCAGGTCGATGAGGATGGCGCCCAGGAACCGGGCCGGCAGGCCCTGGGCGGCGGCCAGCGACTCGGCGGTGGCGGGCTCGCCCCGCTCCACCAGGGCCAGCAGGGCCCGCATGCCGTAGTCGACCTTGGCCGAGATGTGCACGCCTGATTCTGGCTCGCCCCGGGCCCCGGTGGACGACTCGCCCCCTAGAGTCTAGTATTTCTATCTAATCGATGGGTTAAGGAGATGAGGGGGCCCGGCGCGGCCGCGCCCCTGTCCGAAAGGGGTCGGCGTGGTCGAGCATGGCGCGAAGGGGGCGGGGCGGGGGCCGGGGGACCACGGGCGCCGGCCGCGGCGCACGGGCCTGGCACTGACGGCGGCCACCGCCCTGGCCCTGGCGGCCTCGGCGTGCGGCTCGTCGTCGCCCACGGCGGCCAGACACCACACGGCGTCCACCACGACGACGGCCGCCACCGGCGCGGCGTCCACCACGACGACGGCCGCCACCGGCGCCGCCCCGGCGTCCACGACCACGGTGGCCAAGGCCTCCGCGCCCGCCAGCCACAGCACGACCCCGCCCAGTGCCGCCTGCTCGACCTCGGGCGGGCCGCTCAGCGCGGCGTGCGACACCAAGTCGCCCTCCCTGCAGGTGACCGGGGCGGGCGCCAACTCCATCCAGCCGTTCTTCACGCGCGCCTTCTACTTCTACAACCAGGCCGACCACGGCGTGAACGTCAACTACTCCCCCGCGGGCTCGAGCGTCGGCGTCAGCGACATCCAGCAGAACACGGTGAACTTCGGCGACTCCGAGATCCCCATCAAGACCCCCGCCACGGGCACCGGCGGCGCCATCCTCCAGGTCCCGGTGGACCTGGGCGGCGTGGCGCTCAGCTACAACCTCCCCGGGGTGAGCGGGGGCCTCAAGCTCGACGGCCCGACCGTGGCGGGGATCTTCCTGGGCACGATCAAGGCGTGGAACGACCAGGCCATCAAGGCGCTCAACCCCGGCGTGAGCCTGCCCTCCACGGCCGTCGTGGCCGTGCACCGGGCGGACTCGTCGGGCCCCGGCTACGACCTCGACCAGTACCTCATCGACACCGGCGGCTCGGCATGGACGAGCTCGGCCGCGGGCACGACGCCGTCGACCAAGTGGCCCGTGGCCAGCGTGGGCGTGGGGCAGCAGCTCAACACCGGCGTCGCCAACTACATCCAGCAGACCCCGGGAGCCATCGGCTACGTCGAGTACGCCTACTCGCTGCAGGCGGGGTTCACCAACGCGGCGCTCAAGAACAAGTCGGGGGGCTTCGTGACACCCTCGCAGTCGGGCATCGCGGCGGCCGGCGCCCAGGCGGCGGGCCTCAGTGCGTCCAACTTCAACATCGTGAACGGCCCGGGCTCGGGGACCTACCCGCTCGCCAACTTCAGCTGGACGCTCATCTACCAGAAGCAGGCCAACGCCACCCTGGGGGTGGTCCTGGGCAAGCTCTTCGACTGGGTCACCACCACGGGCCAGAACCAGGCGGCCGCCCTGGGCTACTCCCCCCTCCCGGCCAACGTCGTCGCCCTGGCGCACCAGACGCTCCTGCAGCTGCAGAACGCCGCGGGCAAGGCCCTGTTCAGTTCATGAGCGGCCCCAGCCCGCGCTGAGCAGCCCAACCCCACGAGCACCGGGACGGATGCCACCCCCGTGGACGCCGTGAGGCAGGGCGCGCCGTGAGCTCCTCGCTCCTCGAGGAGGTCCCGCCGCCGCGCCTGGACCCCGTGCGGGGGGTGCGCGAGGCGCTGCGACGCCGTCACGCGCGCCCCGGCGGCCGCCTGTACGCCACGCTGCGGTGGGCCGGCGCCGGCGTCTTCGCCGCGCTGGTGCTCGGACTGGTCATCAGCCTGGTGTGGTCGTCCAGCGACGCCGTCCGGCACTTCGGACCGGGGTTCTTCTGGTCGGGCACCTACGACGCCGCCAAGGACGAGTACCCCACGGGCGTCTTCATCGTGGGCACGCTCGTCACCACCGCGGTGGCGCTCGTCCTGGCCGTGCCCGTGGGGCTGTGCGCCGCGGCGTTCCTGTCCGAGCTCGCCCCCCGCTGGCTGGCCGCGCCGCTGTCGGTGGCCGTCGACCTCATCGCCGCGGTGCCCAGCATCGTGGTGGGGCTGTGGGGCCTGCTCGTGCTCACCCCCGTCTTCCGAGACCACGTGGAGCCGTTCTTCAAGTCCGTGCCCGTGCTCGAGTGGCTCTTCCACGGCCAGGCCCTGGGGCCGAGCATGCTGCTCGCCGGCGTGGTCCTGGCGGTGATGATCCTCCCCACGGTGGTGGCGCTGTCGCGCACGGCCATGCGCGGCGTGGCGGTGGCTGACCGCGAGGCGGCCCGGGCGCTGGGCGCCACCCGCTGGCAGGTGGTGCGCACCGCCGTGGTCCCCGGGGCGCGCACCGGCATCGAGGCGGCCGTCATCCTGGCCACGGGACGGGCCATGGGCGAGACCATCGCCGTGGCCATGGTGATCGGCAACAACTACTCGTTCACCCACTCGCTGCTGGCGCCGGGGGCCACCCTGGGGTCGGCCATCATCAACAACTTCGCCGAGGCCAGCCCGGGGATCGACCGCAGCGCGGTGATCGGGCTGGTGGTGACGTTGCTGGTCATCACCGCCCTCGTCAACGTGGGCGGACAGCTGCTGCTGCGGGCCCGCGCCCGGGCCGAGCGCCCATGACGGCGTTCGCCGAGCTGCGCGAGCTCGACGCCGCCGAGGCCATCGGCGTGCGCCGGCAGCTGGTGCGGGCCACGGCCCGCCGGACGCTGGCCCGGCGCCGCCTCGGGGGGCGGGTGGCGGTGGGCCTGTGCGTGGCGGCGGTGGCGGTGGCGCTGGCGCCGCTCGTGGCGATGGTGGGCTACACCGCCGTCCGGGGGATGCGGGCCATCTCGGTGAGCTTCCTCGCCAACCACACCCCGATCGTCCCCGGGATCCCCGGCGGGGGCATCACCTACGCCGTCGTGGGCTCGCTCGTCATCGTCGGGCTGGCGTCGGCCTTCGCCGTGCCCGTGGGCGTCGTGGCGGCCGTCTTCCTGCTGGAGCGCAGGGGCCGGATCGCCAACGCCGTGCGCTTCGCCGCCGACGTCATGGCGGGCATCCCCTCCATCGCCCTGGGCATCTTCGTCTACGCCGTGCTGGTCGAGCCGCTCGGCCAGTTCTCGGGCCTGGCCGGGAGCCTGGCGCTGGCCACGCTC
>DATJBC010000336.1:0-7504 GCA_035515515.1 Acidimicrobiales bacterium
AACGAGGAAGACCTCCGCAACCACCTGAGCTCATAGGAGCCCGTCATGGCACTCACGTTCGACTACAAGGTCCGCGACCGCTCCGGCAAGCTGGTCGAGGGGCAGCTCGAGGGCGACAGCCTGTCGCTCGTCGTGGGGAAGTTGCGCGAGATGGGGTACCTGCCCATCTCCGTCTCGCCCAAGGCGCGCACCAGTGTCAACCGTGAGATCACCATCCCGGGCGTCACCAACCGCGTCAAGCTGACCGAGATCGCCGTGGCCACCCGGCAGATGGCCACCATGATCGACTCTGGACTGTCGGTGGTGCGGTCGCTCGTGATCCTGGCCGGCCAGGTGGAGAACAAGGAGCTCGCCCGGGTCCTGGCCGAGGTCCGGGTGGACGTGGAGCGGGGCTCCTCGCTCTCCGCGGCGTGCGCCCGTCATCCCAAGATCTTCAACACCCTGTTCATCACGATGGTGCAGGCGGGAGAGGCCGGCGGTCACCTCGACTCGGTCCTGCTCGACCTGGCCAACACCATGGAGAAGCAGGCAGTCCTCCGCCGCAAGGTGCGCTCGGCCATGACGTACCCGGCCATCGTGCTCAGTGTCATGGTGATCATCTTCCTGGCATTGCTGATCTTCATCGTCCCGGTCTTCCAGAAGCTCTTCCTGTCACTGCACGCCAAGCTGCCTCTGCCTACGCAGATCGTGATCGACATCTCGAAGATCGTGCTCAGCGTGTGGTCGGTGCTCCTGCTCGCCATCATGGTGGGCGGAATCGTGGCGCTGCGGAAGTGGATCAAGACCGAGGACGGGCGCCTCAAGTGGGACGCCTTCAAGCTCCGCCCGCCCATCTTCGGCCAGCTCACGCACAAGGTGTCGATGGCGCGCTTCGCGCACACGCTCGGATCGCTCATCGAAGCCGGAGTGCCGATCCTGGAGTCCCTCGACATCGTGTCGGACACCGCCGGGAACCAGGTCGTCGGCAACGCGCTGCTGGAGGCCAAGGCGGGCGTGCGGGAGGGCCGCTCACTGGCCGACACCTTGCGCGAGCACGAGGAGGTCATCCCCGCTCTCGTCACCCAGATGGTCGAGGTCGGCGAGCAGACCGGTGCGCTCGACAACATGCTGCACAAGGTGGGCCAGTTCTACGACGGCGAGGTGGAGTCCACGGTCAACAACCTGACGTCCATGCTCGAGCCGATCCTGACCATCGTCATGGGCGTCGGTGTCGGCGTCATGGTGATCAGCATGTACCTGCCGATGTTCAGCTACATCAAGCACATCCCGCAGAGCTGATCCGGCCCTTCACGCGCGGCACGACCCGATGGCCAGTGTGTCCCTTCCCAGCGGTATGGTCGCTCGTCGCGTCAAGAGACGCCGCGTGCCGCTGGCGGGGGCGGTCTTGGTGGTCATCACCGGGATGGCGTTCTGCCTCCTTTGGAGCCCGCTGGTCGATCATCATTCGGGATGGATCGTCCCGGGGGACATCTGGGGCGCATATCGGTCGGCACACTTCATCGGATGGGGTGACCTGGGCGGCATCTACGCCGCGGGGACGGCCTTGATCACGTTTCCGGCGATCCTGCTGGCACTGGCGCCCGTCTCGATAGTCACGGGGTTCTTCGGGATGTCGGAGAGCATCCCCTTCAACCTGCCGCACCCCTCGTCATGGCTGGTGCTCGGTCCCGTCGAGATCCTTCTCAGCTGCAGCGCCCTCTTCGCGTGCGATGCATTGGCCGAGCGCCTCGGCATCGGCATGGCCCGGAGGACGGTGCTCGGCCTGGCGGAGGGCGTTGTCGTCTGGGACGTCTCCGCCTACTGGGGTCATCCCGAGGACGCCGTCGCCGTGGCGCTGGCGCTCTACGCGTTTCTCTTCGCGTGGGACGGACGTTGGTGCGGCGCGGCGTGGCTCTTCGGGCTGGGTGTGGCCACCCAACCCGTGGTGCTGCTCATGCTTCCGGTGTACTTCGTGATGGCGGACCGCCGTTCCCTCGTCCCGTTCATGGTGCGCGTCCTTGTCCCGTCCGTGGCGCTGCTGGCCGTGCCGCTCCTGGCCGAGTTCCACACCACCGTCCACTCGTTGGTCGATCAGCCCAACTTCCCCAACATCGACCATCTGACCCCCTGGACCCGATTCGCCCCACGATTGGGCGGGTCCGGGAAGGACATGGCCGTGGCGGCCGGGCCGGGGCGCATCGTCGCCATCTCGGCCGCCGCTGCCCTGGGTTGGACGGCACGTCGATGGCGAGCTCGACCCGACGCCCTCGTGTGGGTAGCAGCCGTCGCTCTGGCGCTGCGCTGCCTTACCGAATCCGTGATGGTCTCCTTCTACGTCTGGCCGGCGTTGGCCGTCGGCCTTCTGGCCGTGATGATCCAGCCCTCGCGCCTCCGGGTGGCCGGGGCCGTCGTCGTCACGGTCATCGTCACGTTCGGTAGCAATTCTCACCTCTCAGAGTGGCCTTGGTGGCTCCTGGTGAACGGCGGGATCGTCATCCTCCTGGTCGCCGGCGTGCCTTCAAGGGTCCCGCAATTCGTGCCGATAGACATCGGTACGGGGGACGTCCCCGAGGCGCGCGCCGAGCTTGAGGCTCTCACCGGCGCACCCGTCTGAGCAGGAGGACACTGAGATGGCCCAGGTGGTGGGACTCGACATCGGCACCAGCGCGGTGCGCGCCGCCGAGCTCGAGTTCGGGTCGGGGACGCCCTCCCTGGTGGCCTTCGGCCAGGTGGGCCTGCCTCCCGGCGCCATCGTCGACGGCGAGGTCCAGGACCAGTCGGCCGTGTCCGACGCCATCGTCCGCCTGTGGCAGAACGGGAAGTTCCAGTCGAAGTCGGTGGTCGTGGGCATCGCCGGGCTACGGGCCATCACCCGCGAGCTCGACCTGCCGTGGGTGCCCGACGAGGACGTGGACAGCGCAGTGCGCTTCCAGTCCGAGGACGTCATCCCGTTCCCTCCGGACAAGACCATCCTCTCGGCGCAGGTCCTTGCCGACAACGTCGCCAACGACGGCACGAAGACGCGCCGGGTGCTCGTGGCGGCCGCTCATCGCGATCTCGTCGACGGAGTGGTGCGAGCCACCGAGAAGGCAGGTCTCATTGTCGAAGGCGTCGACCTCGTGTCGTCCGCCCTGGTGCGCGCCCTCGGCGACCCCTCCGTCGTGGCCGAGCGGCCCGAGGCCATCGTGTCCATCGGGGCCGGCCTCACCGTGGTGGCGGTCCACCAAGCCGGCCGGCCACAGTTCGTCCGCACCATCGGAACGGGCGGCAACGCGGCGACAGCCGCCATCGCGTCGTCGTTGGACCTTCCCCTCGTCGATGCCGAGGCCGTCAAGCGACGGCTGGGAGAGGGGTCGGCGCAGGTGCGCTCGGCCGAGAGCGCGGTGCAGGGCGCCATCTCCGAGTTGGTCGGGGAGGTCCGCAGCTCGGTGCAGTACTTCGCCACCCTCCCGGACCGGGCCCCGATCGCCCGTGTGCTCGTCACCGGTGGTGGGGCCCGGCTCCTCGGGCTGGTGCGGGAGTTGCGGACCCAGGTCCGCATCCCCGTCGAGCCCATCTCGCCGCTGTCGCGCCTCGACCTGTCGCGCATCGACCTGAGTGAGGAGCAGGCGGCGAGCATCGACCCCGTTCTGGCTACCCCCATCGGACTGGCCCTTCCGGAGCCGAACGCCTCGGTCAAGAAGTTCAACCTGGTGCCACCGGAGGTCATCCAGCGGGCCTTCGAGCGACAGGTAGCCAAGAAGGCCACCGTCGCCGCCGCCGTGGTTGTCCTCCTGCTGGTGGGTGTGAGCGCGTGGCGCTTCCTGCAGGTGCACAGCGCCCGCAATGGCATCAACAACCTGCAATCCACGGTGGCCAGCCTTAACGCCCAGATCCCCACCTACGACAAGGTCGTGGCCATCGGCAACGAGTTGCGCACCTCGCGGGCGCAGGTGACCGCCCTGGGCGGCACGGCGGTGGACTGGTCGGCGGTGATCACCGAGCTGAGCGCCCGGATCCCGGCCGGCTTGAGCATCACCACCTTCACCGGCACCGACACGGCCAACAGCGCGGCGTCGTCGTCCTCCTCGCCGACGTCGGGGGCCGCGGGGACCACGCTCACTCCCGTGGCAGGGTCGATCGGCGAGTTGACGGTGGGCGTGTCGGGGACCTTTCCCAGCTCCGCCCACTTCGACCCCGTCGCCCAGTGGATCGACAACCTGACGGCGTCGCCGTTGTTCAGCCCGCCCGGCGTGAACACCGTGGCCAACACCCCCAATGGCGCCAACACCGCGGTGTCGTTCACGTCCAACCTGTGGTTGCTGCGCAACGCCGACCTGACGAAGAACGCGAGCTTCTGATGGAACAGCTGACCCGTTACCGCGTGCCGATCCTCACCGGGCTGGGCACCCTCGTCGTGATCGCCATCGTCTTCGTGGCCTGGATCTCGCCCGAGGGGAGCAAGCTCTCCAGCCTGCACGCCCAGCAGACGCAGCTCGAGTCACAGGAGAGTCACCTGCAGACCGAGCTCGCCACCTTGCGCAACGCCAAGGCGCATCTGGTCTCAAACTGCGCCCAGCTCACCAGGGACCTCAGTGAGATCCCCGGCGCCCCTAGCGTGGACGACTTCTTCCACGACATCACCAACCTGGCGGTGGCCAGCGGGGACCTCAACACCCCGAGCATCAGCGTGACGCAGGCCTCCAGCGCGGCGGCCACGGGCGGCGCCCGGCCGGTGGCGGTGACGCTCACCCTGGCGGGCACGTACGGCCAGATGACGGCGTTCCTCCACGGCCTGGACAGCTTCCCCCGCCTATTCACCGTGTCGTCGATCTCGGTGAACGGCGGCCCCGTGGCCACCGGAGGCCAAGCGGTCAACGCGTCGACCGGTGGCTACAACCTGACCCTGAGCGGGAACATCTACTACAGCTCCGGTCAGGCGAACGTCTGCGCCACGACGACGACGGCGGCTCCCTGAGCTTGCGGCGTTGGGCCAATTCCCGTCGCCAGTTGGGGATTGCTTGTTCAAACCCCTAAAGGTGGGTCGGACCCCTGCCGATGCTCTTCCCCGATAGCCATTGCGCATCAAGGAGGGTTAACCATGCTCAAGTCCATGCTCACGCGCCTGCGTGAGGCGAACGAGCAGGAGCTCGACGGGGGGGCCGGAGAGTCCGGTTTCACCCTGATCGAACTGATGGTGGTGCTGCTGATCATCGCCATCCTGCTCGCCATCGCCATCCCCACGTTCCTCGGGGTGGCCAACTCGGCCGGTGACCGCGCTGCTCAGTCCAACCTGACCAACGCCCTCACCGAGGCCAAGGCCCTGTACCAGAACTCGGCCAGCTACTCGCCGGGTGGTACGGCCATGACGACCGGAACGTTCTCGTCGTCGGCACCGGAGTTCTCGTGGACCGGGTCGGCCTGCACTGCCTCGAGCAACGGCAACTGCGTCAGCGAGCAGGTCGTCGACACGAGCCAGGCTGGCGACGGCCAGGGCATCGTCCTGGCGGCCTACAGCTCCAAGACCCAGTCGTGCTGGTACGCGGTGGACCTCGAGTCCACGCCGTCGGCCTTCACCGACACCGCGCCCGGCGTGTCGTTCTGGTCTTCGGCCCACGTGCAGAGCGGTGCCACGACGGCCGGCGTGTTCTACGCCCACGTCAGTGGCACCAACGCCGCGGCGCACTGCTCGGGTAGCTACGCCAGCTCCACGGCGAACCCCTTCGCCTGGGGTCAGAGCTACGCTTCGCCGGGTGCCGGCGGCTGAGCATGTAGATCCTGACGCCCTCGGCCCATGGTCGAGGGGCGAACGGACGCTCTAGCAGACGATGGCCCCCGCTTCGGCGGGGGCCATCGTCGCGTCCGGTCGCAGATGCACCGGCGTACTGTGTGCACTCGGTCAGTTCGACGTCGTGGGCGTCTTGGACACGGGGACGGCCGAGCGGATGACGTCGATGATCTGGCTGCCCACCAGCTCGTCGCGCTCGATGAGGGCGTCGCGCAGGGCCTCGATCACCGGGCGGTTGTCCTCGAGCATGGCGCGCACCTCGGCCTTGGCCCCCCGCAGCAGGTCGTCGACCTCCTCGCGCCCGGCGTCGGTGGAGGTCACCTTGGACACGATGTTGCCCGGCATGTCCAGGGCGGCCAGGGAGATGAGCGAGCTGCCCATGCCCAGGCTCCCCACCATCTGGCAGGCGGCCATGGTGGCGGCCTGGAGATCGGCGGCCACCCCCGAGCTTGTCTCGCCGAAGAACAGCTCCTCGGCCACCATGCCGCCGAAGGCGATCTGGATGAGCGCCTCGATCTCCGAGCGCGTCTTGGTGAAGCGCTCCTCCTCGTCGGAGTGCGACAGGAGCCCCAGCGCCTCCCGGCGCTTCACGATCGACAGGACCTCGAGCTTGCGCCCCCGGCCCACCAGCCACGCCACGGTGGCATGCCCCGCCTCGTGGGTGGCGATCGTGCGACGCTCGGCCTCGGCGTACTCCACCGGCTGGGCCAGGCCGATCTCCTCGGTCATCTTGGCCCGCTGCACGTCCGCCCACGACAGGGCGGACGCGTCCCGGCGTAATGCCCACACCAACGCCTCGTCCAGCAGGTGTTCGAGCATCACCGGCGAGTACCCGAAGGTCATGGCGGCCAGCGAGTCGCGCCGGGCCGGGTCGTCGAGCTCGGGGTCGTGCGCCTTCTTGGCCAGGTAGTAGTCGAGGATCTCGCGGCGCCCCGACTTCGACGGCAGGTCGAAGTAGACGGAGCGGTCGAAGCGCCCCGGCCGCACCAGCGCGGGGTCGAGGTCCGCCGCGCGGTTGGTGGCCCCGATGACGAGCATGTTGGCGGCGGGCGCCACGGGCTTGCGCATCTGCCGGGCGTGGGGGAGCCAAGCGTTCACCAGGTCGACGAGGGCCCCCCGGAGGCGCACGCCTCGGGGCGGCTGGTCGAAGGACTGCAGCTGGATCAACAGCTCGTTCACCACGCCCGCCACGCCGTCGTGGTGGCGGCCCGCGCCCATGCCGCCCCGCGCCCCGCCGATGGCGTCGATCTCCTCGATGAAGCCGATGGCGCCGCCCTCGCGCCGGGCGTAGGTGCGCAGGGCCCGGAAGTAGGAGCGGATCTTGCGGTTGGTCTGCCCGTAGAACATCGACTGGAAGGCCGACGACGACACGAAGAGGAAGGGCACGCCCGCCTCGGCCGCCATCGCCTTGGCCATGTAGGTCTTGCCCGTCCCGGGCGGGCCCTCGAAGAGGATGGCGCGCCGGGCCGATCCCCCCATGTGCTCGGCGAAGGTGCGGTGCGAGAGGAACAGGTTGAGGGTCTTCACCACCTCGTCGACGACCACGGGCGCGCCCACCACGTCGTCGAAGCGGACGTCGATCTCGGTGGGCCGGTACAGGATGTGCGGCGAGCGCCCCGCGCCCAGCAGGGGCGTGACGATCATCACCGCCAGGAGCAGGATGAGGATCATCCCCGGCAGGTAGGGGACCATGGTGCTCGGGATGTGGGGGAGCCCGAAGGCCCCGCGGTGCCAGACGGCGGCGCGCACCCACAGGTA
>DATJBC010000337.1:0-4924 GCA_035515515.1 Acidimicrobiales bacterium
GAAGTAGGTGATCTCGTCGATGCGCTGCATGACGGCCTCGTCGAGCAGCGGCACCGCCTCGAGCGCCTTCATGTTCTCGGTCACCTGCTCGGCCCGGCTGGCCCCGGTGATGACGGTGGAGACGTGTGGGTTCTTGATGCACCAGGCCAGTGCCATCTGGGCCAGGCTGCAGCCGAGACCGTCGGCGACCTCCTTGAAGGCTTTCACCTTCTTGTTGCGGCGCTCGTCGGTGAGCATGCCCTGGAGCCACTCGTAGCCGGGCAGCGCCGCCCGGCTGCCCTCGGGAACGCCGTCGATGTACTTGCCGGTGAGCAACCCCGAGGCGAGCGGGCTCCAGATCGTCAGTCCCAGGCCGATGTCGTCGTAGAGGCGGGCGAACTCCTGCTCGACCTTGCGGCGCTCGAGCATGTTGTACTGCGGCTGCTCCATGACCGGCTTGTGCAGGTTGTGGCGGTCGGCGATGTCCCAGGCGGCGCGGATCTCGTCCGCTGCCCACTCCGAGGTCCCCCAGTACAGCGCCCGGCCCGAGCTCACGATGTCCGACATGGCCCACACCGTCTCCTCGATCGGGGTCTCGGGGTCGGCGCGGTGACAGAAGAGGAGGTCGACGAAGTCGAGGTCGAAGCGCTCCAACGACCCCTCGACGGCCTGCAGGAGGTACTTGCGGTTGAGGGTGTTCTTCATGTTGACCTCGTCGTGGAGGCCCCAGAACACCTTGGTGGACACCACGTAGCTGTGGCGGGGCCAACCCAGCCGGGCGAGCGCCTTGCCCATGATGCGCTCGGACTCCCCGCCCGCGTACGACTCGGCGTTGTCGAAGAAGTTGACCCCTGCCTCGCGCGCCGCGGCCAGGCAGTCCGAGGCCAGGCCCTCGTCGAGCTGGGGGCCGAAGGTGACCCACGACCCGAACGACAGCACGCTCACCTTGAGGCCGGATCGGCCCAGTCGCCGGTACTCCATCTCCATGGTGAGGACGCTCCTTTCAGGCCCGCTCAGACCCCTTTACCGAGGCCCCGTGCAGGTGGCGGCGGGGACGGTGCGGCCCGCCGGCCGTGGTCACAGGGGGACGAGCCTACGGTTCAGGGCACGTGCTGTCCCGACGAGCACAGCGGACACAGGCGACGGCGGTGGCGCGCGGGTCGGCAGGCACCGGGCCGACCCGGCGGGGGCTCAGGGCCGGCCCGCTCCCACCAGCCCGCTGTTCCAGATGGGCTGGATGCGCACGACCTCCCCGGTGGTGGGGGCGTTGATGACGTCGCCCCCGCCCACGTACATGCCCACGTGGGAGATGCCGCCCCCTGCGCTCCAGAACACGAGGTCGCCGGGCTCGAGGGCCGACAGCGACACGTGGGGGATCGCCCCGTACTGGGCGGCCGCCGTGCGGGGCAGGCTCACGCCGGCCTGCGCCCACGACCACTGGGTGAGCCCCGAGCAGTCGAAGCCGCTCCCCGGGCTCTCCCCGCCCCAGCGGTAGGGGACGCCCTCCTGGCTCTCGGCCGCGGCGATGGCCCGGGCCGCCCCGCCCGCGGCGGGCAGGTTGGGGAGGGCGGCGCCGTGGATGCGGTTCACGAAGGCGGCGTGCGAGGCCCGCGCCCTCGAGGTCTGCTCCTCGGACACCAGCGTGGCGATGCGCCCCTTCAGCTGGCCCAGGGTGGCCTCCTGGTCCGCCACGGTGGCCATGGCCGACCGCCGTGCCGCGCCCGCCAGGGACAGGGCGGCCTGCGCCGAGGCCTGGGCGGACTGGAGGGTGGCCTCCTGGGCGGCCAGGCGCGTCTGGGCGGCGCCCAGGGCGTCGATGGCGTCGGAGATGGCGCCGCTGGCCACGGCGCGGTACTCGGTGGCGGCACCCACCGACTCGGCCCCCGACGAGAACAGCGTCGACAGGTCGCTGTCGGTGGCGCCCGTCATGTAGGCGTGGATGGCCTCCTGGCGCAGGGTCGCCTGGTCGGACACCACGGCGGCTTTGTCGGCGCCCACCGTCGACTTGATCGAGGCCAGCTGGCCGTCGAGCTGGGACACGCGCTGCTGGGCGGCGTCGTACTGCTGGGACACGGCGTCGAGGCGGGCCTGGTCGGCCGACAGCCGGGCGGCGATGGCGCCGGCGCGCGCCCGCGTGCTCGCCAGCGGGTCCGCCCCCGCCGGGCGCGCCGGGGGGAGCAGGCTGCAGCAGAGCACTGTGACGACAGCCCCGCCCCCGAGAACCGGCCGCCAGCGGGCCCGTTTTGCCTGGTTGGGCGGAGCCGTCGAGGGTCGCCCGACGACGGTCACAATGGGGTTACTGCTTAGCAAGGGCCGACTTGCGGTGCCAAACGGCGCCGGGGAGGCTGCTCCGCCCGGCGCCGCTGCCAGGGGGATGTTGTCAAAGTGACAGGAGTGACGATGTCCCCGCACGCCCGCGGGGCGCGCCGAGGCGATCAGTCGAAGACCTCGCCCCCGTTCACGTCGATGGCCTGCCCGGTAACCGCGCGCGACAGGTCCGACGCCAGGTACAGCACGGTGCCGGCCACCTCCTCGTCGGTGGGGATGGCGCCCAGCGCGATGGGGGCGGTGATCTCGTCGATGACGGCCTGCTCGTCGACGCCGCGGTGCTCGGCGAGGAAGCGCACGTACTCCTGGACCTGCGGGCCCCACATCCACCCGGGCAGCACCGAGTTGACCCGGATGCCGTGGCGGCCGAGCTCGAGAGCCATCTGGCGGGCCGCCGTGAGCAGCGCCCCCTTGGCCACCGTGTAGCCGCCCTCCTGGGCGCGGGGCTTGCGGATGGCCATGGAGTTCACGAACACGATCGAGCCGCCGCCGCGCGCCTGGAGGTGGGGGATGGCCGCCTGGGACACCTGGAGCGGGCCGAAGAGGTTGACCTCCACCAGCTGGCGCCAGTCGTCGAGGTCGACACGGCGGAAGGTCTTGAAGACGTCCACGGCGAAGACGTTGTTGACGACCACGTCGACCCCCCCGAGCTCGGCCGCCGCGGTGGACGCCAGGTGCTCGCACTGGGCCTTGTCGGTGACGTCGGCGGGCACCACCAGCGCCCGCCCCCCGGCGCCCTCGACCTCGGCGGCGATCTCCTCGAGGACCGCCCGCCGCCGGGCGGAGAGGACGACGGCCGCCCCGTGGCGGGCGAAGGCCAGGGCCACCTGGCGCCCCAGGCCGGGGCCCGCCCCCGACACCACGCACACCCGACCCTCGAGCAGCACCCCGACCTCCCCCGGCCGGCCGCCCAGGCAGGCGCGCCGTGCCGGCCGAGGGTAGCGAGCACGCCCCCGGGCGGGCGAGCCCGCGCCGGGTATTGGGCCATTTCCCCTTGCAGAACGGGGTGTCCGGGGGGATGCTGACGAGGCGTCCACCTGGGAGGGCCGCCATGACCTTCGAACCGGTGCCCGAGTGGGACGAGGGGGTCGTCGACCACCGACGTCTGCTCGACATGGCCCACGAGCTCGGCCCCATCGCCAACAAGGGCGACCACGGCCGGCTGAGCGACGCCGCCTCGGCCCTGCTCGAGGCGTTCGTCCGCCACGCCGAGGACGAGCGGCCCATGGTGCTGCGGCTGTCGCCGTTCACGGCCCGGCTCATCGAGCACGGTCAGCAGCGGGTGGTGGACCGGCTGGTGTCCCTGGTCCTCGAGGCGGACCTGGCCGAGGAGCCCTGCCGGTGCGCGGTGCTGGCCGACGAGGTGGCCTCGTTGATCGAGGTGCAGATCATCTCCGAGGAGTGGGACCAGTCCGACCGCTGACGGCGAGGTGAACGGGGACTGGCGGGCGGAGCGCGCCCGGGTCACCCGCTCCTTCGACGCCGTCGCCGACCTGTACCGGGTCGAATTCGAAGGCGAGCTCGACCGCAAGCCCTTCGACCGTGACCTGCTCGACCGGGTGGCGCCCATGTTCCCCGCGGGCCGGCCCGTGCTCGAGGTGGGGGCGGGCCCCGGCCATATCGGCGCCTACCTGGCGCGCCGCGGCGCCCCCGTCATCGTGTCCGACGCCTCGCCCGGGCAGGTCCTCGAGGCCCGCGCCGGGGGCGCGCCGGGCCCCCTCGTGCTCGCCGACCTGGCCCGGCTGCCCGCCCGCCGCGCCACGTTGGGGGGGATCGTGGCCTTCTACTGCCTCATCTACGGGCCCGTGGGGGCCCTCGACGCGGTCCTGGCCGACTGGCGGGCGGCGCTCGCCCCCGGCGGCGTGGTGGTGATCGCCGTGCACGCCGGCGCCGGTGAGCGCCACGTCGACGAGTGGCACGGGCGCGCCCTCGACGTCACCGTCGTGCTCCGTGACCCCGGCGACCTCGCCGGCCGGGTCGAGCGAGCCGGGCTCGGCGTGACCGAGCTCGTCGTCCGGCCGCCCTACCCCGAGGAGAGCGACACCGAGCGCTGCTACGTCGTGGCCCGGGTCCGGGACTGACGGCGGCGCCGGCCGGCCGCCAGCAGACCCACGCCGGCGAGGTTGACCACCCCGAGCACCAAGGCGGCGCCGGCCACCCCGTCGGTGCCCGAGGAGCCCGAGGACGCCGCGGGGGCCGCCGAGGTGGCCGTCGCGCCGGCCGGGGGCGTGAGGGTGAGCACCGGGGCGGGGAAGTCGGGCGCGGGCTGTCCCGCCACCGGCACCTCGATCCAGCGCACGATCGTGCCCGACGAGTACGTCTGCAGCGCCTTGAACACGAGTGCGCCGGGCTTGGACGGCAGGGACCCCGCGGCGACGGCGAAGTCCTCGGTACCGCCCGGGCGCGATGCCCCCGGCGGTCGCCCTCCACGTGACCGACGACACGATGTCGCTCACCGGCCCGGTCATCGGTCTGCACCGGCCGGGGCAGCGTCTGGGTCGGGACGGATCGGTCCACCCGGGCACGGGCAGGACGTCCACGGTCAGCGGGGGCAGCGTGGTGGGGAAGTAGAGCTGCAGCTCGACGGTGTTGGCGTCGTCGCGCTCGTCGGGACCCG
>DATJBC010000338.1:0-7066 GCA_035515515.1 Acidimicrobiales bacterium
CATCGGGCTGCCCTTCTGCACGCCCCTGTTGCGCGCCGGCGCCCGGATGGACGTGTACGGGCCCGTCCAGGACCCCAACCCCCTGCACGACATCATCGACCGCGTCGTGAAGCCCCCGTTCTTCCCCGTGGAGGTGAAGGAGCTCGCCGGCATGATCGAATTCCGCGAGGTGGCCGACGACGTGCTGGCCGTGGGGTCCGCCAAGGTGATGGTGCGCCAGGTGCCCCACGTGGGCACCACCCTGGGCTTTCGCATCGAGGCCGGGGGGGCCGTGCTCGCCTTCGTGAGCGACCACCAGGCCCCCGACGACCGCGACCACGTGGCGCCCGCGGTCCTGGAGCTCTGCGACCGCGCCGACCTCGTCATCCACGACGCCCAGTACACCGAGGACGAGTACCGGGCCAAGGCGACCTGGGGGCACTCGACGGTGAGCTACGCGGTGCACGTCGCCGCCGAAGCCGGTGCCCGCCAGCTGGCGCTGTTCCACCACGACCCGCTGCACACCGACGACGACATCGACGGGCTGCTGTCCGACGCCCGCGCCACGCGCGACGCCGGCCGCCTCGACAGCCTGATCGCCGCCAGAGAAGGATTGGCCCTCGAGCTCGGCGCCACCTGACGATGGGAGGCTGCGCCGGGTGGCCCGGCGACGGCCGGCGCGAGACGCGAGGACACCATGGGTGACAGCAGCACGGGCGACGGCATGGGTGCGGTGGACGCCGCCGGCGACGACCTGGGCGCCACGGGCGCCCCGACCTTCGACGCCGGCCGCTTCCGAGAGGTGCTCGGCCACTTCGCCACGGGGGTCACCGTGGTGACGGCCGCCGAGGGCGGGGAGCCCGTGGGCTTCACGTGCCAGGCCTTCGCCGCCTTGTCGCTGGAGCCGCCGCTGGTGGCGCTGGCCCCGGGGAAGAGCTCGACGAGCTGGCCCCGGATCGCGGCGGCGGGCGCCTTCTGCGTCAACATCCTCGCCGAGGACCAGGAGGCGATCGGCCGGGACTTCGCGGTGTCGGGGGGCGACAAGTTCCGGGGCGTGGGGTGGCGCCCGGGGCGCAACGGCGCCCCGGTGCTCGACGGGGCGCTCGCCTGGGTGGAGTGCACCTTCGTCGAGGCGCACGACGCCGGTGACCACGAGCTCGTGGTGGGGCGGGTGCGGGACATGGGCGTGACCCGGGGCCGCCCCCTCGTCTATTACCGGGGCGGGTTCGGGCGCTTCGAGGCGTAGGACGGGGAGGAGCCCGCCGCGCCCAGCGGGTAGCCTGCCCCGCCGTGCCCGTCATCGAGCCCTCGGAGGTCATCGCCGACGTCGTCGTCGTCCGGCCCGACGTGCACGGCGACGAGCGGGGGCGCTTCGTGGAGACCTACCGCCGGTCGTGGTTCCCCCTCGGCCGCGAGATGGTGCAGGGGAACCGCTCGGAGAAGCAGGCCGGCGCCGTGGTCGGACTGCACTACCACCTGCACCAGGCCGACTACTGGTACGTCCTGCGGGGCACGGCCCGCGTGGTGCTCCACGACCTGCGGGTGGGCTCGCCCACCGAGGGCGCCACCCTCACCCTCGACCTCGACGGGGCGCAGGACGGCGGCGTGTTCATCCCGCCCGGGGTGGCCCACGGGTTCGCGTCGCTCACCGACGTGCTCCTGTGGTACCTGGTCGACGGCTACTACAACCCCCGCGACGAGCTCGGGGTGGCCTGGGACGACCCCGACGTCGGCGCCGACTGGGGCGTCTCCGACCCGGTGCTCTCGGCGCGCGACAAGGAGAACCCCCGGCGCGCGGAACTCGATCCCGCACTGCGCCCGCGCTTCGGGCTCCGCACCTGACCAGGCGCGCCGGCGGGAGCGCCGGGGCGCGCGCCGTGCACACCGACGGGCGTGGCGGGCTGGACGCGCGGGCCTGAAACCGGCACGCTGGCATCGGTGGACGAGTCGCAGCAGTGGGCCGAGTTCGGGCGGTGGCTGGCCGAGCAGCGCGAGCAGCGCGGGCTCCGGCGCCGCGACGCCGCCCGCCGGGCCAAGGTCTCCGAGTCACTGTGGCGGGATCTCGAGACCGGCCGGAAAGAGGCCATCGGCGCCATCCGCCTCCTCCCCAACCCCAGCGCCGACGTCCTCGAGCGCGTGGCGGGGGCCCTCGAGCTGCCGCTCGAGGACGTGCTGGCCCGCATCGGCCGTCCCGCGCACCGGCCCCGACCGCTCAACAGCGCGCCCGTCGACTCGCCGCGGCTCGACGAGGACGGGTCGCTCCTGGCGATCAAGCTGCGGCGGCTGTCGCCCCGGGACCGGACCGTGGTCGAGCGCCTCGTGGACGCCATGCTCGAGAACGAGCTCGACTGAGGGCCAGCCTCCGGTGCGCTTCGGCATCTTCTACGAACTGCAGCTGCCCCGCCCGTGGGCGGACGGCGACGAGCACCGCCTCTTCAAGGACGCCCTCGAGCAGGTCGAGCTGGCCGACCGACTGGGCTTCGACTACGTGTGGGAGGTCGAGCACCACTACCTCGAGGAGTACGCCCACTCCTCGGCGCCCGAGGTGTTCCTGGCCGCCGCCAGCCAGCGTACGAGCCGCATCCGGCTCGGGCACGGCATCGTCCAGCTGCCGGTGGGTTTCAACCACCCGGCGCGCGTGGCCGAGCGGATCGCCACGCTCGACCTGGTCTCGGACGGACGTGTGGAGTTCGGCACGGGCGAGTCGAGTTCGGAGGCCGAGCTGGGCGGCTACCTGGTCGACCGGGCCACCAAGCGCGACCAGTGGCGGGAGTCCCTCGACGTCGTCACCCGGCTCATGGTGGAGGAGCCCTTCGCCGGCCACGAGGGCCGTTTCGTCCAGATCCCGCCCAGGAACCTGGTCCCCAAGCCCCTGCAGCGTCCGCACCCCCCGCTGTGGGTGGCGTGCAGCCGGCGCGACACCATCCACCTGGCGGCGACCCTGGGCATCGGCGCCCTGACCTTCTCGTTCATCGAGGCCGAAGAGGCCCGGGCGTGGGTGGACGACTACTACGGCACCATCGCCTCCGACCAGTGCGTCCCCGCCGGGTTCGCCGTCAACGCCAACCTGGCGTGCGTGCTCCCCCTCATGTGCCACGAGGACGAGGCCCAGGCCATCGAGCGCGGGCTCGACGGCAGCCACTTCTTCGGGTACTCGCTCGGCCACTACTACGTCTACGGAAACCACACCCCCGGCGTCACCAGCGTGTGGGACGAGTTCCTGCGCAACCGCGACTCCTTCGGGTTCAGCCGCGCCGTGGCGGCGCGCACCGGCCAGGTCCTGGGCGCCCAGCTCATGGAGCAGGGCCTGGGTTCGATGCGCGGCGCCATCGGGACCCCCGCGCAGATCACCGAGCTGGTGCGCGCCTACGAGGACGCCGGCGTGGACCAGCTCATCTTCGTGAGCCAGGCGGGGCGCAACCGCCACGAGCACATCTGCGAGTCGCTCGAGCTCTTCGCCCGCCGCGTCATGCCCGAGTTCCACGACCGGGCCGAGGGCGTCGAGAAGGACAAAGAGGCGCGCCTGGCGCAGGCGGTGTCCGCCGCGCTGGCCCGGCGCCCCGCGCCCCGGCGCCCCCCCGAGGGCTACGCCTTCCCGGCCCTGCCCCACTACTGATCCCGCCCCCGGCCCCGCTCGCCCCACCGCCCGCGCCGGGGGTGCCGCGGCGTTTTGCCGCCGTTGTCCTTGGCGCGCGGCGGGGCGGGCACGGCGGCCAGGCCCCGGTCAGCGGGCACCTTCCGGTGACGTCGGTGTCACCGATGGCGGCCCGTCCGGGCGCGGTACCGGACCCTCCCGGCATTCGGTTGAATGGTGTCGATGACGGCGGTCGCCATCCTCGGACTCATCGCCCTCGTCGGGGTGGCCGTGGCGTGGACGTCATGGCACCGCGTCGCCGACGAGCGGCGCTCGGTCCAGAACCACCAGCACGCCCTGGACACCATGCGCCATCTGGGCGACCACCACGTGTCGGCGCTGTCCACGCCCGACCGCCACGACCGCCAGGGCGCGAGCCGGGCGCGGGCCAGGCCCGACGCCGCCCCTGCCCGCAGGGGGCCGGCCGCCTGGAGCCACGCCGAGGCGCCCGTCGCCGTCCCCGCGCCGCGCCCCGCGCCCCGGCGCGCCGGCCCTCGCCGCCCGGCGCGCCGGCCCTCGGGCAGCGCGGGCAAGCCCAACGAGCGGCGGAGCCCGGCCATGGTGTTCGTCGACGACTCGGCCCCGCCCGCCGGGGCGACCCCCGCGCCGGAGCGGGTGCCCTACCGCACGCCGTGGGCGGAGCGCCTGGGCCCCGTGGGCCGCCGGCACCCTGGTCGCAACGCGCTGGCGGCGGCGGGGGCGGGCGCCGTGGCGGTGGCCGTCGTGCTGGCCGTCACCATCCCCTCGACTCGCCCGCCGGGGCGCCACCCCTCGTCCTCGCCACACCGCGTCGTCACACCCCTGCGCAGCAGCCGGGCGCCCGGCCGGGGCGCCGCCGGCACCACCGCGTCCACCCCGGCGCCGTCGGCCGTCCTCCCCGTGACAGCGACGGCGCACTCGGCTCGGTACGCACTCGGCGCGGGCTCGGGCGCCACGCTCGTCCTCACGGCCACCGGGTTGTGCTGGGTGCTGGTCAGCGACCAGCCGTCGGGATCGCCGGTGTGGACGGGGGTGCTGTCCGCCGGACAGTCCCGGACCGTGGCGGTGTCGGGCAGCGTCCAGCTCCGCCTGGGAGCCGCCAGTGACGTCGTCGTGTCGGCGAACGGCCGGCTGGTGGCGCTGCCGCCGGGCTACCAGTCCCCCTTCGACATGGACATCGATGTGGGCGCGTAGCCGCCCGCCAGGCCCTCAAGACGCCAGGCCCACGGCGTCGAGGACGAACGACAGCACGAACGCCTCGTCGCGCCAGGCCTGGTAGCGCCCCGAGGGCCCGCCGTGGCCGGCGCCGAGCTCGGTCTTGAGCAGGACCCGGCACTCGGGATCCGCCGCCCGGAGCCGCTGCACCCATTTGGCGGGCTCCCAGTAGCCCACGCGGGGATCCTCGAGGCCGGCGGTGACGAGGATGTCGGGGTGGGGGCCCGGCCCCACGTTGTCGTAGGGGCTGTAGGCCTTCATGACGGCGTACACCTCGGCGTCGGCCAGCGGGTTGCCCCACTCCTCCCACTCGATCACCGTGAGGGGGAGGGACTCGTCGCACATGGTGGTGAGACAGTCGACGAAGGGGACCTCGGCCACCATGGCCCGGAACAGCGCGGGGGCCTGGTTGGCGACCGCCCCGATGAGCAGCCCTCCCGCCGAGCCCCCGCGGGCCACGAGCCTCTCGGGGGTGGTCCAGCCCTCGGCCACCAGCGTGCGCGCGCAGGCCTCGAAGTCACTGAAGGTGTTGGGCTTGCGCAGCAGCCGCCCCTCCTCGTACCAGCGGCGCCCCAGCTCCCCGCCGCCGCGCACGTGGGCGATGGCGAACAGAAAGCCGCGGTCGAGCAGGCTCAGGCGCATCGACGAGAAGACGGGGTCCATGCACGCCTCGTAGGCGCCGTACCCGTACAGCAGGCACGGCGCGCCGGTGCCCCGGGCCACGTCGCGCCGTCGCACCACCGACATGGGCACGCGCCGGCCGTCGGGGGCCTCGGCCCACAGCCGCTCGGTGACGTAGTCCTCGGGGGCGTACCCGCCCTCGACCGGCTGGCGCTTGCGCAGGGTGACGGCACCGCTCGCCATGTCGAGGTCGAAGACCGAACGGGGCGTCACGAGCGACGAGTACTCGAAGCGCAGCGACTCGGCCTCGAACTCGGGGTTGGCGCCGCCCCACGAGGTCGACGGGTCCTCGGGTCGCGCCACCACGTATCCCTCGGGCAGCGGGCCGACCCACGACGGGTCGGGGCCGAGGGCGATCACCCGCACCCGCGGCGTCCCTCCGGCGCGCTCGTAGACGACGAGGAAGCGCTCGAAGACCTCGAGCGCCTCGAGGCGCACGTCGGGGCGGTGCGCCAGCACCTCCCGGCGCTCGCCGCCGAGGTCGCCGGCGGGGAGCGCCACGACCCGGAAGTTCTCGGCGGCGTCGTTGGTGAGGAGGAGGAAGGTGCCGTGGTGGTGCTCGACGCCGTACTCCACGCCCTGGGACCGGGGGGCCAGCACCCGGGGGGCGGCGCCGGGGTCGTCGGCCGGGATGGCCAGCACCTCGGAGGTCACCCGCGAGTGCAGCTCGACCAGCACGTAGCGGCCGTCCTTGGTGCGCGACGCCCCCATGTGGAAGCGCTCGTCGGCCTCCTCGAGGACGAGCACGTCGCGAGCGGGGTCGTCGCCCACCCGGTGGCGCCACAGCTGGAAGGGCCGGTTGGCGGCGTCGGGCCGGGTGTAGAAGACGGTGGCGTCGTCGTTGGCCCAGGCCACCCCGTAGGAGGTGCCCTCGACGGTGTCGTCGAGGTCGGCCCCCGTGTCGAGGTCGCGCACCCGCAGGGTGAAGCGCTCCGCCCCCGTGGTGTCGGTGGCGTAGCACAGCCGGCCGTGGCCGGGGCTGACCGAGATGTTGGCCACGTCCAGGTACCCGTGCCCGGCGGCCAGGGCGTTCTCGTCCAGCAGCACCACCTCGTCCGCCCACGGGGCGGCGCCGGCCGGCGGCAGCGGCGGCGTGCCCCGGTCACGGCCCGGGCCGTCCACGGGCAGGCGGCAGTGCAGGGGGTAGTCGGCGCCCTCCACGGTGCGCGGGTAGTACCACCAGGGCCCCTTGCGCACCGGGACGGCCTGGTCGGTCTCCACGATGCGGGACTTGATCTCGGCGAACAGCGCCTGGCGCAGCCCCTCGAGGTGCGCCGTGCGGCGCCCCGTGTAGTCGTTCTCGGCGCCCAGGAGGGCCAGGACCTCGGGGTCCTCGCGCCGGCGCAGCCAGAACCAGTCGTCGACCCGGCGGTCGCCGTGGGCCTCGAGGACCGTGGGCCGCCGGGGGGCGACCGGGGGCGCCGGGGCACCGCCGGCCGGCGCCTCGGCCGAGGTGGGCTCGGCGCCGGGGCCGGGTACGACGGGGGGAGTGCCCACCGCAGGATGATCGCAGACCGGGCCGGCCCGGTCGCACCGGCGGAGCAGGGTTGTTACTATCGTGATAGGGGAAATCCCCCC